>NZ_VPBZ01000008.1:0-240433 GCF_013418475.1 Acinetobacter sp. YH12140
TCACGATACCAGTTTCAACACGGCCAGTTACTACTGTACCACGACCTGAAATTGAGAATACGTCTTCGATTGGCATAAGGAATGCTTGGTCGATAGCACGTTCTGGTTCTGGGATGTAAGAGTCAAGAGCTTCAACAAGAGCAACTACAGCATCTTCGCCGTATTGACCAGCTTCACCATTAAGCGCTGCAAGAGCAGAACCACGGATTACTGGAGTGTCGTCGCCTGGGAAGTCATAAGTAGAAAGAAGTTCACGAACTTCCATTTCTACTAATTCAATTAATTCTTCGTCGTCTACGATATCGCATTTGTTTAGGAATACAACGATATAAGGTACACCTACCTGACGAGAAAGGAGGATGTGTTCACGAGTTTGTGGCATTGGACCATCAGTCGCCGAACAAACAAGGATCGCACCATCCATTTGCGCAGCACCAGTAATCATGTTTTTAACATAATCGGCGTGACCTGGGCAGTCTACGTGAGCGTAGTGACGGATTGGAGAATCGTATTCTACGTGTGAAGTATTAATTGTAATACCACGTGCTTTTTCTTCTGGTGCAGAGTCGATTGCAGCGTAATCTTTCGCTTCACCACCGAATTTTTTTGCACACACAGTTGCAATCGCAGCTGTTAAAGTCGTTTTACCATGGTCAACGTGACCGATTGTGCCCACGTTAACGTGCGGCTTATTACGTTCAAACTTAGCCTTAGCCATGCTTTTCTTCCTCGTTTACGTCGAACACAATTCTGAGTAAAACCCAGCTCCGACATATCGCCTAAAAAAAATAAACACCCAATACTTGAAAAGCAGACTAAAAAGCCTGCTTCTGGAATCTTGCGCAACATCTAAAGTTGCTAAACTGTAAAATCTGGAGCTCTTATCGAGATTTGAACTCGAGACCTCTCCCTTACCAAGGGAGTGCTCTACCACTGAGCTATAAGAGCAAATATAAGCACTTCAATAGATATGGAGCGGGAGACGAGGGTCGAACTCGCGACATGTAGCTTGGAAGGCTACCGCTCTACCAACTGAGCTACTCCCGCACGATGTTGGTACAAACCACTTATTGAAGTCTTAAAATTGGTGGTGAGGGAAGGATTCGAACCTTCGAAACTTTCGTAGCGGAGTTACAGTCCGCCCCCTTTGACCGCTCGGGAACCTCACCATTTTACACTTACTTCAGTGTTGTTCTCTCTACTCACTCTCAAACTTTCTAAGATGGTGCCGGCACACGGATTCGAACTGTGGACCTACTGATTACAAGTCAGTTGCTCTACCAACTGAGCTATGCCGGCGTTTCTTAGTGTTTCGTACGTTTCGTATCGGAACGGTGTGCAGTTTAGCAAATCTTGAAATCCTTGCAAGTGTTTTTTCTAAAAAAAACGTGAAAAACTCATAAAATCAATCCATTTGATGATAATTCAACCGCTTTGATCACTGCGCGAGCTTTTATTTGGGTTTCATTCCACTCTGATTCAGGATTTGAGTCGTACACCACCCCTGCTCCAGCTTGAACATAGACCTTATTTTCACGAATTACACAGGTACGAATCGCAATCGACATGTCCATTTCGCCATGCCAGCCTAAATAACCAACAGCACCACCAAAAATTCCACGTTTTACTGGTTCAACTTCGTCAATAATTTCCATAGCACGGATTTTTGGTGCGCCTGAAAGCGTACCCGCAGGGAATGTTGCCTTAAAAACATCCAAAGCATCGATATCATCACGTACTTCACCTTGCACATTTGACACAATGTGCATGACATGCGAATAACGTTCGATCACCATTTGATCAGTCACGTGAACTTTACCGATTTTAGAAACGCGTCCAACATCATTTCGCCCCAAATCGATCAACATCAAATGCTCTGCAATTTCTTTTTCATCAGATAGCAAATCTTTTTCTAGCGCTAAATCTTCTTCTTTTGTTTTACCCCGTGGTCGCGTTCCCGCCAAAGGACGAACTGTTGCCACACCATTTTCTAAACGAGACAAAATTTCAGGTGATGAACCAACAATATGAAAAGGAATGTCATTTTCTAGTGTCTGCCCTTGCACCAAGAACAAATATGGCGATGGATTGAGGTGACGTAGTGCACGATAGACCTGTAAAGGCTCACCATCAAAATCGGATACCATACGATGACCTGGCACAACCTGCATCACATCACCTGCTTTAATGTACTCTTTTACTTTTGCAATAGAGTCAATAAAGTTATCGTGTCCAGTGATGGATTCAAACTGTGGTGCAGTATGCTTATTTGCTTTGAGTGCAATTGGGGTTGCCAAAAGTTCTTCTAGCTCATCCAATTGTTGCTGCGCCTTGGTATAGGCCTCAGCATCATTTACATCGGCATGCACAATTAAGAATAAGGTATCCTTAAGGTTATCAAAGACGATGACGGTTTTTGATAGCATCATCCAAATATCCGGAATCCCGACCGGGTCAGCTTCTGGAACGTTATTGAGCTTTGGTTCGATATAACGTACAGCATCATAACCAAAGTATCCAACCAATCCACCGGTAAAGCTCGGCAACGCTGGCAAATCTTGCTGTGTAGGCACTTTATATTGTGCTTGGAAGTCACGAATGTATTGAAACGGGTCATCACATTGTTGTTTTTCAACCGAGCCATCAGCATGTTGAACGGTCAACTGCCCTTCATTACACGAAAATACGGTCGACTCGCCCAAGCCAATAATGGAGTAACGCGCCCAGTTTTCGCCACCCTCTACAGATTCAAATAAATAGGCTTGTTTATGTTGTTTTAATCGCGCAAAGACAGAAAGTGGAGTTTCTGTATCTGCCAAGCGCTGACGATATACGGGAATCAAGTTATATCCAGCAGTTTTCAGTTGTTCAAATTGAGTTTGTGTAGTCATTTGGGTTTCTCTATATTTCGCGTAGTCAATTTCAGTTAATTTCTTCTCATGCTGATTGAGTGACGCCATCGAAATACTACACACTTGCTCATTTTCACTTCCTTAACCCTACTTATTTCAACCCAATAATTCTTTTAAGTTATCAACCACGTGCTGCGGCTGACACTCTCGAATATTTTCACCATGATTATAGCCATAGCTGACCACAATACAATCAATACCCGCACGACGTGCTGCCTCTACATCATTGACAGAATCACCCACCATCAAAATTTGCTGTTTCGGCAAGGCATAATGCTCCGCACAATACTCTAGCTGCTTGGGATGTGGTTTACGCTCTTCAAAACGATCTCCGCCAATCACATCATCAAAGTATTCATGCATACCTAGTGCCTGCACAATACTGCGTGCCGGTTGCTCTGGTTTATTGGTCACACAAATCAGAATTTTCTCTTCTGCTTTTGCCCAATCCAAGAACGATAGAATGCCGTCAAAGGGCTGCGTCAAAACACAAGGATCGGCATTGTAAATCTTTAGAAAAGTTTCCAGTAAAAGATGGTGCTGTGCGGCATCCACCTTCCCGGTCAAGTATTCAAGTACGCTATGACAAAACAATGAAGTTCCTTTCCCAATCCAGTTTCGCACCTGCGCTTCTGTGACCAACGGTAATTGCAACGCATTTAAACTCATATTCATCGCGCGATGTAAGTCAGATGCTGAATCGACTAGCGTTCCATCCAGATCAAATAAAATCATTTGGCGTTCTGCTAAACGAACTTCAAACATAATGTCCCTCTATTTTTTTGTAAATTTTCCCCATAAAAAAGGCATGCCCATGCATGCCTTTTGAGGAATGTCTCGGTTTATTTAAACAAGACCCATGCAATAATTGCAAGAATGATTAAAACAATGACTGAGATTAAGCCCACAGAGGCATTTTTTTGCGCTTCACGCTCTTGCTCTACACATGTCGCTGGAATTTCTACATCACATGCTTCATTTTTCGGAACAGCAGTTACGTCAATTCCCTCAGGAATTGGTGCAGGTTTAGGCACACCTACATTGGTCGGCATACCATCACGAGTCAATTGAACCGAGCCATCTCGCTCTTTCAACTCTGGCATACCTTGATCATTCATTTGTTGTGCTGCGGTTTTAACAACAGGCTCTTGTGCCTTAGTTTCAGACGTGTTTGCTACAGACTCTTGTGCCACAGTTTCAGAAACTGCAACAGCTTCAGACGGCTGCTGAACAGGTGTAATTTCTTCTGTTTGCAACGCTTCAACGCTTTGTTCAATATCCGCTGGGATCTGAACAGCTTTAGCTGGAGCCAATAAACTAAACTTCACACTGGCAAACTGTACAATATCACCTTCTTTTAAAAGTGATTCACCAGTCAAACGGACATCATTAATAAACGTCCCATTGGATGAATTAAGATCTTGCAACCAGAGTGCCTGATCTTTCAGTACAAAGGCAGCATGTTTACGCGATACATCAGATTCTTGCAAAACAATATCTGCTTGTTGATGGCGACCCACCAACATATCACGCTCAATACTAATTTCTTGTCCTGTTAAATCACCAGAAATTGCTTGAATTTTCCAAGTCATGAAGTTAATTCTCTATTGCTCGTTTTTTTCATCATAGCATGCTGTGGTTTCAAAGCTAAACCACCCTGCTGTCTCACCTAAGGCGTGCCCGCCACTTTGCCATTCGGTACGGTAATGGTTTCGCGCTTCACCGCAGGCTCAATGGCGACTGGCGTGGAGACCACTGCCGCTGGCTGTGTCGTTTGCGGTGCTGTCGGTACCGTCTTATACACAGGGGCTGGTGCTGTACCCTTTGAAACAGGTATGCGCTGTTGATACACATCGTCCACATTTTCAGGTAATTTCGCAAAATTACCGTCATTATCCAGTGCCAGTTGCAGACTATAGAGCTGACTGTAACGCTGCTGAGACATTTTCTTCACATCAGCAGAATTTCCAACAATGGTCGGATGAATAAAGATCAGCAAATTGCGTTTACTGTTGGATTTTCCTTCCGAGCTAAAGAGTTTGCCCAGTACAGGAATAGCCCCCAACCCAGGAACCGATTGGCGTCCATGCAATGTATTGTCCGAGATCAACCCCCCCAACACAATCGTTTGACCATGCTCTGCCAAGATCGAGGTTTTGATCGCGCGTTTAGTCGTAACCAAATCCGACGCTTGGCCTTTATTGTCTTTTACATCAGAAACTTCTTGCTCTACCTCTAAACGCACAGAGCCGCCGTCGCCAATATGCGGCACAACTTTCAAAGTAACACCGACATCTTTACGCTCAATCGATGTATATGGATTGGCTGTACCACCATTGGTGGTGACAGAACCTGTCACAAATGGAACGTTCTCACCCACCACAATATAGGCTTCTTCGTTATCCATCGTCACAATAGACGGTGTAGATAATAAATTGGATTTGGTTTTTTCTTTTAGGGCCTGAATCATCGCACCATAGAGTTTGCGTGAACCATCACTGCCTTCACGATAATCACCAAGGACCAAAGAAGTACCGGCACTCACCGCGCTACCTGCACCCGCAGCGCCGCCAGTTAAATATCCTGCGGCAATATTTTTTAAACTCGAACCAAAGTTATCAAAGTTAATTAAGCCGATACCACTACTGATATCACCCAACGCCCATTGCACACCGAGTTGATCGGTATCCGTGCCTTCGACTTCAATAATCGCCGCTTCGATCAGCACTTGCTGACGACGAATATCGAGCTGTTGAATCGCAGATTCAATTTCACGCATGAGCTGCGGATCTGCTTTCACAATCAGTGCATTTTGTGTGGTATCGGCAATAATACTGACGCCATTGGCATTAAAACTTGAAATACCGTTTTGCGTATTATTGGAAGAGTTATTGCTGTTGAGGTTAATACCTGAACTGGTGTTATTTTGTGAACTGAATGACTGTGAATTTGAACTGTTATTATCATTCATTAAGCTGTTCATCGTGCTGCTATTTGAGCTATTCGATGAATTCGTACTCGAAACGGCCTGCCCCGTGACCAAGCCTTGTAAGATTTCCGACAAGTTTTTGGCACTTGCATACTTTAGACGAAAAACTTTCAATCCACCCAATCGATCTGCCGCAGGCACATCTAAGGTTTCAATAATTTTACGAATACGCTTACGTGTCGCTGTATCACCTTTAATGATAATACGATTGGTTCGATTGTCCGCAATAATACGAATTCGTGACCCTTTCGGGTCTTTTGATGCGCCGGTCGAACTCATCGACTCTAACAGCCCAATCATTTCTTCGGCCTGACTCGATTGCAGCGTCACTGCTTCGATATCATTTTGACCCGTTCCATCTAAATTACGAATAATCGTTTCGAGCTGGTAAATATTACTAGCACGGTCTGAGACGATCAGCGCATTGGTCCCTGCCACTGCCGACAAATGTGCAAATTGTGGCATTAAGGGACGTAGGGCTGGAATTAAGTCATTCGCATTGGTGTTATCGAGCCAAATTACTCGGGTGACAATTTGGTCTCCAGACGCACGGTGGCGCGCATCATAAGGAATGCCCGAGCTTTTTACATTACTGTCTGGAACCAGTTTAATGGTGTTGCCCGATGGAATTGCCACTACACCATTCACATTCAACACACCGAGAAACAGGTCATAGACTTCATTTTTATTTAAAGGCTTATTGGAAATAACCGTTACATTTCCTCGTACCCGTGGATCAACTGCAAAATTTTTCCCCGTGATATCTGCGACTTCATTAATGAATGCCGTAAGATCTGCATCACGTAAATTGATTTTCCAAGTTTGTGCATAACTTGCTGTGCTGACCATAGCAACCAAGGGCACCATGGCATAGGCAGCTAAAGTTGAACGGTTATTATTAAATAAAGCCATATACGCCTGTGTTTCCTAACCCTATAAAGTGATGAGACATCACTAAAAATCCTGTTGTATGGTCATCACTTGATCACCACGTTTGACTTCAAGTTTCACCTGCCCTTCACGGCGGGCTTGTTCTAATAATTGCGCCTCAGATTGTCCTGCACCGACCGCCTGCCCATTTAAAGACATGATGCGGTCACCCGGCTGCAAACCCAATTTATTTCTTAAGGCTGCAGGTGTTCGATTTGAAACTTCAAACCCACCATTAACTGATGGATTTACCCCCATTTCCTGCATATATTGTTCACGATTTTCAGTCATGCGTTGTACGGCCTGACCAATCGCGGACTGCGTTGTGCTTTGCCCTAAATTTGCAGGATCAGTTGTATTTTGCATGCTGTTATTCTGCAAAGATCCGCCTGATGTTGCATTGGCTGTAGGGACAATCGGTTGATCTAATCCGTTTTCAATACCTTGGAACGCCAATTCACGCCGTGCACCATTACCCTGCGTTAAAATCACCTTATCCCAATAAACTTCAGCCAGTTGATATGATGAACCTTGAATGGTTTCTCCAACCAAGTAGCGATCTGAACTCTCATTGACCTTAATCACTGCTGACGAGTAGCGACTTGGCTGTCCCACCACCACACCTTGCAATACCATATTTAACTGCGCGTCAGCTGCTGAACTACGATTTTCCTGAAACAAGGCAAAAGAGCTAATATTAGGAACTTGCGTTTGCTGTGAACCCAATTCAACTCGGTCTAACTGCATGGCTTGTGGCGGTGCAATCAATAACCAAAATAAAGCGGCTAACTTCCAGCACAGGTACAAAATTATTAAAGCCAAGACCACAGGTGCAAGTCGATCTGTTTGCTTCCAATTGATCTCGCGGATTTTTTCGAAATAGTCAGCCATCAGTTCACCCCACTCAATAGGGGTTGACGCGAACTAATCACATACGTATCTAATCCGGCCTTACCTTCATAGGAAGCAACATTCATCAAAAAGCGCTGGGTTAATTGCACATCCAACATGAGGTCTGGCTCAAGTGACAAATTCATCATTTTTTGTTCACGTTGATCTCGAACATCAATCGATAATTTGCCATTATCATCTTTTAATTGGGCCAACATGGCAGGCACATTCATTGACTCTTGACGCTGTGCAAAGCTAAAGGATAAATCCCCGCCTGCCCACTGCATCTCACCTGATGACTGACTAAATCCCTGTTGTGGCTTATATTTAAACTGCACGTCATTTAATTGAATGGCATTCGTTGGCCATTGCCAATCGGCAAAACTTTTTAAGGTTTCAGGAGCAATTTGACCCTCTAAGTTTTTAATACTAATACTTTTACCAAAACCATAGCCCATCACACCTTGTAGTTTGGTATTGCCACTATGAATCTCAACATTTGCACCCAAGCGCAATAAGATCAAGTCCCACGGGCGTGTGCTCCAGTTTAACGAGCCTTTCAAATTTCCTCGTGTCCAATCTGCTTGCCCGTGCCAAATATTGCCACTGACGTTATGTAGCATTTGGTTATTTTTATAAAATTTTGTAATGAGCCAAGCTGCAGGTACTTGCAGCATAACGAAAATTAAAAAACTGATCGCAGCAAAAATGAGCCACCGAATATTATTAGTTTTATTGATCATCCCACCACAACCGATCCATCAATTTTTTTCCATCATTTAAACATTTTTCTTTATAGACACATTATGCATACTTTTTCTTCATAGCCAATTCAAAGAGATAAAAAAACCAGGCATTTGCCTGGTTTAATTATCCTGAACTCAAGATATGACGATTTCATGAATTATTCTTAAATTAAGAAATCTTCTAGTTTCGCGCCTTTTTCCAACTCAGCCACTAACCAACGTGGTTGCTTACCACGACCAGTCCAAGTGTCATCTGCATTGGTTTTGCTACGGTAACGTGGCTCAACCGCTTTACGAGTTGATTTTTTACGTTTGCTTGAACCAAATTCAAGGATTTGTTCAACGCTTAAATCTAAATTTTCTGCAATTTCAACAATACGGTTGTACGCATCTTCAATCGCTTGATCTTTTTTAGATGCAATCAGTGCTTCAGCTTCTACTTGAAGCTTCTTTAACTCTTCAACTGATAAATTACTAATATCAGGCATAATCTTTAACTCCGAAATTTCATTTTAATAATGCTTATGAAAACTCGCTCATAATATTATAATAAAATTTTTATTCAATAAATAATTTTCATTTTACTACAATATTTTAACACGACTCCTTAAAATATATAAAGTTAAATTGTATTTAAATATTATTTCCCACTGAAATCTCTAAAGCTTTTATTTTGGTCTTTATACTTTCTGGAATTGAAGTTTTTTGTAGGGTAGTTTTATCCACGCACACAATAACTGCATCGCCTGTTGCAACGATTTTTTGTTGCTTTTCACTCCATAATATATAACTCATACGAAATGCACTATTCCTTAATTCTTCAACGCGCGTTGCCACTTTTAAAATATCAGGATAAATCACGGGGCTTAAATATTTACACTGGCTTGAAGCCACAACCGTAACCACAGACTGATCAAATATATCCAACTGGTCTAAATAACCAATCCGCGCACTTTCCATATAACGATAATAATGCACGTTATTTACATGCCCAAAAGCATCCATATCCCCCCAAGCGACGTGTTGAGTATGAACCAATGAATATTGAGCTAAATCTTCTTGCATATAATGTCCTTATATTCGAATTTCCATAAAATTGGCATTATTTTCAAATATTAAATTTAATTGTTTGATCAAGTCATCCTGCTGATTTAAAGCTGACTTGATGCGTAAATAACTCATTAATACATCATCTGGATATAATTCTAACAATGCATCTGCTTCAGCTTGGCGTGCTGTCGCTTGGTAAATATTCCATTTTGCAAAACTAAAAACAGGCAGCGCAGGATACTTTTCTTCCCAACGTCGAATCTGCTGTTCTACAGCCACATAGTCAGGGTTTTGCTTCAGCATTTTTTGCTGGAACCACAAAAAGAACACTTCTTTGTTAAATTGCTGTTCCAGCAAATGAATAGCCAATTGCTCATGTTCCTGACTCATCTCTGGCATACGAGACAAGACTTTCAACCATAGCACTTTGACCGCATATTTACGCTCTGTAATTTGATCTTGCAGATCCAAATAACGCTGCTTTAAATGCTGTAAGTCATCGACATCAGCTTGATCAAATGCAGATAATAATTGTTCCAACCAAGCTTGTTTTGTCAGCTCATCTAAATGTCCATAACGTGTCGAACGCAAATACAACCAAGGAAACTGCAACGCAAACATGCCCCATAGCGTGGTTAGGCGCTGCTCATAGGCACTACTGACTTTTTGCAACCATGGCGATAGTTCATGTTGATTTAAAAATTCAAGATGCGTTAAAGCCTTTTCACCCTCTTGTTGAGATAAATAAATTTCAATCCGTTGCAATTCTGCAAGCTCAAAAGCCATTGGATTGGTCTGAGTTAATGCATTTAATGCTGTTTCATATTGTTGCTGAATCCAATATAAACGCGCATCGATCACCCCTTTTAATAATCCAGACTCAGTAAAAGCTTGCTGAATAAAGTTTTTTTGATCTTGCGCAGCATTTAAAAGCCAAATGACAGCCAATTGCTCATAGGGATGTAGTTTATTAAAACTAAAGACCGTTTCAGATTTACGTTGTTCTCGACTTAAATAACGTTTAACCGCATACCAAAACATTTGCACGATCAAACTCAGTAGTGCCAGCAATAATGCTAAAAACCAAATATTAGATTGAACTTGCCATTCACGCCAGTATAAATACACATAGCCTGCACCATGTCCAAAACTCAGCAAACTAATAATGGCAACAACCAATAAGCTAATAAATAAATAGGCCAATAATATATGTTTCATAGTCAATTATCCTATGAGTGCCCGAGTATTTAATAGCGGTACAGAAATAACCGGAATGTCCTTTAATTGTTCTAAACGCTGGCGTATCGGTTTTAATGAAGCATCTGGCAATTGCTGCATAATTTGCATAATTTCAGTAATTTCTTGTTGAAACTGAGGATATTGTCCTTGATTTAAAACTTGCTGAGCCAAAATTAAACGTAACTGCATTTCTTTTAATACTAAGCTACGCTGCATTAATACGGGACTTGGTTGTTCGACTGATTCGACTTGAATCCATTTTTGCCAAAAAGAAAGACCTTTTTGCTGCTCTATTGAACTGTATGGCTTTAATATTTCTTTTTCTAACAATTGATCGATCGATTGCAGAGTATTTTTCACTTTATCAGATTGCAACTGACGCTCTGTCACATATTGCTTTAAGGTCTCACGGTCTTTTTGAATCACCTGATGCAAACTCATGCGCAATGCAGGTGCCAAGCTCAACTGGTCTAATTGTTGATCTAATTGGTTTAATTTTTCCAAAGCAACAGCAAATTGTTGTTGCTGCATGGCAAATTCAACCAAATCAAGTTGCTGACCCACCACAATCATTGGCTCAATACTATGGGTCGCCTCAGCAGTAATCGAAGCATTCGATGTCGTTGCAGCCGACATCTCGGTCGCTGTGCCGTTCAACTGGCGTTTCAAAGCCACGACCTGATCATTCAAACCTGCATTGCGCTGTTGCAATAAAGTTTGTTGTTGCATCAGTTCGGTTTGTTGAGCATTGACCTGAAACAAATCAAAACTGAGTTTAGCCAACCAAAGTACGGCGACAATGACCACAACGACAAACAACTTCTTCATGTATTTCCCTGCACGACTTGCACATGCTGCAATATGTGTGTCGCGTTTAAATCTTCGAGTTGAATAATTTTAAAATCTTTGTTCAGTGTTATACGACTTTGCTCAAGTAGCTCGAACAACCTTACACCTAAAACTAAAAAATGTGCATGGCGCAGTACTGATAAATGCGACTGAATCAGGTCAAGCCAATTGAGCCAACTGGCCTCACTGGTGATCAACATACAATATGGAGATGACAACTGATGTTCAGAAATGAGTGTTTTTACTTTTTGAATGGTCTCTTCCGGTAGATGCCGTTCATATAGCACAAAATTGAGAACCTGAATGCCACGTGCTAGCAACTGCTGCATCATAAATTGACGACCACCTTCACCGCGCCAAAACGCAACACAAGCCCCGGCCTCTAATTGTTCTACATGGCTTAAGGTGAGCATTCCCTCCGAGGTTTCTACCTGCGGTACGACACTGTGAATGCCATAATCAGCCAGCTTTGCTGCAGTTGCATCACCGACTGCAACCCATTGAATATGTTCGAGCTGATCAAGTGAAATGCCTGCCTTACGCAAACCTTGCATTCCAAAGGTAACCGCAGATGGGCTCACCACAACCAATACATCCGCAGCACTCAACTGAGCGTAGCACGCTGCCAATACTTCTGACCATGCCCGTGGCTTGAGCTCAAGTAATGGAAGCTCAGCCACAGCAACACCCGCAGAGCGCAGCGTCAAGCTAAGCTGCGTTGCACGATCTGTCGGACGTGTATTGATAAAAAGCATGTATTAATACAGTGCCTTTAAAATTTCACCTGCACCTTGAGCTAACAAGTCTTGTGCCAATTTGACACCGAGCTGTTCAGCCTGTTCGGGAAGACCTACTTGCTTTGCTTTCAACAAGGTTTGACCGTCAACACTACCGACACGACCTTCCAAATGAATCTGACCATTTTCTAAGGTTGCATAACCTGCAATCGGTACTTGGCAGCCACCTTCTAGATATGCATTAAATGCACGTTCTGCGCGTACACAGGCATTGGTCTCTGTATGCATTAAGGGCAAAATTAAATCCAATACAGTTTGATCTTGGCTACGACATTCTAGGCCCAATGCACCTTGTCCAACTGCAGGTAAACTCACAACAGGCTTAAGAGTATGACGAATACGCTCTGCTAAACCCAGACGCTTCAACCCTGCACTCGCCAAAATAATCGCATCATAGTTACCCGCATCGAGTTTAGATAAACGCGTACCCACATTGCCACGCAGATCAATAATCTCAAGATCAGGACGTTGTTTTAAAATTTGGCATTTGCGGCGCAAGCTCGATGTCCCAACCTTCGCACCTTGTGGTAAATCATCAAAACTGTTATAGGTATTTGAAACGAAAGCATCTAATGGGTCTTCACGCTCACAAATCACGGCCAAGCTTAAACCTTCAGGCAATGCCATCGGCACATCTTTCATCGAATGAACTGCTAAGTCTGCACGACCATCCAACAACGCCGCTTCTAATTCTTTTACAAATAATCCTTTTCCCCCAATTTTGGCTAAAGGGGTATCTAGAATCTTGTCACCTTGAGTCACAAAGGTCACCAACTCAACTTTCAAATTTGCATGAAGTGCTTCTAAGCGTGCACGAATATGTTCCGCCTGCCAAAGTGCAAGCGGGCTTTGTCGAGTTGCGATCTTAAGGATATTCATAAATTTTTAAATACAGTCTATAGGGCTATTATTCTAAACTTAACTTGCTCAGTTGAAAATGCAAGCTTAATTCGCAATGTGCTTTGACCCTTGCCCTATAATTTTTGTATTCGCTCACGTAAATTCGGTAAATGTCGACGGCTGACCGCCAAACGTTCTTCTAAATCTCGACAACGCACCTGATATTGCCCTGAGCTTACGACTTCTAAACCATCTAAAAAGCTCACAGACACCAAGGCATTACGATGGATGCGTATAAAGCGATCACCAAATTCATGCTCTAAATCTTTCAGCGTTTCATCAATGAGTACGCTGCCATTTTTGTGCCGAACAGTGACATATTTCTGATCTGCAAGAAAATAGTAAATATTTTCCACAGGTACCAACTCTACACCACGATAGGTCTTTGCCGCGATTTGATGGCGGCTGATTTTAATTTCGTCCATATTTTCTTTTTGTTTTATCGTGCTCAATTGAGCTTGGGTTAATTTAGTTAAATGATCTAAAACCTGCTGCAATTCCTGTTGCATAACTGGTTTTAGTAAATATCCCTCTGCATTCGATTTAAATGCATCAAGTGCATGATGATCATATGCAGTACAAAAAATAATAGCAGGCATGGGGTCTAATTCACGCAACAATTTCGCGCAAGTCAACCCATCCATTTCAGGCATTTGAATATCTAGTAAGATGACATCAGGCTCGAGGCTTTGAGCCAAGTCAATCGCTTGTTGACCATGTGAGGCTTTCGCAACCACTTGATGTCCAAGTTGAGTGACTAAACGTGACAATCGCTCTACTGCTAGAGGCTCATCATCACAGATTAGGATGTCCATTTCTCCTCCTTATCTCGTTAACGTCATTTATTTTTATTGGTCAACTGAGATTTCTATTTATATTGATATTGCACCACAGTCGTATACATTCCCTCGCCTGCGTAGGTTTGAAAAGTGACATGCTGACCATAATATGCCTCAAGTCTCTGTTTCACGTTTTCGATGGCAATACCATTCCCCTGACGTAATTTAATTGTATCCTGTGTATAGGGATTTGTAATAACGATATTAATTTGATTTTGTAATATTTCAATCAATATATTTATCGTACTCTTTGTCAAAATCTTTTCAACTCCATGAAAAATACTATTTTCTAATAAAGGTTGTAAAGTTAATAGTGGAATTTGTACTTGAGCGTATTGTTCAATACCTTCTAGTTTCCACTCCACCTTAAGCCGATCACCTAAACGCATTTGTTCAATGGCCAAATAACGCTGACACAGATCGATCTCATCTTTGAGACTTACCAACTTCAATTCTTGAAAACTTGCACGGAACAATCGAGATAAATTCAGTAGCATTTGCTCCGCTTTATCTGGGTCAATCGCAATCAAGCTAATCACATTGTTTAAGCTATTAAATAAAAAATGTGGATGAATCCGAGCTTGCATAGCCTGAATGCGTGAGTTTAATTCACTATGATGTTGTCGACCCCACTGTTCTCTTAAATATAAATATCGAAAACAAAATGCCCCAAGTAATACCCCATAGCTCAGATTTAAAACCACACCAGCAGTTAAAACGTCTGCACTCAAACCAGCTAAACTGAAATTTTCACCAAAATAGATCAAAACATTTAAAGTTATGGTGGTGAATAACACCAAAGCTTGCAATAAAACAAACCCGCTAAACATGAGCATTTTCATGCTTAAACCACGCGTCTTAGTCTGCAAAAGCTCTGAAAATGCAGCAAATGCCAATAAAATCCAGTTAATAAACAACACATGCTGCATGACACTGGAAACACTTAAGGCTTGCCACGAATGAGCTTGTGCCAAAGCCAAGACCAACGCCACAATATTACCCGCAAGAAAAAGCTCCCACAGATAGTGCCAACGGCCCATTTTTCCTGAAAATACAGAAATTGTCATAGACCTAAACCCTGTCTAAAAGTTTGATCAACTTGCCCTTCGGCAACTGGGTTCGAATTTGCTATACTCTTGCTCAGTTCTATGCTTTTTATCTTATTGAGCCGACATGACCACATCTTCTAATTCCTCAAATCCGTCACAAGCCCAAACTTCAGGCATGTGGGGCGGTCGTTTTTCCGAAGCTACTGACGCTTTTGTTGCTGAATTTACAGCATCTGTACAGTTTGACCAACGCTTTTATAAACAAGATATTGCAGGTTCAATTGCACATGCAACCATGCTTGCAAAAGTTGGCGTTCTAACTGAACAAGAGCGTGACGATATTATTAATGGCTTAAACACCATTAAAGCAGAAATTGAAGCGGGTAACTTCGAATGGCGCATTGACCTAGAAGATGTGCACATGAATATTGAGTCACGCTTGACTCAACGTATCGGTATTACAGGTAAAAAACTACACACCGGTCGTAGTCGTAATGACCAAGTTGCAACCGATATCCGTCTGTATGTTCGCGACGAAATCGATGCGATTTTAGAATTATTGAAAAAATTACAAAAAGGCATCCTAGGCTTAGCGGCGAAAAATACCAATACCATCATGCCGGGCTTCACGCATTTACAAACTGCACAACCAGTGACTTTTGGTCACCATTTAATGGCATGGTTTGAAATGTTAGTACGTGATTCAGAGCGTTTAATTGACTGCCGTAAACGTACCAACCGTATGCCTTTAGGTTCTGCTGCACTTGCAGGAACAACTTACCCGATCGACCGCGCATTCACTGCAGAATTACTAGGTTTTGAAGCTGTCGCTGAAAACTCTTTAGACGCCGTATCTGACCGTGATTTTGGTATTGAATTCAATGCGGCAGCATCACTCATCATGATGCATTTATCACGCATGTCAGAAGAAATGATTCTTTGGACATCGGCTCAGTTCAAATTTGTGAACATTCCTGACCGTTTCTGCACTGGCTCTTCAATCATGCCGCAAAAGAAAAACCCAGACGTTCCTGAGTTGATTCGTGGTAAAACTGGCCGTGTATATGGTGACTTGATGAGCCTATTGACCCTAATGAAAGGTCAACCTTTGGCATACAACAAAGACAACCAAGAAGATAAAGAACCACTATTCGATGCAATTGATACTGTTCGTGGCTCACTCATGGCATTTGCCGACATGATCCCTGCACTAGTGCCAAACATTGACATCATGCGTGAAGCAGCGCTGCGTGGCTTCTCAACTGCAACTGACCTTGCCGACTACCTGGTTAAAAATGGCGTGGCATTCCGTGATGCACATGAGATTGTGGGTAAAGCAGTTGCTCTCGGTGTTCAAGAAGGCAAAGACCTTTCAGAATTAACCCTTGAGCAACTTCAACAGTTCTCTGACTTGATTCAAGCGGATGTCTTCGAAAAAGCTTTAACACTCGAAGCATCTGTCAATGCACGTAACCACATTGGTGGTACTGCACCTGCTCAAGTTGAAGCAGCAATTGAACGCGCGCATGCACGTTTAGAAAAACTTTACGCATAACTTTTTCAAGTTAAATGGAGTATTGATATGTCTCGACAAGTTTTTTGCCGTAAATATCAGGCTGAAATGGAAGGTTTAGACTTTGCACCATTCCCGGGTGCAAAGGGACAAGAATTGTTTGATACGGTATCTAAACAAGCTTGGCAAGAATGGCTAAAACACCAAACTACGTTGATCAATGAAAAACGTTTAAACGTGTTTGAAGCTGACGCGAAAAAGTTCCTTGAAGAGCAACGTGAAAAATTCTTCAGCAATGATGAATCTTTAGAAAAAGCCGAAGGCCTAAAGCCTGAGGCGTGATAAAGCGGAGCACTGCTCCGCCACGCCGCAAGACAAGCAGCTATGCTGTGCGTAGGCTTTAATTGAAAAGAATCTCCAATCTTGGGGATTCTTTTTTATTGCTCTAAAAATTACGCAAGACAAGCGAAGCGCTTAGCTTCAAATGTCATGAAGGAGCCTAAAAAGGCTCTTTTTTTGTGCTTCGGAGCACTGCTATTTTCGCAAAACCAAGATGACGTCTGTGTAAGCTTTCATTCAGAAATGGTCTTCATCATTGCTGAAATATCTTTTATGCATTGATCAATTTTATTTAAACTTAAATAAATGAATTTATTATTTAAATAACGTTAAATGTATTTTTATCATCACATATATCGATTTTCATTGTTTAAATCCAAACAAAACCTACCAAAGTTATCGGCCAATTTGTATCAAAAATTCTTAATGTAAATTTGTGATACATTTCTCAATAAAACACAACATTACACTACAAGAAACTCCATGTATTTCTAAAATGGCTTTCCTATAATAGTAATCAAGGAGATGGAAACATCTTCCATAATAGCGATAAGTAACCCCGATTTTCCTTCCCAGATTTCCCCCAAAATCTGGGAATTTTTTTATCCAAAATTTGCGCTAACGTCTCACATTTAACTTCAAGCTCTAATCAAATGAAGCGCTGTTCAATCTAGTCAAACCCTCAATTTTTTTCTAAAAGCTCGGCAATAAAAAAGCCCCGATAACGGAGCTTTTAATAACTTACTTTAAATCAAGGTTGCTTTAAATACGGCCATGCGGCTTTTAAATAAATAAACATCGACCATAACGTTAAAACTACGGCTGTATAGAGCAATCCATACGCCAACATTTCTAACGGTTGCCAATTTAGCAAGAATACTGAAATCGCAATCATCTGAAATGCTGTTTTATATTTACCAACGGTTGAAACCGCAACACTTGTACGCGCGCCTAATTCAGCCATCCATTCACGAAGCGCAGACACCGTGATTTCACGAGAAATAATCACAATCGCTGCAAAGGCCATCGAAATGGTCGGTTGCCATTGCACCAAAACGATCAACGCTGTTGCAACCATCAATTTATCTGCAACAGGATCGAGAAAACGTCCAAATGCTGAAGTTTGATTTAAACTTCTTGCAAGGTAACCATCAAACCAGTCAGTGACAGCTGCGATCACAAAAATAGCGGTCAGCAATATATGACGTGACATGCTTGCAGCATGCTCACCCACGCCCATTGCAGGTGGCCAGTACGCCACCAACAAAAACACAGGAATTAAAGCAATTCGTGCCAATGTTAAAATATTAGGAATATTCAGGATTCGACCTGTTGTCATAGACACCCCAGTTTTCCCCTCATGCACGATGAAAATGCAGAATAATTTAAGGATTTATCCATCGTTAGTTGCACTCACTTTATACGAAATGCCCCGCAGTGTCACTAGGCAAACACCGTAACAGTCTGTCGCGCAATCGCAATCAACTGGTCATTTTCATCCCATAAATGAGCATATTCTGTAGCGTATCCATCCGCTGCATAATCGGTAAATACTTTATATTTAAACCAATTATGTAAGTTTGATTGCAAGGGATGTACATAGGTCAATGTCCACGTTAAAGAACTCGCAGGTGCCATGGTTTTGTACATAGGCAGTACACCGGGCGGCCACATATCCATCGAGACCATTAGGTCAGCAACAGTCATCTTACGGTTATCATGGCGTTCTGGATTAAAACGCATCCAACCACTAAAGTCAGGCTTTTTGCTTGCTGTACACGGATACTGCCCATCTACCCAGGCCAAATCCATTTGCTGAAAACACTGGGGTGCAAGTGGATGATGTTCCGCGATCTTTAAGCTGCTCACTTTTGGGAAGTCGGGTGCTTGACGCTCCTGATTGACGGCAATGCTTGATTCACGTGGAACACCAAAACTCGCCAATAAAATGCTTTGTACAACATCATCTTGCCAAAGTCGAACTTCGATGGTGGTGACGGATTTGCCCTGTCTTAAAATTTCAGCACTTAAACGCACGGGCGCCAATTGTACTGGCCCAACAAAGGTCACATTACAACTGAGTAAACGTCGCTGCGGATCGGCAATGGTGGCAACGGCTTTGTGCATCATCATGCCAGCCACTAAGCCGCCATAGATCGTACGCCCTTGCAACCATCCTTCTGGAATCTCAACCCATTCATTGTGTTCAATATGTTGATACAACTGTGCGAGTGACATCATCATCCCTGACCATATTTTTGATTTTTATATCATTGTATAAAAATCGAATGATGTGAATGATCAGTGACTCATGCGTCAATGAGCATTTTGGCAAATTAAGACTTGATGCGTCATCGATTGGGCTTAGTTCGCGCTATTCATGCAGGATTTTATAAATGGTGCGCGCCATCACATCGCCTAATCCCGGTACAAGTTTTAAATCATTTTCCGAAGCTTTGAGTACCCCCTGAATGCCACCAAAATGGGTCAACAGATCCCGACGACGTTTTGGCCCTAAGCCCGGGATCACCTCAAGTACCGAAGAGCCGCGCTTTTTATCTCGTTTCGCTCGGTGTTTGGTAATGGCAAAGCGGTGGGCTTCATCACGAACCTGTTGAATCAAATGCAGGGCTTTATGGTCTTCGGGCAATTGGATTTTTTCACCATCGGTAAAGTGCAATGTTTCCAGACCAGGTTTACGCCCCTCACCTTTGGACACCCCGACCATAAAGGCATCGAGCTCGAGCTCCTGCATGACTTCCATCGCCATGTGTAATTGACCTTTACCCCCGTCAATTAATAGCAAATCGGGTAGCATATGCTTTTTATAGCGGCGGGTCAGCGCTTGACGCATGGCAGCATAATCATCGCCTTCGGTAATGTCATTTATGGAAAATTGTCGATAGTCGCGCTTTCTTGCACCGCCAGCATCAAAGACCACACAAGACGCGATAGTTGCCTCACCCATAGTGTGAGAAATATCAAAACACTCAATACTGTCAATCGGCCGCCCAACGACTTGCTCTAACTGATGAAAGCGCTCATTCAATTCAAAATGATCAGCCAATTTACCTTTAATGGCGTGTTGCACATTCATTTGTGCAAGCTCTTGCCACTCTGCACGGGTTTCACGCACTTTATGTTTGATTTGAATTTTTTTATCAAAGTGCTGATGTAGTGCATCTTCCATGTCTTTGCGATCTGGAATATCGACATTGATGATGAGTTCAGTTGGAATCTCATCTGCAACTTGAAAGTAGAAATTGGCAATGAAGTCCGAGAGCATTTGACCTAGATCATCACCCTGCATATCAGGGAAATAACTCTTTCCGCCGAGCATTTTGCCATTGCGCACATGCATGATTTGCACACAGGTCACACCGGCTTGATAAGCAATGGCAATGATATCAGCCTCACCTTTGACTTTATAAATCGCTTGCTGAGTTTGCACATCACGCAGCAGCGCCATACGATCACGATAAAACACCGCCTTTTCAAACTCGAGTGCTTCGGCCGCAGCTTCCATTTTCCCAATCAGCTCTTGATTAAGCTCTTTGGTGTCGCCTTGTAAAAACCGAATCGAGTTATTGACATCTTCTTTGTAATCTTCGGGTGAGATCAAACCCACACAAGGCGCGGAACAGCGTTTAATTTGGTATTGCAAGCATGGTCGTTTGCGCTGCGAAAAATAGCTATTTTCACACTGACGCACATTAAACAGTTTTTGCAGCACCACCAAAGTGTCACGCGCGTTATAAGCACTCGGATAAGGCCCGAAAAACTTACCGGCCTGATGCTTCGCTTTGCCTCGCCCTGCGGCAATTCGTGGATAGGGTTTATCGGCTGAAATAAAGATATAAACATAAGACTTATCATCACGCAGCATGATGTTATACGGTGGACGATGCAGCTTAATCAGGTTTTGTTCGAGCAATAGGGCTTCCGTTTCAGAACGCACCACCAAGGTTCCAATATCATAAATACGGGCGACCAAGGCTTGCGTCTTGGGATGCTCAATGGTTTTCACAAAATAACTCGACACACGATTTTTTAAATTCTTTGCTTTACCCACATACAGCAACTCACCGTCTTTACCCAGCATGCGGTAAACACCGGGTAGAGTCGTCATATTGGCAAGAATTTTTTCAATATGTTCGCGTGCGTTTTCGTTCACTTTTGCCTTGTTCCGTCTTCGATATTGCTCTTTGACATGATGTGATGCTTTTACCTACATTTTCAAGCAATCCCGCAAATTTATTGTTGCTCATAGCAATGATCTGATTGCTAAAAGCTATTAATGCAAAATTCTAAATTTGCTATGCTCAAAACATCACGCTTTAGGAACATGATGCATGACGAACGCCAATCCCGCCATCCATGTCGTACACCCGACAACTTCGACGCATAGCACTGCTGAAAAAAACCGTTTGATGGGTAAGCCGCGTTTTCATTTTGAACCGCATGACGTTATGCAACGCCTAAAGCAACGGATCATTGGACAAGAAGCAGCATTAGACGAAATTGAAAAAATGCTGCATGTGGTCAAGGCTGATTTTTCCAGTCCTGAACGACCGCTCTCCGTAACCTTAATGCTTGGACCGACAGGTGTTGGTAAAACCGAAACTGTGCGTTTAATCAGTGAAGTGATTTATGGCCGACCTGATGCCTTTTGCCGTATTGATATGAACACGCTCGCACAGGAACATTATGCGGCTGCCATTACTGGTGCGCCTCCGGGCTATGTCGGTTCTAAAGAAGGCCATAGTTTATTTGATGAAGTTTCCATTGCAGGTAGTCATACCCGACCGGGCATCGTGCTTTTTGATGAACTGGAAAAAGCGTCAACCGAAGTGCTTCGCGGCTTAATGAATGTGCTAGATAGCGGAAAATTAACCCTAACCTCAGGTACAAAAACCATCGACTTTCGTAATTGTATGATCTTTATGACCAGCAATGTCGGTGCACAAGCGGCACAGCAATATCTAGATAAGTTAAATTTTTTGCCCGAAAAAATACAAAAGGTTTGTCTCAAGCGCGTGCCGGTCAGCAGCATTATTGAAAAAGTCATGCAACGTAAATTCGACCCTGAATTTATTAACCGTATTGATCGTGTATTGCAATATCAACCCGTTCAAGATGATGCCTTGCCCCGTTTGGTGGAGATTGAACTGGAAAAACTTAATCAACGCCTACAACATCAAAAACGCAGTATCAAACTTACAGATGCAGCCAAAGCACATTTTTATCAGAACCATGATATTCGTTATGGCGCACGACATTTAGCACGAAAAATACGGGTTGAACTTGAACCTATTGTGGCGGTGTATTTTTTACAATATTCTGAGAAAAATAGTCTCCAATTAGATTTTCAAAATCAAAAATTTATGGTCATCGAATAATTTTTTATAAGACCCTACCTCAGGATTTATTGCCAATATTCCACGCCATGCTGGTCTATAAATCCTGAATTAATATCACATCCTTTCTCTTTAAAAACATAAAGTAAACCTGATTCGTCAAAATTCCCAAAATGCATAGCATATTTAAAATCAATTACGCGCTGTCCTTCTTGATCCATAAAAGCATAAGGCTTTTCTAAGCTGTATTTAACTAACGTACATAGTGCTCCGTGATAATCCATAAATACATCTGTACAGCCTAAAGAGGCTTTCATTACTCCATTTTCATCTATATATGTTGCTTGCTGATCTATAGATACTGCGCAGCGTTGTTGCCGAAATCCGTAATCACTCAACTCATCGAATTGATGTTCAATCTGCAATTTAACTCCTGAATCATCCACTTTATAAAAGCCCCATTTCTTTTTATATTGAGTCGCAATTAATGCCCGTCTACCTGTGGGAATAAGATTGAGATTTTCATTACTCAAAAAGTTCAGCTGATGAACTTTAGTTTCTTTGGTCTTTAAAACAACTTGACCACTTTTATTAATAAATTCTAGGTATTTAGTCCGTTGAATCAAACTATAGCCAAATGCACAAAGCTCCACATGTTTGAGCTGATCAGCAATGATTTCTCCCATTGAATTAATCACAGAAAAATATTGTTGTTTACCCTTCCCGAAGCTCACTACAGCAATGCCATCACAAAAATGACTAGCATTGCTAAACTGCGCAGAAATCACTTCCTGCCCGGTTTCATCCGAAACAAAACCATAAAGATTACCTTGATTTGGAACATAGCGTTTAAAACATCGCAAGCCGGACTGTTCTTCACCAAGATATTGATATTGTGCATGAATAGTCCAATGTCCATTGACATCTACCACACCCCAGATTGAACCTAAATTTTTTCGAGCAATACTCACAATTGCACGATGATTACTGAATGGGTGAATTTTTGAAAACTGCATAGAAATCAACTGTTGATTTGAGTAATCTACAAACCCCCAGCTTCCATCATCAGACTGCACACCAATGAGTTCTTGACTGTCATAATCTACTGCTAAATATTGTGGTTCTATTTCAACAATTTGACCATTTTCGTAATAGATCCACCCATAGCGTTTATGCTCATTTAAAGTAAAACACAACCAACCTTGATTGAATTTGAAAGGTTTGAGTATTTGGAAATATTTACATTCAATAAGAAAATTCAGCTCAACATCAACAATGCCAAATTTTTGATTTTTATGATAAGGAATTATTGGAGTCATTTTTATTCCCTTGTATTTCAAATATTTTCATATCAAATCAAATTAATTTAATCTATTTATATATACCTAAGGCCTTCAAAAAATACTGTTGATCTTTGGGTGAAACCATGACGAAATTGCGTTGTCCATTCTGTATATATTCAATTTTTAAACGTTTAATGGAAAGCGCAGGTGCCGCAGATAAATCCTGACTTGCACTGATGCGTTGGATATCCTGCAAAGGAATCTGCCAATGTAGAAACATGCTACGGATGTTTAATTCTGTAGCGGAAATTTGATAACGTGTATTGAATATTGGCCACCACAGCAGTAATACCGTTAAAATATACACCGCGGTATGAAGAGGATATTGCTGCATCGTACCTTTGGCTTGCATGGTGAGTAATAATTGAATGAGTAAACCGCTCATACAAACAATAAACGCCACCACCCACCAATCTTTTTTTGAACGAAAAACTTGCATCTTATCCCCCATCAACTGCTTTTATTCTATACAAGATTTTGCAGGATGCATCTGCTATTTCAGCTTTATTTTTGCAGGAAATAAGCATACTTATCACATTATTTTCAAGAATATGGAGATCCATTTAGCTCAAGTTTCGCTAGTCATCTCTTGTTATTTTTGGCGTTCTTTACGCTCGGATCACGCTTCTTTCGGCAAGGGTTGTTCCTGCAAACGTTTATAATTCTTTTTCTCTTGATACATTTTAGCATCGGCTTGTTGTACCAAGCTCATGGCATCTATATAGCCTTGCTGATGGTCTGTTTGACAGAGCCCAATACTTAAACTTAAGCCTGCTTCCATTTCAGCCACCGCTTCTAATAAACGCGGGATAAAACTCGCTTCCACATGCTTTTCACTGCAACCAGGCAAGACCAAACAAAATTCGTCTCCGCCATAACGGAAGCAATGATCATCTAAACGTGCAACCGACTTTATGGCCGCAGCAACCGTTTGTAGTACCTGATCTCCACGTGGATGACCTTGTTCATCATTGATCTTTTTAAAATCATTGATATCAATAAACACCACTGTCACAGGTTCATGATTACGCTGTGCAGTATATAAAATACTGGTCAATAAGGTCGATAAATGCCGGACATTTAACAGTCCTGTTAATGGATCACGCTGTGAAAGTTCTTCCATTTCTTGTGCACGAAACTCTAGCGCATGCGCATACTGTTCCATTTTTTCACGGGAGATCTTCACCTCATTAATCAAACTCCACACATAGGTTTCCACCACCAATGTAGTGTCGAACATAAAGAGCTTTTCCAAGGTGTTAATAATCCGCTGATACTGTTCCGTATCATTAAAGGTACGCTGAATTAAGCGGAACAACATAGTCTTTAGGGTATGCACCGCAGAGAGATACAACTTCGGCTCTACACCTATGCGCTTATGAACCAAACCAATCCGTAAACGGTTATTCACATAAGCGCTGTCATAGCGTCCCGAAAATAAGTCCAATAAATATTGATGCTGCGCGCGTTGCAAACGCTTCAAGGTATCAAGATCACCAATCAAAGTGGCAATTTCTGGAATTGAGGTCTGATTTTCATAAAATTCATCAACCATACTGTCGAGTATCGGCGCCACAATCCCACCAATCGAAGCCAATTCCGCCAGCTCTAAATCAGTCAAGCCAAGCAACTGTTTACGTCGTTCTATATCTTGCATCGAAATATGCATTTGATGCATCAATGTTTGGTTGGTTGCTTTCATGAATCGGATCCCCTTCCCGCCAAATCCCTCTCTTCAGGCGTTTACACAGGGTTTCTATGCAGTAGGTCTGCAATGTTTCCACCGTTTTCACCCTTGGGTTTTGGCTATCATTGATGATGACGCGTTTCTTTCAGCTCAACGGTTTTGCATGGGCTTAAGTTCGGACGTCAACATCATATTCCTCGTCTATTGGCTCATTTTTTCTGGCTTATTCTGATTCTGGCTTATTTTGGCTAACACGATTCCTGTATTTAGCTGATTTGCTCTGCATAATTATTTTTATTCTGCTTCCACGATAACTGATATTTCACTGACTGTCAGCATAAAAAAACGCCCCTAAGGGCGCATTTTTTCAATATTTATTCTACTTTTAAAATAAATATGGACGTACAAAAATCAGGAAAAACAGCCCCAACATCAGGAACCACTTTAAAAAGTAATACAGTGAACGATTGGTTTTTTTCAAGGCTTTGGCTTTTATGCGAATTTGATAGACATAGCCAAACACTTTATTTAAACCACCCGTTTTATCACCACTTTCATTCGGTGAACTCGCAGCAGTCATGACATTTTTACCAAACCAATGGTTAAAAGCTTCCATCCACTTCGACTTTAATGGCCGTTCAACATCTGCAAAGAAAATGATCCGGTTCTGATCCGTTTTATTTTCAGCATAGTGAATATAGGTTTCATCAAACACCACACTCTCGCCGTCACGCCATGAGTACCGCTGACCATCGACATCAATAAAACAACGGTCATCATTGGGCGTCAGTAAGCCCAAGTGATAACGCAATGAACCAGCATAGGGATCTCGATGACGGACTAAACGACTGTCTGGCGCCAACTCAGTAAACATCGCGGCTTTAATGGTGGGTAGGTTTTTCAATAAAGCCGTGGTTTTTGGGCAAAGTTCAGCAGCTGAAGGATGGGCTGAGTCATACCATTTTAAATAAAAGCGTTTCCAACCTGTTTTAAAGAACGAGTTAAATCCAAGGTCATCATAAGTACTCGATGCTTTGATACCCCCTTTTTCATATAAGGCCTTAGCTTCATCACGAATCATTTCCCAGTTTTCATCTAAGACTTTTAAATCTTTAAAATGCTGCGTGTCGATATAGGGTTGGCTCGGCACTTTTGAAAACATGTACATGAGAAAATTGATCGGTGCGAGCAATGTCGAATGATCAAAAAACTGACGATAAAATGAATGACGGACTTTACCGCGTTGTTGGATATAAAACGCAGAAATGACAAAGACCGCCAGGATAATCCACTTAATCATATGAGGACCTCGTGCTAATAAGCGTTGTGCTTAATGAAAAATTAACTTTTGAGAACGCGGCGAGTATAGCATAGTGCTCAGTGATGCCTAAATAAGCAGCATAGAACACTGTGTCTCAGCAAAGATGGATGACAATGTTAAAAGTGAATTGACCATTCTGCCGATAAATACACTTGCTTTTTTCTTGAATTTTTCTTTTGCATCTCAATCTATAGCTTACATTTATAAAAAAATGTGAACTGAAACATAAGCTTCAACATATTTAATTAGAGCGATAGCGTTTAAAGGCAGATCCGAAGGCTATTTCCAAAAGAAATTTTGATGACCCTAGCGTCACGGCTTGATACAACTTGTTATGTTCTTTTTAGATATAGTTATCGTAAGATTAGCGAGGCATAAAGTGTACGCAGGAACCGCGTACTCGCTTCACAACATCAACTTAGAAGTCCTCCAAAATAAAGGAGATCAGGCATGATCCACGCTGGCAATGCCATTACCGTCCAAATGCTTTCGGACGGAATTGCAGAATTCCGCTTTGACTTACAAGGTGAGTCGGTCAACAAATTTAACCGCGCAACAATTGAAGATTTTAAAGCTGCAATTGACGCTGTTAAAGCAAACGGTGACATCAAAGGTTTAATCGTTACTTCAGGTAAATCTACATTTATCGTGGGTGCAGATATCACTGAATTCGGTGACAACTTCGCTCAAGGCGAACAAGCGATTGTGGATTGGGCATTGCCTGTTCACGACATCTTCAATGCGTTTGAAGATCTAAACGTTCCTAAAGTTGCTGCAATCAATGGTATGGCATTGGGCGGCGGTTTTGAAATGTGCTTAGTGTGTGACTATCGTGTGATGTCAGAAGCTGCACAAGTTGGCCTTCCAGAAATCAAACTGGGTATCTACCCTGGTTTTGGTGGTACGGTTCGTTTAAGCCGCGTGATTGGTATCGACAATGCGGTTGAATGGATGGCAATGGCTGCACCGAAAAAGCCGGCTGCTGCGCTCAAAGACGGTGCTGTTGATGCAGTTGTTGCTGCAGACAAACTACAAGACGCTGCAATTGACCTTGTGAAACAAGCAATTGCTGGCCGTGTAGACTGGAAAGCAAAACGTCAAGAAAAATTAGATCCTGTTAAATTGAACATGCTTGAACAAATGATGGCATTCAATACAGCGAAAGGTGCAGTTCTTGCAAAAGCAAATCCTGCTCAATACCCAGCGCCAAAACTTCTTCTAGACTCATTACAAGCAGGTGCAAGCCTTCCACGTGATGAAGCATTGAAAATCGAAGCGCAAGGTTTTGCTAAAGCGGCTGTGACTCCACAAGCAGGTGCGTTAATTGGTTTATTCCTTAACGACCAAATTGTGAAGAAAACTTCGAAGAAATATGAAAAAGGTGCTCACCCTGTCAACCAAGCTGCTGTACTAGGCGCAGGTATCATGGGTGGTGGTATTGCTTACCAAGCGGCAAGCAAAGGCACACCAATCATCATGAAAGACATTGGTAACCCACAATTGGCGTTAGGTATGTCTGAAGCGAACAAATTGTTGACTAAACAAGTTGATCGCAAAAAAATGACTGCGGCGAAAATGGGTGAAACTCTTGCGCGCATCCGTCCGACTTTAAGCTATGACGAGTTTAAAGAAGTGGACATCGTGATTGAAGCAGTTACAGAGAACCCTAAAGTTAAGGGTATCGTACTTACTGAAACTGAGAAGAATGTTCGTGAAAACACGATCATTGCGTCTAACACATCAACCATTTCAATCACACGTTTGGCTGAAAACCTAGAGCGTCCTGAAAACTTCGTAGGTATGCACTTCTTTAACCCAGTTCACATGATGCCATTGGTTGAAGTGATCCGTGGTGAGAAAACATCTGCTGAGGCAATCGCAACGACTGTGGTTCTTGCTCAGAAAATGGGTAAAACCCCAATCGTTGTCAATGACTGCCCGGGCTTCCTTGTAAACCGCGTATTGTTCCCTTACTTCGGTGCATTTGACCTTCTACTGAAAGACGGTGCTGACTTCCAGCAAGTTGATAAAGTGATGGAAAAATTCGGCTGGCCAATGGGTCCTGCTTACCTCATCGACGTTGTGGGTATCGACACAGGCGTACACGGTGCGGAAGTAATGGCAGAAGGTTTCCCTGACCGCATGAAGCCTGACTTCAAAGGTTCAATTCAAACAATGTACGAAGCAAAACGTTTGGGTCAAAAGAATGACGTTGGTTTCTACAAATACGAACTTGACCGTAAAGGTAAGAAAGCCAAAGTGGTTGATCCAGTGGCTTACGAACTTGTGGCTTCTGTTGCAACTGCGGAAAAACGTGAATTTGATGCTCAAGAAATCATTGACCGTATGATGCTGACGTTCTGTAACGAAACTGTTCGTTGCCTAGAAGACAATATCGTAGCGACTGCTGCTGAAGCAGATATGGCGATGATCATGGGTGTAGGTTTCCCTCCATTCCGTGGTGGTCCATGCCGTTACATCGACCAAACAGGTGTCGCTGAATACGTAGCGCTTTGCGACAAATATGCGTATTTAGGTAAGGCTTATGAAGCGCCACAAATGTTGCGTGACATGGCTGCAAACAACAAAAAATTCTACGGTTAAGGAGCAACGTGAATGGCTACTTTAAATCCACGTGACGTTGTCATCGTTGATGGCGTACGTTCAGCAATGGGTAAAACCAAAAATGGTATGTTCCGTAACGTACGTGCTGACAGCTTATCTGCTGAATTAGTACGCGCGCTTGTTGCTCGTAACCAGTTTGATACCAATGAAGTTGAAGACGTAATCTGGGGCTGTGTAAACCAAACCCTAGAGCAAGGTATGAACATTGGTCGTAACATTGCGTTATTGGCTGATCTTCCAAAGACTGTTGCAGGTCAAACAGTGAACCGTCTTTGTGGTTCTTCTATGCAAGCAATCCACACGGCGGCTGCGCAAATTGCAACCAACCAAGGTGATATCTTCATCATTGGTGGTGTAGAGCACATGGGTCACGTTGGCATGATGCACGGCATCGACATCAACCCAGAAGCGTCTAAGCACTATGCAAAAGCGTCTAACATGATGGGCTTAACGGCTGAAATGTTAGGTCGTATGAACGGTATTTCTCGTGAAGAACAAGATGCGTTTGGTGTTGAATCACACCGCCGTGCTTGGGCTGCAACACAAGAAGGTCGTTTCAAAAATGAAATCGTGGGCGTTGAAGGTCACGATGCAAATGGCTTCAAAATTCTGTGCGATATCGATGAAGTGATTCGTCCTGATGCAAACCTTGAAGCATTCCAAGCTTTACGTCCAGTATTCGACCCGAAAGGCGGTACAGTAACTGCTGCAACATCTTCAGCTTTGTCTGATGGTGCTTCTGCAATGTTGCTGATGTCTGCTGAACGTGCTCAAGCTTTAGGTCTTAAGCCACGTGCTGTGATTCGTTCTATGGCGGTTGCAGGCTGTGATGCTGCGATCATGGGTTATGGTCCTGTACCAGCAACTCAAAAAGCGCTTAAACGTGCTGGCTTGTCAATTGCTGATATTCAAACGTTTGAATTGAACGAAGCGTTCGCAGCACAAGGTTTGTCTGTTCTTAAAGGCTTAGGCATTTATGACCAACAAGACCGTGTGAACTTGAACGGTGGTGCGATTGCATTAGGTCACCCATTGGGTTGTTCTGGTGCGCGTATCACAACGACTTTACTGAACGTTATGGAACAGCAAGATACACAAATCGGTCTTGCGACGATGTGTATCGGTCTTGGTCAAGGTATCGCGACGATTATCGAACGTGTTTAATGTTTAGTTAAATACTGAGATAAAAAGAAACCCCGCTTATTGCGGGGTTTTTTTATTTGTTAACTAAACTCACATGAATACATACTGAAAATCCCTTCTCCCTCTAGGATGAGCAGCATGCTCCGCAAGAGGATGAGGGAATTTTTTCATATAAATCCTCTCCCTGAGCGGTATTCTGCGCAAGTCTCCTTAAAAGGAGAGGGAAATTTCATAGTGAAATAAATTTTGTTCAAAAATCTTCAACAATAAACCGTGCTAAACAAACCGTAAAAACGTCTCAGCATATTTTTAAAGTTAATACGTTAATTCTCGATTTTCAGCGATTTTTGAATTATGGTAAGGCCTGAACTAAAACTTAAATATGCATAACAATGATAAATAAACGACTTCACTACCTCTTAAAGATGAGCTGCCTAAGCACTTTTATTTTTCTTACAGCTTGCGCTACAAATAATGAAATCGGTGAACTCTCCCGTGATCTGTTTCAAAAATACGAAACAAAATATGCATGGAGAACAATCCTTGAAGATGATGTGATCGCATTTGGCAAACCCGCTAAAGCAATACCCAATGAACCAATCGATAGCATCGTAGTCGCAGGCAATAAATACAGCTATGTGATCAATAAAGGCGGTGCTGATTTTATTCAACTGATTAGCCAACTCAATCCACAATATATTCGTCTCCATCGAGAACTTGACTTTAATTCTCCGAGCCCGAACAGCACTAAATTTAGCGGAAGCTTTAAATTTTATTATGCGCCTCCCAATGGAACACTAAGTCCTACGGAAAGGGCATTATTCAACCAATATGGCGTAGCACCATGTGATTGTTCAAAGGCAGAACAGCAAGATCATCTCTTTAACTTAGAAATTGCAGGTACGGTTTACCCAAAAGTTGCGAATGCCGCAGATTTAAAGCCCTTAAGCCATCCATATAAGATCCGTATCCAGCATTACGAAGACCAAAGTGGCTATGTCAAAAAGTCAGGGCAGGAAAAATTGGCAGAATTACCACTATTGCCTTTAACACTCACAATCGACATCATTCAATTGCCTTTAAAAGCTTTAGGCTTTATTTATCAGCCTTAAATCAGAGTATGATCATATTCAATTGGTTGAATTTTCTAAGTACACATACACCCTGACTAGCTCAAAAATGGTTCCCTTTTTCCAATTTAAGTAAAGTAAGTGTTGAGTTGATCACCAATCCTTCAACTCAACATCCTACAATTCTTGGCTTAAATTTTCTGCGCCAACAAAGTCGCAAAATGCTGTTGAATCCGCTGCCCTTCGGCATCCACCCGATGCAGCTCACCGACATTTTCATTGTATTTCACAATATTCCAGCCTTCATACAACGCACTTAACTCTCCTGCTTTAAAGCTAAATGGAAAGTCAGGCTGCGCAGGTAAATCAGGCGTATCCATCGCACAGACGATCAGGTTATAGCCATTTACACTTGTCGCTTGCTGCATCTGCTGAATCAGCGGCTTGACTGTATTGGCCTCTAAAAACATCATCACCACGGTACAGCAAATAAAGTCGTATGTACCTGTAATGCTTGGGTCAGCGTTTAGATCACGCTGCTGTACATGAATATTTTCAATGCCTTCCGCAGCGATTACCTCTTGCAGCTTGTACAAACTGTGTGGGTTCACATCCCATGCATCCACCTCAAAACGCTGCTCAGACAACTGACTTAAGTACAGCGAATTACGCCCCTGACCACAGCCGACATCCAAAGCTCGACCACCTTGCAAATATGGTGTTGCTGCCAAAAGTTCTGAGTGTGTTGGGCTGAGCTGATACTTTTTATAAAAATAATCCTGTGCTAAGCAATAAAAACTTAACTGACATTGCACATCGTCACTCGCAGAGACAATCTTGTGCCACGCCTGTGGTTCGATAAACGGCGGTGGTAGGTCTGGACTAAATACATGCGTCGAGAGGACATTTCCAGACGCATCTAACATGGCAAAATTTACTTCACCTTGCAGCACGGTGAGTTTTGCCCATGTGCCTGCTTTGGTATTGTGCTGTTGTTTAAAACCTTGTGGAATCGACTGCTGCGTCCACACAGGGAGCTGTTTATAACAAATAATCTGCTGCATCTGTCGTTATCCCTCATGCGACGTTATTTTTATGCCATACCAATGGCGGAAATGTATATTCACCATAACGGCTTTAACAGTGATTTTAAATCAGCTTTGAATTGAAAATTTCGAATGCTGTGGAATGTACGCTGTTTTTGTTTGTTTTTCTGCGTAACACCATGTTATCCGTTTGTAACATTGGTGGAATATTCACACAATCGAATCCCTCACTCTGTGCCGTGTAACCTAAGTACTGTTGATAAGGCATAAAATTTACAATGCCTTATTTTAACTAAGTTTTATAGAGTGATGACTATGAACGCGATCAAAACTACTTTAGCTGTTGCTTTAGTTGCTGCTACAACTTCTGCTATGGCAACTACTGCTGTAGAACAAAAACCTGCGACTGCTATTGAAGCTGTAAAAGCTCAAGCTGCACAAGCAAAAACTGCAACTGTAGCTGCTGCTCAAGCAACTAAAGATGCTGCTAAAACTCAAGTGGCTGTTGCAGAAAAAGCGACTCAAACTAAAACTTTAACAGTGAAAGAAACCACTAAAGCAAAAACTGCTGACATGAAAAAAGCAGTTGTAGAAAAAGCAGCAGCAACTAAAGAAACTGCAGTTGCAGCAAAAGATGCAACTGTAGCAAAAACTGTAGCGGCTAAAGACGCTGTTGTTGCGAACACTGTTGCAGCAAAAGACGCGACTGTAGCAAAAACTGTAGCAACTAAAGATGCTGTCGTTGCAAAAACTGTTGAAGCAAAAGATGCAGCTGTAGAAAAAGCAACTGATGCAAAAGAAGCTGTTGAAACTAAAACTGAAGAAGTAAAAGCTGAAGCGAAAAAAGACTGTGCTAAAAAATGTGCAGAGAAAAAAGCTGAAGCAGCGAAAGCTGAGAAAAAAGGTTTCTTTTCTTGGTTCAAAAAAGCAGCTTAATCGTTGATTAAATGCTAAAAAAGATGCCTTCTCGGCATCTTTTTTTATGCCGATTTAGACCGCAATGCTGCTTTCTGCCAACGGAATAATCTTTTGATAAACAAACTGATTTTTCCCTTGTGATTTCGCCTGATATAAGCAGGCATCGACATGTTGTAGAGTCGTGGAGTAATTGGATAAACTCAACTGTTGAAACTCGGCCAAGCCCATACTAAAGCTGACATCTAGCCTTAATTGATTTTTTCGAAACGGTACATGTTCACAGCGTTCCAAAATCGTTTCACACAACATTTTACCCTGTTCCAAATCGGCACCTTCAAGCAAAATTAAAAATTCTTCACCGCCCCAGCGACTGATAAAACTCGCGCGTGGACTACAATTTTTTAAGATTTTTGCCAAATGCACCAAAACACTGTCCCCCATTTGGTGTCCATATTGGTCATTAATTTTTTTAAAATTATCGACATCGAGCAAAATGACACAGCCTTTATCAACCGCACCCTCTATAAATATTTGTTCTTTAAAAGCATGGCGATTTTTCAGCCCCGTCAACTCATCGCAAAAACTTACACGTTGCAAAGCCAAATACAGGCGTTTATTTCGTGCATATAGCTCACAAATAAACAGAAAAATGATCAGATAAATACCCAATGCCAAACGATAAGAACTGATCCGCGAGAGCATATGTACCTGTGCATCTGACCAATATTCCCCAGCCAATGGCATGGCACCATACCAGCCACAGATCAGCGTCATTAAACCAATCAGCCAGCAAAAAGTTTTGAGGTCGTATTTGATCGCGTAATAACACATCAATAAAGGCAAGACCATGCAGGCATAGAAGATCTGATCATTTGAGATCACATATTGCACGGCCAATGCCACGATCAGATAGCCATAATCTATCCACGGTACATTCATCCAGCGCTGAACACCAAATAATAAACACACCACAGCCAAACTTGTTGCAAATTGCTCTAGAAAATAATCAACAAAGGCAAAGTATTGGTTGTCCATCTGAAAGCATGCCACGAATAATAGACTGCCTGCAAAAGCACCCACGATACTCGGAACAGTTAGCATCAAGGTTCGTTTAAAGCGGCGCTTTTTTAAATGGCTCAGTGCCAAATAGGCTTTAATAAATACCCAAATTTGAAATGCCGAAATCGCACACAGGAGAAATTTATCTTCTAATGTCTTGGCGGGATCGACCATCAGCGAAGCCACAAAAATCGCACTAAAAGCATAGAGTACGATCAGTAAATCGTGGCTTAAATGCTTCCGCATTAAAATCATGCCATAGGCAGCGAATGCATTTACCACCCAAACAGGGCTAATGAATAATTCATAGGTATAGCCTATCGACACCAATGAAACCGCACATATGGCAAGCCATAGCAGTATTAATTTTTTCATACGCTAAAAAAATCGTCTCTAAAAATGGCGATAAACCTTTCATTCAAAGCCAATCGGTCTAAGGTTAGAATGTTTGCAAGTTCAATACAGCTCAGCTTCTTATGAGTTATGGGCTGCTGGCTAAAAATTTATGTTTAAATTTTCGGCGTATTTTAAGTGATTTAAGTCACACTATTGATTAATAGTTGTATTAAATTTGCAATTTAAACAATCGAAGACTGTTTTAAAGCCAATGTTTTTTGCGTTATTCATGCTAGTTCGGAACTCAGCTCCCAAATTGATGCTCGATAGCAACAAAAAAGCCATCCGCTAAAGGATGGCTTTCACTTGTATAACATGTCTCGAAGCTGTGCTGAATAATTTGAATGAGAAGGACTTATTTTAGTATTTGTAATTGTTCCATCAACCAAGCCATGTATTTGTCTTGATCCATAAAGTCAGGCGCCGTCCCTGTATCCAAACTATAAAATTGTTGATTAAATTCAATCACAATCTGTTCAGTCAGATGCCAATCTTCAATCATGCGAAAATACTGACTAAAGAAAAAACGGTTCTTGCCCCAGTTGTTTAAACTTTCCAAACGTGGATATTGGCGGTTTGCGATAAAGTCGATATAGACCTGCTGAATATCATCAAAAATCTGAATAGTTCGCATGAGCATGGACCTCTATATGATGTAAAACCCTGCTAAAAGCCACTTTATCGCGCAAATTTGAAAGAGAGATGACAGTCAGTTAAAGCTTTTGTTTCAACTCTGAACGGTTCTTTTGGCGGATCTCATCCATTTGCGCATTGAGCGCTAACATCTCTGTATAAAGCTGATTAAACTGCTTTAAAGGCGCATCTTCATAGAACATAAATAATTTATTTTTCTTTTCCCATTTATTGGCTTTCAGCACAGCAAAGAGCTCATCAGCCTTCGCCAAGCTTTGCTTTTCTAACTCAAATAAAGCATGCGACTCATCACTATCACGACTGTCTCTTAAACTCTGGGCAATTTGCTGACGAAACACCTGTTTGACCGCCAACTGTTTGGCCTGAGCTAAACCATTTTCCTCTTGCTGAGTGGTTTTTTGCTCATAAGCATCGACCACAGCATGCACCTGTTGCAGCATTTGCTCAGTCTCTTGATATTGGTTTTTTTTATCTTGCAACAAGCGATCGATGTCGAGAAATTTATCCCAATTCAGTGCTTTAAGATCACGAATATATTGATTCCGCGCTTCTGCACGCTGCAGCATTTGGCTCAAAATAAAATCCGACATGATTTTATAATCACCCGTTAGCCGTGCATCTGTCACATTGAGTTGTATCGGCTCTTCCCAGTGCTGAGCTTGCTGAAAAATTTGCTCGGTTTTTTCGCGCAAAACCGTTTCATAGGTCGAGAGTTGCACAGCTTCTTTTTGCTGTACTGAATATTGATAAAACATCCATCCAAAGACCAATACCGTAGCACTGGCTAAGACAACAAAGATACGCGGCATAATGAGCTCCGAATGCCCTTTTATTCAGTTTAACCAAAAGTTTGAAGGTTGACGATAAAATAGCCATGCTTTTTAAGGAGGCTATTTGAAAACATCAATGTAAATAGACTTAAATTACGCATGCCATCAAAACGAAAATTCATGGATAAAACATGAATTTTCGCCTTCAATTTACTGTAGAGATGTATTCGATTATGGGGTCTTGATCGGATTGGTATTTAACTGACGGTCAATATTGCCAAGATTGATTTGATCACGACTGATTTGCACATTGGTTGCATTACGGTCTATCCCAAAGGGTTGCAACATAATATATAAACCATTGCGTGGGTCAGAAGACTGTAAACCTGCGGCAATATCCAAAACATGCTGCTGCATCAAAGGTGATAAATTCGACATATCAGGCACTGCTGTGGCAGGCAAGACATCTACATTTGACACGATTGTTGCATCGACACCTTTGTTTTGCGTATCGCGCTCAAGTTGCATCACCCGTTGCTGTAAAGCTTTACGGCGATCCACCTGCTCTTGATACTCAACAATCCCCGTCTCTGCACGCATTTCACGCTCTGCCATAATGGTTAAAGCAGGCATCTGAATAGCTTGTTGTTCGGTATCCTCAACTTTTGTAGTGGCTTTTTCCGCAGCCAAAGTACACATAGCCGTCATTGCTGCACTAACAAAAACCAAAACGGAAACAGATTTAGAGAGATTCATCATGTTCATTCCGAGAGATTTAAAAATAGAAAATTGAAAAAATTTACACTGCTATTATTGTACAACAATTAATCAATTCACTAGATTTAACCCCGACAAACGGCACGAAAGTACAGCCGATTCAAACCTCACATTGCTCATTCTAGACTTAAGATTTCATCCTTTATCTATCTATATTGCGGCTACTTTTTCTTTTTTATACGGTCCCGATTCTTAATAGCACAGGAAATGACAAAGCAAACTCTTGCTGCGGATGGCGGCTAAAGAAGTCGTTCAAAGCTGCACACGGTTGATGTGTTGGATGTTGCTGTTGATAGTGTTTTAATCCAGACCATGTGTGCAAATAGTCTAAAATTTGCTGTGCACTCCATCTATAATTTAAAAACAGTTGAGGTGTCGCTAACTCCTGAAATGGAAACGGAATACTGCGATATTCTTCGTCGATGTAACGACGTTCAGCATCCCAATAGCCTTTTAAGGTGACAAAATACAGATCCTGTAAAAGCTGGTTCAATTCTGCATATTCAAATTGAATCAGACCATAGCCCACAATGGCGATGTGACCATGGGGTTTCAATACTCGTCGTACTTCTGCATAAAAGGCAGCAAAATCGAACCAATGAATCGCTTGCGCGACTGTGATTAAATCCACTGAATGGTCAGCAAGCGGACAATGTTCTGCGCTAGCTTGCTCATAACGTACATTGTCTAAATTGGGTGCTTGTGCCAATTGTTCGGCACTCAGATCTGTCGCTAAAACCTGTTGAAAATAGGACGCCAAACCTTTGGTAAATTGACCTGAACCTGCACCACAGTCCCATGCCAGTTCACGCACGGCAACATGCTGCAAGATGCTATCGACGACTTCAGCAGAATAACTTGGACGTGATTGTTGATACAGCGCACTCCCTGTAGAGAAAAGGTCTTTCATTGTAAAAATTCATTATTTATTTTTTTATCAGTTTAATCGAATTTTTAGGGTCGGAAACTAGCACTTAAGTCCTAGCTTCAGCGATAAAATTTGAGCTTCAAATATTTACTCAATCACGTGCTGTATATAAAAACTGGTCTGTGCAATCGGGCTTAATTGATCATTCATTTGATAATATTTCACATCATAGTGCCCTGGCTTCCAGCCAGCGACAGGACTAAAACTGACCCAATTCTGTTCACGCTGAGCACTAATCCGTTGAGGCATAAAAAACAGCACTTCTCCAGTAGATTGATCGCTCCAACGTACAAAAACCTGCTCACTATTCGGAGTTTTTCCTAAAGTATCAAAGTGAGCAAACAACTGCTGTTCTGCATAAATGTCACGCGGCAGTACATTTTCAACCCCGTATTCTTGTTGTGCCATAACCGTGGCTCGTCCACTCATAGGCTCATGAGGATTATTTTTTGCATCAACAAATTCGCGTACAAGATGCTTTGCAAATTCGCGTTTGTTTTTTATTGCCGATAAATCATAGCTAGGAAAGGCTTGTTTTAAATATTGGTCCAACTGTTGTGGTGTCGCCTGATCAATGACGGCATTCACCTGAGTCATTTGATTTTTGAGTTGCTGTTGTAATTCGATATTATTTTCAGACTGCTCAGGTATATTCTGCTGAAAATTTTGAATAAACCTATTCCCTGTCTGATCTCTATTACTTTCTATAACTGTAGGATCATCAGATACAGTATTAGACGGGGCTATTAAATAGCCCAATCCCAAACAGACGAGGCCAATCAACATTGGCACAATGAATTTCATCAGCATTAATTACAGGTAATCGTTTCAGTCACGTTATTCGCCAGCGTGATTTTCAGACTTCCATTTGTAAATAATGCCCCCTGATTCACTTCTTCTTTAGTTCGATTACTGCCTGACAATAATCTTAATCCTTCTGATGTACAGATTCCTGTCTGGATATCATTTGTTAGCTTTAATACACAGCCTGCTGTTGTCACTTTATGGGTTTTTGCTACAGGTTGAGTACATATTGCCGTGATCACATTGGTAGACGGTGTTTTAAGATCACACGCTGAACAATCTCGACTTGCACTACCGCATGCATTTGCTGCTTTTTCACTGTGGCAAATATAGGTTTGAGTACCAAAAGTAAATTCTTTTTCATATGATGAATTAAAACTTCCACTGCTTCCACCGCCACATGCTGTTAATACAGCGCTTGTAATTATGGTTAAAGCCATTAACATTTTTTTCATATGCATTGTCATACCTTTTATTTTTAAAAATTTTTTTTAACTATCAGTCAAATTATATTCGGTAGATTGTAGCAGTTAAATTGTGTAAATGATAAACAACCGAAAAAACAACAGGCAAAAAAAAACCTCAAACAATGGTTTGAGGTTTTTTCGAATATGGTGGCGAGACCCAGGATCGAACTGGGGACACACGGATTTTCAATCCGTTGCTCTACCTACTGAGCTATCACGCCGATGCGGTGTATTAAGCCGTATCTTAGTTAATTAGTCAATCATATTTATAAAAATATTTTTTGTATGCATATTTTTTAGGCAAAAAAAATCCCTGATGGGATCAGGGATTGATAAACTGAAAAATCAGTTTTGAATATGGTGGCGAGACCCAGGATCGAACTGGGGACACACGGATTTTCAATCCGTTGCTCTACCTACTGAGCTATCACGCCGATGGGGCGTATTAAACAATTTAAGCTGTATGCCGTCAAGCATAAGCATGGGCTTTTTTCTCAAATGTTTATTTTTAAATCAACATTTCACACTAATCGCTTACTTTTTGTCTTATTTACATTTAAGTCTGAGTCAATTTAATTATTCAGACGAAAAAAAGACAGCACGGAGACTGTCTTTTAAAAATTGAACTTTACTCAACTACGTCAATTTTACCAATGTGTGCTAAACAACGATGAATCGCGCCACAACCTGGCTCGAAAGTTTTCACCCCTTTTTCTTCCTCCATACGTGTCGCTTCACTCACTAGACGTTCTGCAACACCACGCCCACGATTTGCTGGGTGTACCACAATATATTCAAGGGTTTTGCTTTCACCTTGGCCTGTACACCAAATCGCGCCAATCAATTTTGTATTAAATTCTGCAGTATAAACTAAGGTATACTGAGCTAAGTTCTGCTCAAGTTGTTCAATCGCATCGGAACCGTCGCTAAACTCAGGGCTGGTGTCATACAGTCGCTCAAGCTGGCTGCGCACTTCATCATTTTCCAAAGAAGTATAGGCATGTACGGTAATAGGCATTGATAAACCCTCCTGAGCAATCTAATATGCGGTGACTTTTCGTCACAGCGAAAATATTTTTACATCAATCATTTTGACGTATTTGAGGAACGTGTCTATGACAGATCGTATCAGTGAAGTGGTAAGAAACACCAACGAAACCAAAATTCGAGTTCGTGTGAATCTTGATGGTACTGGTCAAGGCACTTTAAACACTGGTGTTCCATTTTTAGATCATATGATTGATCAAATCAAGCGACATGGTCTGTTTGATATTGATATTCATTGTGATGGCGATCTTGAAATTGACGATCATCATACCGTAGAAGACTGTGGGATTACACTTGGCCAAGCCTTTGCTCAAGCACTGGGCAATAAAAAAGGTTTACGTCGCTACGGTCACTTCTATGCGCCGCTGGATGAATCACTGAGTCGTGTTGTGGTTGATTTATCTGGCCGTCCGGGTCTTTGGATGGATATTCCATTCACTCGCGCACGCATCGGGACTTTTGATGTGGATCTTTTCTCTGAATTTTTCCAAGGTTTTGTGAACCATGCGTTAATGACGCTGCACATCGACAACCTAAAAGGCAAAAACAGCCACCACCAAATTGAAAGCGTATTTAAAGCCTTTGCCCGTGCATTACGTATGGCGTGTGAAGTTGACCCGCGTGCCGAAAATACTGTTGCGTCTACCAAAGGAACATTGTAATGACCCGTATTGCCCTTCTTGACTATGGCATGGGAAATCTTCACTCAGCAGCAAAAGCCCTCGAACACGTGGGTGCAACTGTTGATGTCACCAATGATCCTAAGCTGATTGCACAAGCAGATAAAATTGTGTTCCCCGGTGTGGGAGCAATGCGTGACTGTATGCAAGGCATGCATGATGCAGGGATTGATGAAGTCGTCCGTAAAGCGGCATTTAATAAACCTGTGCTTGCGATCTGTGTCGGCATGCAAGCCCTAATGCAGCATTCCGAAGAAAATGGCGGTGCAGATGCATTGGGTATTTTTGAAGGTTCGGTTAAACGCTTCCCTGATGTAGAGGGATTAAAAGTGCCGCACATGGGCTGGAACCAAGTGCATCAGGCAGACCCAAGCCACCCGATGTGGAAAAACATTGAGCAAGATGCACGTTTCTATTTCGTACATAGCTTCTATGTAGAGCCGCAAGACTCAAGCATTGTCGCTGCTACCTGTGACTATGGTTTGGAATTTTGTACCGCAATTCACAAGGAAAACTTGTTTGCGACACAATTTCACCCAGAAAAAAGTCATACAGCCGGTCTGCAATTGCTGAAAAACTTTGTGGAATGGGATATTTAAAATTCCTTCACCGCAAAAAAGCCCGCTCCTTGCGGGCTTTTTTGTACTGTTTATTTTTCATCCTTTTATTTTCTACATATTCATTTTAGAATTTGCCTACTTATAAAAATACCAAAGCCTAGGAATAATAATGAATACATTCACATCTGACTCACCGACCCAAGCCAGTGGCCGCTTTAGCCGGCGCGCATATCTTGCATGGAATCTACTTCTCGGCATTATTTTTACGCTAATTGCTGTTGTAGTCGGCCTGCTCATACCCGGTGCGCAAAATGCGTTGACTGAGGGTGCAATGTCGACGCCACTCATGATTATTTTCTTTATCATGTATGCCATCGTCATTTATTACAGCGTCATTTTCTTAATCCGTCGTTTACATGACCGAGACCATTCTGGATGGCTTGCACTGCTGATCTTAGTTCCTGTAGTGAATATATTATTTGCGCTCTATGTGTTATTTGCACCGGGTAATAGCGGTAGTAATAGCTTTGGACAACCACGCCCGACCAAAGGCTGGGAAACAGTGCTGGCTGTTTTGTATATCGTGGTGTTTATAGTCGGGATACTTGCTGCGATCATGATTCCGTCTTACCAAAACTATGTGATCCGCTCTCAGCAAACCACGATTCAACAACAATAATGATAAATCATTAAATGCCGCCTAGATCGCTCTAAACAGCAATACATCTACTCAAACAAGCTCACACATGTGGGCTTTTTTTGTACTTTACCTTTATAATCAACGCGCTTTTTATGTTCAGGATCAAATCCTGTACTTTTTCACATTTTTATGTCGTTTTTAGCTCAATTTTTGCGGTTAAAAATGAATGATAACTATACTTTTTACGATAATTTAAGATCATTTAATATGAATAATTCACCCAATATAAACTCTGGTTGGAACCGTGACGGTCGTTTTAATCGCATGTCTTTTATCGGTTGGAATGTCTTCTATGGCCTCATGCTGAGCATATTGATGCTACTGATCGTCAGCATGATGCCCAATACCCTCAATGCCCTAATAGCTCATGCTGAAAATCCAATGACGCAAGTGATTGGATTGATCCTAAATATTTTAATGCTGATCCCTTTGATGATTTTTTCAGTGCGTCGTTTGCATGACTTTAATCTCTCAGGCTGGTTTGCACTCTTAGAGCTGATTCCGTTGCTCAATATCGTCATGTGCATTGCGCTGATGCTCATCCCGGGGTCTGCAAATGCCAATCAATATGGCGAGCCACGTACATCCAAAACATGGGAAGTGGTCCTCGCCTTTCTCTTTATCGGTTTATTCTTACTGATCTTGGTAAATGTATTATTTACTGCGCGTTTTCTATTTTAAGTCGTCACTGACTTTAAGCCTATTGGTCACTGTCATAGCAACGCGCTATGACAGGCAGGTGAGTCAATGGCTCATGCTCAACGCCACATCTCGGTATTTGCATTTCCCTACTAAACACTCTAGGCTGCAACAACAAGCCTTTGAATTGAATCACAATGACTGATGCTTTACTGACACCTATTTTGCCAACAAAAGAACAGATTAAAGATTTTCCATTGTTCCAAAATTTAGTGCCAGAGCAGATCCATGTCATTCACAATGCCGAACAATGCCAACACTGGTCCGATGAATTACAGACAACTGCCTTATTCGGTTTCGACTCTGAATCTAAGCCGACTTTTCGTAAAGGTGAGGTCTCTACCGGCCCACATTTAATCCAACTCGCGACGGCGCAACAGGCATGGTTGTTTCAAATGAACGAATGCACTTGGGATTTTTTAAGACCAATCTTGAGTAATCGTGATCAAATTAAAGTAGGTTTTGGCTTAAAAAATGATGCACATTTATTTCGTAAAAAAGGCATCGAACTGAATAGTGTATTGGAACTCTCCAAGTGCTTTGCTTCTTTTGGCTTAACCCAACCCGTCGGTTTAAAAAATGCCATGGCACTGCTTTTTCGTGTGAATTTTCCAAAATCTAAATCGGTCAGCACCTCGAATTGGGCCAAAAAGCGCTTAAATCCAGAACAAATTCGTTATGCCGCTGCCGATGCCTATGCCCCTGTTTTGGTCTTTGAAGAATTATTACAACGTGGCTTATTACCTAAAACCATTCCCAATACGTCTCTCAAACTAAGAATTCGTCCGCACATGAAATTTTAAATCCTTAATTATTTTAATGATTTAATTTATGTTCAGCGATGTAACCACTCTGTAACTGGATATTGCCCCAATCTATGGCATGACCAAGTGCAAAGATCGGCTGAAGAGTGCCAATGAATTTGCAGTTTATTTGCGCTAAAGATTTGAACAGTACGTTATTGCTTTAAAAATAGTCACAGCACAGCCTAAAAACAATAAATTTGCACCTTTTAAGTACATTTATATCTTTGATTTAACTCATTTTAATTACATTAATATACATTTATATTTTTATTCAACTAAGGTTTTGATCTCTCTGGGTTTTCTAGCAGAATTACATGATTTATCTCATTCTTTCTATACTTTCATAATTTGTTTTCATCAATCTCCTTTTGCTAAAACAAGTCTGCCAAATACATAACACATCATAATTTAAAAGCTTGGAGAACCTGACATGTTGAACTTATTTACAGGAAAAATCAGCGGTGTACTCAGCCTGACTTTACAAGGGATCAGTAAAGCGGTTGGACTGGTCTTAAATACTGTTTTGGATACAGTAGACAGCGTATTAGAGACCGTAAGTAGCTTAACAGCGCCCTTAACGGATGCACTGACTGAGCTTCCGCTCATTGGTGGGACCATCGAAAAAGTACTCGCGGTTGAAAATCAGTTGGTTGGCACCTTAGGTGATGGCTTACATGCTGTAGCCGATCAACTAGCGACAGGTGATCTTCTCGGCGGTGTACAAACCGCTCTCAATGGCGTAACTGGTGTGGTCGGTCAAACCGTGACGGAAGTTGCAGGTTTGGTTGATCATCTCAGTGGCGTGGCTGCACCAATCACAGATGTACTTTCTGACCTGCCATTGCTGGGCGGTCTATTGGATGCAGTAGGCGAAACTACGGGGGAATTTAACAGGCTTGTTGGCTGAAACGGGCGACTATGTAGCCAGTATTGATCCTACCGAATTATTAACATCCGTCCTGAACGATCCTTTAGCAAGTATGGGTAGTGTCGTGCAAGATGTTTCAGGCACTTTAGATGCCTTACTGGATGACATTGTACCGATTACATCGATTGCCACTGAACTTCCTGTGGTGGGTGATCTTGTTCAAGTGGTCGGTGAAAGTACCACAGCCCTCAATCAAGGCCTATACGATGTCGGTAGCTTACTTCAGTCCGTAAACAGCGATTTATTACAAACAACCGCTTATGTTTAATGACTAAAAACGCTAATACACAGCGCATTTTTATAGACCAACAATAAAATCCAATCCTTTATTTGCACTAGCCTGACCTATGTCAGGCTTTTTTAATTCATCAATTCTGATATTAGCATTTAGTGAATAGCCGTTTATTTGATAAGATTAGGCACAAATTCATTCTTAATTTGATTGAGCAAGGAGCGAAAGCATGCTGATCATCCCTGCAATTGACCTGAAAGATGGCAAATGTGTCCGTTTAAAACAAGGTCGTATGGAAGACGATACTGTATTTTCTGACGATCCAGTGGCAACTGCACAGCATTGGGTAAATGAAGGCGCGCGTCGCTTACATTTGGTAGATTTAAACGGTGCTTTCGCTGGTACACCGATTCATAAGCCTGTGGTTGAAGCGATTGCTAAAGCACAGCCTGAATTGCCAATTCAAATTGGTGGTGGTATCCGCTCTCTTGAAACCATTGAACATTACCTTGATGCCGGCGTCTCGTTTGTCATCATTGGTACAAAAGCGGTAAAAGAGCCTGAATTTGTTGAAGAAGCGTGCAAAAAATTTGCAGGCCATATCATTGTCGGTATCGATGCCATGAACGGCATGGTAGCAACGGATGGTTGGGCAAATGTCACTGATGTGAAAGCTACTGATTTGGCAAAACGCTTTGCAGATGCCGGCGTATCGAGCATCGTCTACACCGACATCGCACGTGATGGCATGATGCAAGGTGTGAACGTCGAACAAACCGTAAACCTTGCAACATATTCAGGCTTACCTGTTATTGCATCGGGTGGCGTGACTAACCTTGACGACGTACGTAACTTAAAAGGCCAACCGGGCATTTTAGGTGCGATTACTGGTCGTGCAATTTATGAAGGGACATTGAACCTTCGTGAAGCTCAATTACTGCTTGATCAACAAAGCTTATAATTTGCCCGAGCAGAAAAGAGGTCTTCGGGCCTCTTTTTTATTTCTCCTCTTTGAACATTCAAATACACATGTCAACCGTACAATCTGCTTGGAAAGCCAAGTTTCCGCAGCTCGCACTCATCCTGATTACCATGATTTGGGGCGCCAGTTTTATCACCGTGCAATACGGTTTAAATTTTAGCAGTCCCGTTCTGTTTGTCGGTCTACGTTTTGCCGCAGCAACACTGGCTGTGAGTCTTTTATCACTCAAATATCTTAGACACTTTTCTCAATATGATGTCATTGCGGGCGCAAGCATCGGCGCGGTGATTGCGATCGGCTATGCGACGCAAACAATCGGCCTGCAAAGCATCAGCAGCAGTGAATCGGCTTTTTTAACTGCATTGTATGTACCGCTGGTGCCGATTTTTATGTGGCTGTGTTTTCGGCATAAACCGCATGTGATGACATGGCTAGGTGTAAGTTTGGCTTTTGTCGGTTTGGTCTTTTTAACTGGTAATGGTTTTGGGGCTATTCAGCTCAATTTTGGACAAATCATTACGTTGCTCGGGTCAATTACCATTGCCTTTGAAATTATCTTGATCAGTTATTTTGCACCCCGCGTCAATCTACGCAGAGTGACGGTTCTACAATTGGCATTTGCTTCACTGTTCTGTTTTTGCTTTGCTCCACTGGTAGGTGAAACCACATTGCCCAAATTTGAATGGCCATTAATCGCTGTACTGTGCGGATTGGGGCTGGCCAGCGCCGTGATTCAACTGGTGATGAACTGGGCGCAGCGTATGGTTGATCCTGCACAGGCGGCAATCATCTATGCAGGTGAACCGGTTTGGGCCGCAATCATTGGGCGGCTTGCAGGTGAACGCTTAACACCGCTCGCTCTCATTGGCGGAATGTGTGTTGTTCTGGGTGTGATTGTGAGTGAATGGCGGCCGAAATGGTTAAAGAAACGCTAATTTCAGCTTCCTCTCTTAAATCAAAAAAGCGGCCCATACAGCCGCTTTTTTGATGCCAAGATTTTTATGCCAAAAAGTTCTGAACTCGTATTACTCATACATAGGTCGGTTGTCATTGACACGGATTAAACCTTTAATCGCGCGGTACACAATCCATAACCAAGACAGTCCGATTACCGTGACGCAGAAGGTACTCGCTCCCAGTGCTACACCTGCAAAAGCATTGGCATTATTGCCGGTAAAGAACAGAAAAATAAAAGGCACGAAAGCAATGATGTTCCAAATGAGATACCACCAAAACGTGCGAATCTGCCAAGTGAAATGGCTTTCAAAAATCGTGCCGCGCACATCACTGCGTTTGACGTAATTGATAATCAACGCGAGGACCGCAAGCAAGCCGGCAGAAAAAATCGCCACAATATAAAGAATATACAAAATAATCGTGAGCAGGCGGTTTGGATCTTTATCAATGGAATAATTCATTTCGCTCTCCGTCATGATGATTTTGCGGATCATTCCACCCTAGATATGCACGATATTAAATGGTGAAATCAGCCATAAAATCAGTAATATGTTAAAAGCTATGGTACAGAAGTATATTTTCCGAAACGGTTGTTTTTGTGTTTTATGCCGCAAACGTTGCTGAGCTAGCCATGCCGCCGGCCACCCACCTAAAAAAGACAAAAGATGCAGTGTATTTTCTGGCACACGTCGGTTCCCCATTTGCGCAGCTTCTTTATCTTGAGCATAGAACCAATAGGTCAGGACATTAATAATACTCACAAAAAGCAGCACCATGCCACTGAGTAAACCCGCCACAGATAAGCCCGCCAAGGCTAGGATATACACAATGCACAAGATTTGCATCGGCTGTGCCTGACGCGGCATCTGCACCACATTTTTTTTATTGGGGCGTTGTGTAGCTTTGGTTTGTGAGGCTTTTAAATAATGCACTTGCTGCGCACGAAAGCGTCCGCGTTCGTCTAAGATCACAGCATAATCCAACGCGCAGCCCACGATTGGTCGTGGGCCGGGACGGGAAAAGTCTTTGATGTGCAAAAATACGCGATCTTTGGTGCTATCGTTCGGTTGAATGAAGCCGTAGCCCTTATCATCAAACCATTCTACTAAGCGTCCTTGATCACGCATGCTTTTCCCTCTCGTTGTTTTTAAAATTTATGCAGTGACGAATTTTAATCGTTCAATCAGCATATTACGCATTTCAGCAGGGTTTTTCTGCAAAATATCATCACCTGTACGGCCTTCTGCCGCATTTTTCTGTGCCACCTGTAAACGCATCATCCAGAAGCGACCCGCCGCCATCGCCAAATATAACTCTAGGCATGATTTTTCATCTGCGGTTAATGGACGCACGCTTTCATAGGCATTTAAAAAGGCAATGGCTTTGTCTTCATTCAAATGTACATCCGGATATTCAGTACAAAAGTCATTTAAAGTAATAGCAATATCAAACAAGAGTTCGTCTTTATTTAACTCATAAAAGTCTAAAATGCCGTTGAGTTGATCGCCTTCAAATAGAGTATTGTCACGGAACAGATCAGAATGAATAAAACCGGTAGGACGGTCTGGATACATCGCCGTTAAGATGTCATATAAGCCCAACAGATTGTTAAGTAACGTGGTATCTGCTTCATTTAATGTTGGACGAATATCACGTGAAACTTGTAACCAATAAGCATGATCACGATATTCTGCACGTTCCAAAGGGAAATCTTGTAAAGCCACATGCATTTTCGCTTGGGCTACAGCAATCGCTTCTGCTTGCGCTAAGCTCGCAGGCATGGGATGGTGACCTTGCATGCGTGGCGCAATTTGTGCAGGTTTATCCTTTAAACTATGAATCGCTTTACCTGAATGATTCAGCGGTACAGGCACAGCTAGACCAGCCTGCCCCAAATGTTCAAGTACAGGGACCAGCTCCCCTGCACCTTGCTCGTCCATCTCTTCAAAAACGGTTAATACATACTGCGTGCCATTTTCGCAAACAATAAAATAGTTGGTATTTTGAATACCGCCTTGAATCGGAATCAGGTCAATCACCTCCAGTCCATAAGGTGCTGCAAAATCCTGAACTTCCTTTAAAGTCAAAGTGGTATAAACCGACATAGAAAACCTGCGAAAAAACTTACATATTTTTGATAGAATAACCGCTCCGACTACTAAGGTGTAGCATCTAAGTCGCGAAGTTTCATAATCGGCTGTTATTTTTGGAAAAAATTATGCTTGCTAAACGTATTATTCCTTGCCTCGACGTGGACAACGGTCGTGTAGTGAAAGGTGTTCAATTTCTTGATATTCGTGATGCAGGCGATCCAGTTGAAGTTGCACGCCGTTATAACGAACAAGGTGCGGACGAAATTACCTTCTTAGACATTACCGCAACCTCAAATGGTCGTGATACCACTTACCGTACGGTAGAGCGTATGGCTGAGTCTGTATTTGTGCCATTAACAGTCGGTGGTGGCGTGCGTAAAGTAGAAGATATCCGCCTGTTATTAAATGCGGGTGCGGACAAAGTTTCGATTAACTCTGCGGCTATTTATAACCCTGAATTTGTACAAGAAGCCTCTCAGCGTTTTGGCGCACAGTGTATTGTGGTTGCTATTGATGCGAAAAAAACCGGCGATAATAAATGGGAAATTTTCACCCACGGTGGTCGTAAAGAAACCGGTATCGATGCCATCGAATGGGCGGTAAAAATGGCGGACTTCGGTGCAGGTGAATTACTTATCACCTCGATGGATGCCGATGGAACCAAAGCCGGTTATGACATTGAACTGATGCGTAATATCAATGACCGTGTGACCATTCCAACCATTGCTTCTGGTGGTGTCGGTAATCTACAACATTTGGCCGATGGCATTTTAAAAGGTGGTGCAGATGCAGTTCTGGCAGCCTCTATTTTCCACTTTGGTCAACACACCATTCCTGAAGCGAAAAAATATCTAGCAGAACAAGGCATTGAAATGCGTCTTTAATTGATTCATTTTCAATGAGGATTGAAAAAGAGCGATGATTCGCTCTTTTTTTGCTTTGGAATTTTCGATGCAACGCCATTCATTTGTAGCAGAGCATCGCCCATGCAATTGATTTACTATAGACATAAAAAAAGGAGCCTTGTCGGCTCCTATAAACCAAGAAAAACTACAGCACTTGGTCTGATACTTAAAACAAATGAAAAAATATACATAGCAACTTCATCAATCAACTCGTCGTGTACAAGCCTTTTGATGTTTTAAATATAGGGCATTTGCACTGCATTTGATTGACAGTAGATTCATAATTTATTGACAAATTGCGACAGCTCAATTGGATGGCAAAGCTTGTTGTCAAAACGCACAGTGCATTCATATTAGACCGTTTCAAGAAGTGCAGCTGGCTTTTCACGCTCAGCCACCCACTTTGCAGGAAATACCCGATTGACCCAGTGTGACAATGGCTTGGCAATCGCTGTCGGCAGTAGCACACCCAGTGGATTCTGTTCCTGTAATTTTGCCGATGAGATCACCCGAGTCCCTAAAATATAATCAAACCACGGTTTGGTCACACACCAATTGGCATCCTGATTTGAGTTCATATGGTGGTCATAGTGCCATGGAATCTTTTTCATCGCCCACTCTGGCTCAAGATGTGCGCGACGATGGATATAATAATAATTCCCTGCGCAATACAGCACTGCCAAGCTCATTCCTTTCGACACAGGATAAAATAACGGCGTAAATACACCTGCAATTATAGCCAAAGATATAATTTCATTTTTCGTGCGCCAGTTCTGTACACCTTCAACATAGCCATGATCATGAAAATCTGTTTTTCGAACTTCACGATGATGTTCCCAATGTGATTTCATGCTTTTCGGTACTGGACTAAAACGTGGCTTGCCTGACCGATGTGTCCCATGCAAAACATATTTATGCGCGAACCATTCAAAGGCATTGGCGACGACCAACCCTGCAATAAAACCTTTTAACATGACCAATATCTCCTTTTCTTAGCTCCACTATAGGTAATGAAAAGGGCTAGATATTGACCGTTTTTTTTAATATTATTGACAAAACACGACAAAATTTAGAATTAAAAAAATATGCAACAACTCAAGGACTATACAGGATCGGTCTATGGAGGACTGGGCCATTTGCTCTATGCTTATCACCAAGCTCAAGGCATTGCTATTCCTGAAAAATTGAATAAAGTTAAAAACTTAGAGCGTTTTGATTATGCCGTTTGGCGTGATTTATTGATGGATTTAGATCAAAAGATCCAAAAGCCGGCGCTGGGTTTAGAAATTGCAGAACATGTGCAACCCAAACATATTGGCATTATTGCGTATATTGCCCTGTCCTGTGAAAACTTGGGCGAAGCACTGCTCCGCTACCATGATTTTCATCGCTTAATCTTCGATGGCAGTCCATTGCTGATTGATATTCAAAATGATTTTTTCTCCATCGGTTGGAATGATTTACCCATGAATATGGCCAATCAATTGACCGATGAAATTGCGATTGCGTTAATGCTGCAGTTTCTAAAATTATTTATGCGTTTTGAAGATATCAATTTACACGAAGTGCATTTTCATAATCCTGCACCGAAAAATGTCGCTCAGTATGAACAATATTTTCGCTGTAAAGTTCGATTTTCCCAAGAAAAGTCGAAGGTTATTGTTCCCATTCAAGAACTGTCTCGTCCCTTTTCCCAAGGCGATCAGACCTTACAAAAACTGTTGATGCAACAGGCACAGTCTTTATTGGAAAAGCTGCCGAATACCACGCAAATCGACCAACGCTTACAGCAAGCCATCTTAATGGGTTTGCAAAAAAATCAGTTCCAAATTGAACATGTCGCTACGCAACTCAATCTTTCCGTCCGACAATTACAACGCCATTTACAACAACAAGGCAGTACCTATCAGCAACGTATGCAGGAAGTCCGCTGCATGATGGCTGAAGAATTTTTAAGAGACCCGCATTTAAGTTTGCAAGAAATTGCGTTACTGCTGGGTTATTCAGAACAGAGTGCGTTTCAACGTGCGTTTAAACAATGGCGAAACTTAACCCCACAGCAATGGCGCTTATCGCAAATTGAAGCAGCAAGTTAAAATGTGACACAGTTATCATTTTAATGTTGTGATTTTCAGCAAAATCCATTAAATCTATGCATATTCAATAAATGAATAAAACAACACTTCACAACTAGATTGCACTCATGCTGAGTGAAAGATTGAAAATCTATTCCAAATGACAAAAACAAATGGAGTTTTAAATGAATAAATATTTAGCAGAACTGATTGGTACCTTTTGGCTGGTCTTTGGTGGTTGTGGTAGTGCGGTCTTGGCTGCGGCCTTTCCTGAACTTGGCATTGGCTTCGCTGGCGTGGCACTGGCCTTCGGTCTAACCGTATTAACGGCTGCTTATGCGCTGGGTCATATCTCAGGGGGACATTTTAACCCTGCCGTGAGTATTGGCTTGTGGGCAGGCGGTCGTTTTGAAGCCAAAGAACTAGCACCCTATATTATTTCTCAATTGCTGGGTGCAACCCTCGCCGCATTTATTCTATTCATCATTGTGCAAGGTCAGGCTGGATTTACAGGCGTCGGCGGTTTTGCCACCAATGGCTATGGTGAATTATCTCCGGGCAAATACTCTATGCTCTCAGCGTTAGTTATTGAAATTGTGCTGACGGCTGGCTTCCTGATTGTGATCATGGGAGCAACAGATAAACGTGCCCCTGCTGGATTTGCCCCAATTGCGATCGGTCTTGCGCTTACATTGATCCATCTCATCAGCATTCCCGTCACCAATACTTCGGTCAACCCAGCGCGTAGTATGGGTGTGGCATTCTTTGCTGAAACTGCTGCGCTTTCACAAGTTTGGCTGTTTTGGGTAGCCCCAATCATTGGCGCGGTGATTGGTGCTGTCATCTATAAACTGATGGCAAAAGACGCATAAATAGAAGAAGACACCATAAAAAAGCTCACAACCTGTGAGCTTTTTTTCATTCATCCCGAATTGAGCATTGCGTCCTTCGACGGCCGATGAAACAGCATTAAAGAAATGGATTTTCCACTTCGTTTTCATCACCGCCCTGCACTATTTTTTCAGCTAAGTTAGTTTCTGCCTCAAGCGTGGTCACCACATCATTGAAAAATGCCTGTAAAGCTTTCGCTGCAGCTAAGCCAGCTTGGTCTTTCGTCACCTGTAAGTTGCCATAAATATTAATTCGATCTTGGCCATTTTCTAGTGTTAAGTCATGAATTGCATGCGACGCTGTGTCATTTTCAAATGCTTTAAACATGTTGGATATCCTTCTTTCTTTTTGTAGTGATGCAGCAATAGAAATACGTGAAAAAGATTTCAACAGCAAGCAATGCTCCTCTTCATCGCTCGCAGTTCAACGCTATTATCTGCTCGATTATTTCAAAATTTGTAGCAGATATTGCAAAATTTCTTCAATCAATTGTTTGACCAAGGCATCTTGATTGTTGTCATTTCCACTACTTGCCGTGGAAGTCTCACCCACGGATCCACCACTCGATTTAAAGTCTTTTTGCAAACTTAAAATCTTGTCTTCTGCGACATCTGCAGCACACTGGCTTTCAGCATCCCAATGCAAATAAGCGATATCTTGATTTGCTTTTACTTGGGTGGCTTTGAGTGGCAAACGGTAGGTATTACGCTTTTGGTCTTCAGTTAATTCTGGAAAGAAATTAATTCCAGTCAGTTCTTCTAGCGCACAAATACTCATGACTTTGACTGTCGGTGCGGTATCACGCAAGGTATTGTCCGCATAGTACACGCCTGCAACACCTTTTTTCGGCAAATAGATCGCCTTATAAGTAGCGGTCGGCACGATGACCCCTTGTCCGATGGTTTTTAATTTTTTCGCACTATATACCGGCCCCGTTACCACATAGACATCTTGCTTTTGTTTGGTCACTATCGCCCGTGTGGCTTCTTCTAACTCACGCCACACTTGCTGATTATTTTTGGGAGCTTGCGGCACCATATTGGCCAAAGAAAAACTGTCTAACTGCGCAGCTTTATTGGGCATATCGGCATTTGGCGCCATGTGTCCACGGTCATAGCCTGAAGATTTATAGTCTGAAAGCAAAGCCCGATATTCAGACGGCACGCGAGTCTCTTCATGAAAGTTATCTTCACGCGGAATTTTTTGACTCAGGCGTGCGGGGGTTAATGCTTCTGCAACCCAAAGCGGTGTCTTGGATATCCCTGAATACATGACATTAAAGCCATTAAAACACAGTGGAAAACTGTTTTTATGTAGGCTTTCACGGACCAAATAAGGTGGCACTTCACGATAAAATTGGTCCAAACAGGCGCTATTTGAAGTGCTGCTCATAGAAACAAGTTGTTGAATTTTTTCTTGCCCGAAAGCAATAGCAAAGCTTCCTGTTGCCACCAGACCCAACAGCACTTTTATGCCATTTTGCCCAAATAACTGTGAAAGCGGATTTGCTAAATTGCGTTTCTTTTTGACCATGACTTACAACAATGACTTCTAAAAGGACTATTTTTCCGCAGCTTAGCAAGGGTGCAAATTTTAGTACACTTTTCTTTTTTAATTTGCTTAACAATCACACAAATATTGTTTAACAAAGCAGCAGTTGATGTAACTTTATGTCGCAGTTGTGCAGTTCTTTATAGGAGGTCATGAAGCAGTTGCGTATGTTTCATTGAATTCGCCTCAAGAATTATGACAAGGTAAAAATACGAAAAATTGCGATAAAAATATACGGAGTGATTATGCATTCTAAAATTTTAGGTTTAGGTTTAATTTCAGGTTTAATGAGCGCAGCAGCATTTGCAGAGCCGCCGATTCAACCCGGTGATACATTAGAAAGCTTATCTAAAGTCAAAATTGTGACCACCGTGAATGGTCAACCTGGTTCCATTCAGGACTTAGTTTCAAGTGGCCAAGTTCAATTGGTTGAAGCTCCTGCCGGACAAGTCAATGCCGCTGCAACAGAACAGCCCTTAAACCCTGAACAAGCTCAGGCAAACCAAATCGATCCGAATGCCCCTGCAGTCCCTGCAAATGCTGAACAAGCCGTGACTGAAGCGGAAAATGCACTCGCAAATGAACAACAAAGTGTAGCTGCTGCACCTACAGAGCAGTCCGTTCCAACTGAACAAACAGCAGTGGCCAATACACCTGAAGCCGTTATAACTGAAGCACCTGTGGAAACAGCACAGCAAGCACCTGAAGCCGTAGCAACGGATGCCAATGCTGCACCCGTCATTGCCTCTTCTGCAGAAGCGCCAGTGAATGCCGATAGCGCATCGGCTGCATTGCCTGAAGCTCCTCAAGCACAACAAGATGCTTTTATGGCAGCACCTGAAACTCAAAGTGCAAATCCTGCAGATGCATCAATTCAAGCCAACCCAGAAGCACCTGTTGCTGACGAAGCCATCCAAGCTGCGCCTGAAGCCTCTGCAGATGTAGACGCGACAATCAACTAATCAGCGTATTTTCAAGGATGAAATAACGCAACATCTTCATTCTGTTGTTTTGCTCGCATACTCCTCCCAGGAAAAAGCAACAGAATGATCTCTATGTCTTTGGACTAAAAAAGTTTAATTATTACAGATAAAAAAAAGCCAGAATTGATCTGGCTTTTTCGTGTCTAACTTTTAAATCTATGCCTAAAAGTTCAATCTAAGTCTTAAATTTCAATCTGACTGCCCAACTCAACCACACGGTTGGTTGGAATTTGATAAAAATCGCTGACTGGACTGGTATTTCGCTGCATAGAGATAAACAGCTTTTCTCGCCAAGGTGCCATGCCTTCACCCAAGGTATGAATAATACGGTCTCTGGAAATAAAGAAACTGATTTGCATTAGATCAAATTCAAAGCCCAATTCACGATACGCATGCTCCAAAGCGGCAGGAATATTCGGCTGATCTTTAAACCCATAAAACATCGTGATTCGATAGAATCGATCATCTAGTTTTTCCGTGATCACCCGCTCATTTTCGGGTACAAATGGCACATCTCGGGTGTTGACCGTAACCATAATATTGCGTTCATGCAGGACTTTATTGTGCTTGATATTATGCAACATGGCATGAGGCACGATCTCAGGCGTTCCAGTTAAGAATACCGCATCACCTGGAACAAACTTGGTTTCACTGCCCATGCTGACACTGCGAATAAACAGGTCAATAGGCAAAGCATCTTTACCGAGCCGATTGAGCACCAATGCCCGTCCATCTTTCCACGTCATTAAAATCGTAAACAATACCGCACCAATCAGGATTGGAACCCAACCGCCCGCTGCGATTTTTAATGATGTCGATGCAACAAAGATCAAATCAATCAATAAAAATGGCACTGCAAAAATCGCCACTTTCCAAACCGGCCAACGCCATAAACCATAAGCTAAAACTGAGATCAAAATCGTACCGCAGAGCATGGTCATGGTCACAGCTACGCCATACGCACTGGCCAAATTCGCACTGTTTTCAAACAGCAAGATCAAGATCAGCACCGAGATAAACAATGCCCAGTTAATAAATGGCAAATAAATCTGACCACGTTCAACTTCAGAGGTATGTTTCACTGTCAAACGCGGCAAATAACGCAATTGAATCGCCTGATTGACCATAGAGAATACCCCTGTGATCACCGCTTGAGAGGCAATCACCGCGGCCGCTGTCGCCAAAGCAATCATTGGATACAGTGCCCATTCTGGGATCAGCATATAAAATGGATTGGCTAAAGCTTCTGGATTACGCAGTAGCAAGGCACCTTGGCCTGCATAGTTCAACAGCAAGCACGGCATCACCACAATAAACCATGCCAAGCGGATTGGGAGTCGGCCAAAATGCCCCATATCGGCATAGATTGCCTCACCACCCGTCATCGTCAAGATAACCGCACCCATGGTCAAAAACGCAACATAAGGCTGCTGTACCACAAAATTGAAAGCCCAATGCGGACTGATCATGGTCAACACAAATGGCGTTTGCGAAATACTCCATAGTCCAAAACCACCAATGGATAAAAACCACATGAGCGTCAAGGGACCAAAGAATTTACCCATCGTGCCTGTGCCATGGCGTTGCACTAAAAATAGCCCCGCCAAAATACCGATCGATAAGGGTTGCAGCCATTGGTTAAACATCGGCGTCGCAATACTTAAGCCTTCAATCGCAGATAACACAGAGATTGCGGGGGTAATGATCCCATCACCAAAGAACAAAGATGCCCCAATAAAGCCAAGGGCGATCAGGTAGATTTTTTTGTTTTCGGCAATTCGTGTGGTTCGTAGATTCAAGGCCAACAGCGACATAATACCGCCCTCGCCATTGTTATCTGCGCGCATGATGATGCTGACGTATTTAAAACTAATCGTCAGCATGATGCACCAGAAAATCAGGGACAGAATACCCAGCACAGACGCTTCGCTAATCGCCAAGTGTGCTGTGAGGAAACATTGGCGCAGCGCATATAACGGGCTCGTCCCAATGTCTCCGAATACTACGCCCAAAGCTGCCAAGGTGATGGCAGGCAATGCGGCTTTTTGTGCAGTACTTTGCATATAATTGTCTTCAATTTAGACAGGATTTTTGCGAATCATAGCACCGCTCAAGATGTTTTTGTCTAATTCAATTGTTTCTCTTGGCAGAATATATTTTTTTCGCTATTATCCACCGCGCAAAAGGTGAAGTGTCCGAGTGGCTGAAGGAGCACGCCTGGAAAGTGTGTAAACGTTTATAGCGTTTCGAGGGTTCGAATCCCTCTTTCACCGCCAAAACAGTTTTCTACGGGACTGTACCGTAGTGCGAAAGGCTTGAATCTAAAGGGTTCAAGCCTTTTTTTATGCCTATACACTACGGTGCAATCCAGTAGTATCCCGACATATTTGTCGGTACTTTTGACGGTATCTGCTCGCAGATGACTATAATAAGGAGTGAGTCAGGTTTTTCCTGAAATTTATACCGTCAAATGAGGCTCACAATTGGCTAAGCAATCCAATAAACTAACCGCTAAATCCGTTAAAAATCTAGCTTACGATCCTGATAGCAGTAATAAGCATGCTGATGGTGGCGGACTATATCTTTTTATTCATAAGAATGGCTCAAAATATTGGCGTTTGGATTATCGCCGTCCAATCAGTCAAAAACGAAATACTTTAGCTTTGGGTGTCTATGATGAAGTTACCCTAGAGAAAGCTCGTCTAAAACGTGATGAAGTAAAGCGTATGCTCGCTGATGGTATCGATCCCGCAGAGGAACGTAATCACCATCGGGATGAACTTAGAGCAAAACTTGAGAATACATTTGAGAAGTTTGCAACTGAATGGCTCAAGATTCGTGAGCTAGAGCGCAAAGTAGACCGAGAAACAATTCGTAAGCTGAACCGTGATATTTTGCCATTCATTGGCAAATTACCAGTGACCGATTTAAGCGCAGAACAGCTTGAGCGTGATGTAACGAATAGTCTTGTAGAGCGCGGTGCACTTGAATCAGCTCGTCGTGTTAAGTCGATTATGGGTATAGTTTTAAAGCTTCCATTTAAACGCCGTCTGATCACGTATAACCCAGCTTATGACATTACCTTACCCAAGCCTATTAAGGGTCATCATAATGCTGTGGTAAGCGAATCAGAGCTAAAAATATTACTGCAAAAGATTTGGCGTTATCACATTGAGAATCCTCGTGCACGCTTACGAACCGAGCTTGCATTAAAACTTTCAGCGTATATCTATCAACGACCAAATGAAGTTCGTGAATTGCTATGGGACCACGTTGATTTTGAACATCAACGCTTGTGTTTTCGCGCATCCAAAACACATCAAGAGCATATCGTTCCCCTCTCTCGTCAAGCGTTCGATATTTTGAAACAGCTCGAAGACATGCGAACAACTTCTACATTTGTTTTCCCTAGCGTGAAGTCACTGCATGAAAGCATGAGTGAAGATACGATCCGCCAAGCCCTAAATAGACTTGGTTATAAAGGTAAGCACACTGCGCATGGTTTCCGAGCAACGGCGCGCACAATCTTAGGTGAAGAACTTGAATATCGAGTCGATATTATTGAGCACCAATTGGCGCATACGGTACGTGATCCCAATGGTACAGCTTACAACCGAACTAAGTTTTTGCGCCGTAGACGTGAGTTGATGCAGTTGTGGGCGGACTATTTGGACACTTTACGTCAAGGTGGTGATGTATCAGTATTTAAACCTCAGAGTGAAGACAATATCATTGCATTTAATTTAGGAGCAAAAGCGTCGTAGCGGTTAATGCAATACATATCAATTGATGAAGTAAAAAATAAACTTAGTAGCTATAGCAAAATTTCCAATTTAGTCTCTTCAGGTGAATTGGAAATTTGCTACCGCGTAAATAATTATTTTGCCTCAGTCGATGATATTTCAGGACTCGTTCATTCGATTGAATATGGCAATCAAATATTTATTGCCGAAAATACTGAAGAATTAAAAAAAGTTATCTTAGACCCCAGAAATACTCTTTCAGTTTCTCAAACGCAACATGCTTTAAAGCTAAAGCATACAGAAAATCAGATCTTCACTGATAAAGAAAAGTATAAGGATTACCTTTATCCTGAAGAGCTGATTCACTCACCACTCTTTAAATGGCTGTTTTTAGAAAATCATCCACGCATTGAATTTTTAAGAGGACAAATAGAATCTGGAATCAAAGTTTATGAATTTCAACTATTTCCTGAATCCTATACCGATTATTCTGATTTAGAGGAAGCTCAAAAAAATTTAGATTTAACATGGGGAAGAAAAACATTTTCAAGGGATGAACTATTCATCACCACAAGCAGCTGGAATAAATATATAAGAAAACCAAAAACTTATGATGCTATGGATAGAAGAGAAGAAAATACAAAAGAGGATTTATATCAGCTTATCCTCATTCTCAAGCATATTATTATGGAAGAATCGGGTGTTAAACAAAATTTACTAAATGATCAGATTAGAGAGCTTTTAGTACGTGGTGAAACTACTTTAAATAAAGGAAAAATTAACGACATATTTCGTATAGCAAACCGCTACAAAACAACTATCATTAAAAAAAATATTATCAAAATATTCAATAAATCAAAGCCTTAAATTAAAAAAAATCTGCATTTTTTTTAAAAAATTACGAGAAAAACGGTTCTAGTTTAATAACTTTATAAACTCCTCATCACTACGAAGCCCTACCGTAATGATGAGGAGTATTCATGTCATCACTGAATCCAAACATCTACAGACGCCTACTTGAGCGTGATTATTGGCGTATGTGTCAACTCGCTACCACTAGTGAACACAAAGCTCGAATCTATAAAACCAAAGATGGTACGACCCGAACTGTAAAGGCTCGCCCATCCTCGATCGGCATCTTGCCTTTTGGTCGCTCGACCATCTACGACCTTGTACGAAAAGGTGACATGCCAGCGCCTGTCCGTTTAAGCGAACGTGTAAGTGCATGGAGAACAACCGACCTAATCAAATGGCTTGAGTCCAAATCAAGCGTATGAACGATCTAAATACAACATGGGAAGCATCGTGTGAATTGGCAAATCATTTACCCATACGAACAACCAAGCAATGGTTCGCCTATCTCATGAAAAATCCGTCTCAATACCGAAATCAGGACGGTTACAGAATCACAGTACATACAATCAATGGGGAGCGTATGTACACAAAATTCGCCCTAGTGGCATTCATAACAGCACATCGAAATGGAGATGAGCTAAAACTTAAAGGAAAGTCCAATGACTACAGTAATTACTAATACAGCTCAAATTGATGAAATGGGTAAGCTGAAAGCGGAACTGATTAAAGAAACCGTTCAAAGCTTACTCATGCGTAAAAACCAACGATTTGACCTCAGTACAGAGAAAGGTATTGATTACGCCGTAAATTGTACCTTTGATGATCTGCTACAGCAGAAAATCCAAAATGGTGAAATTCAAGTTATCGAACAAGGTAAACCAAATGGAGTAATGCAATGAAAGCATCCATTGTCTCAGTTGAACAAGTTTCCGAGTTGCTGGATGACAGTAAAATCATCATGAAAAATGGTTCAAATTCATCTACGACTTACTACCTGATCTTTCAAGGCCGGGAAGCTGTACTAATTAATACAGCATTCGAAAACTACTTCATTACACAAGGACGTTAATAATGGATACACAAAACAATGTTGAAATCATCTTAAAAGATGGTTCTACAGCTATGGCTTCGAATCACATTGACGAGTTAATTACTTCAGAAGTGGCAAACACGATTGCTCAAATTGATGACGAGTATGACTTGAGTAAACGGGCTGATATTCAGGAATTAAGCGGCATGATTGCAGATCACTTAACAATGAACACAAACATTGCTATTGATTCCAAAATTGTAATGAAAGAATTCCGGAAACAATTGAAATTCCATTAATCCCTGCACAACTACTACGCAATAAGGGGATGCTGTCGCATCCCCTTTCTCATTCCATCTACAACAAACAGCTCAGGCGAATTTGCGTGATACTTCGCCGTGTCAAAAAGGATAGACATGACAAGCTATATTCAATTCAATACATCTTTAAATTCACTCTACGTTGCTATAGCAACTTGCGAGGAATACACATCAAATCGTGAAGCAAACCTTGTATTTGATTCAATGCTAAAGGATCTTTTTGAACATTCTTCTGGAAAATATTTCACAGTCTCAGAAAAAACCAGAAAGCAAGATGAAGATGCTTTATTAAATGCCTATCAAAAAAGAGTCCAAGTCAATGCCGATGCTTGGACTCTCATTGAGGCTGAGTTTTTAAGCAATATCTCAAGTTACTGTTTTGATAAACATATGGAATTTAAAAATGAGTTACTGAAGAAAAAAGATTACACAATTAAATTTACACCTATCAAAATCAAAGCGGTCATTGATTGGTTAGACCTAACTTTTGAAGTAAATCCGAGTATCTGTAAATTTGCCTATAAACCTAATGCAAGAAGCTATATCAAAAGCTTTCTGACAGCAAAAACAGGTACAAGACATTATGTAAAACATGATGAAAGCGATATTGCTCAAAACAATCTAACATTTACTATCCGACTGCATGATATTCGAAGCAAAGATGATTTATTAAAAATTGCACACTTACTCGAAACACAATACGGCGCAGATACTTTAACTATGAAAATCTCAGGTATTGAATTATCTCTCGACTTTTACAATGTTCCCAATCGAGCCTTTTTAAGTGCCCTATACAAGTCCCTTAGGTACAGTAAAACTGCAAAAAATTTTCGTATCTATAAATTTATAAAGGATGATATTCGTAATAAATTTACGCCAGTCCCTAAATCGCCATTTGTTCTATTAAATCGATTTAATAACGATTGGTGTCTTGGTGTAAATCCTAAAGGTTCACCGCTTTGTAATCGCTTATACCCAAAGACGACTGATAGCAATAAACAATCGTTGCCGATTGATCAGCATCGACTACGTGTTGAAGTAACTTTAAATCGTGACTTTCTAGCTGATACAAACTGTTGTCTTTCCAATCTACCGAACATCATAAAATTGGGATTTAAACATCTCTCTTTTACTAAATTAGATGAACAAGCTTCTAAAGAAATGAAAGCGGACTACAGCCAAAATATTGATCATTTTGGAATGGAACAAAATTCAACAAGTGTGAATAGAAACAAACGGACTTTAACAGATGGCATCAAGACACATTCTGAATTGAATAGCCTTGTAGCAAAAGCAGCTTCCAATCTCTGCCGAAAGTTTTAAATTCGTAAAATTCACCTCAGCAATTTTGATCACGAATAAGCTTATAGCCTTGTGTTACAAGGCTTGTAGCAATTCCAAAGAAAGAACTTGCTCTAATACCTATACACTGTCTATCTATTAATAAATTACAAGAACAATGCTCAGTCGCGATGAGATCACTATAAAAAACAACAACGGCTTTTGATTACAAATGAGCGAAGTCTTAGAAATTTGAGCAATAGCCGTATGGAGACTATTCATAAAAATTGGAGTAAAAATAAAACTCTTATACTTAGTTACTTATAAAAACTTAACCACAACTTATACTTTTACTGTGAATTAATTGACCTTTACTTCTTAATACTTAATATAATCAATAATATAATAGCTACTGTTATTTTGGAAAATCACATGTATGTATTAAACAACCAACTACGTGTTGGTGATATTGTTTTAGTTCGTGGTGCTGCTAAACATAGTAAAGTTATTGCAGAAATCACTAAAGGACACTTTTCACATGCAATGATTGCACTAGAAAATGGAGTCTTTCTAGAAGCTATTACAGGTTCTGGTGTACAACGTACTAGCTCTTTAAGAATATCTTTTCAAGATAAATCTAATGTTGTTGTATTACGATGTAATTTTCCTAATGCAGAAATCGAACAACAGGTTCTTACATTTATCTCAGTAAATTCTCCTAAATATCAAGGACAAAAATATAGTTTTAATGGAGCTATTCAATCTATAAAAGCTACTATTAATGATGAAAGTTTTGATGGATATTTTTGCTCTCATTTAATTGCATCAATTTATGCGGATGCCGGTTTTCCACTTTTAGACAAATTAGTACATAAAATCACACCGAATGGTCTACTTGAATCTGTTTTTCTTAATGATATTACAAAAGAAGTTATTGTTCCTATTTCTGAAGTAGGCAGTAAAAGAGCAGAAGTAAGCAGTTTAAAATTTGATTGTATTGATGCTGGTGGCACAACACTATCTCAGGATGCTAAAAATCATCGTAAATTTCTTAATGAAACTTCTAAATATTTCCGTAGAAATGGACTTGATATACCTAACAATATTTCTGAAATACCTTTAATTTTGATGAATCAATTAGATAAAGCAAGTGTAAAAAAACTCGACTACCAAATAAGTAAAGTTTATAAAAAAGTTGGTATCAACAAACATATATCTAATAATGTTTATAGCTCCAATCACTTATCACAAATTTGTAAAGCTATGAAGGAAATTGATGAGTTTGGAGAAGCTCATGTTTTGGATTTATATCAAGATTACTCTTATCACTTCACATCAACATTATCGAAACGTTATCTGTTAATTAAGCATCAACAGCTCTTTAACAGATGTTATGAGCGCTATAATTTTAAATTCTTTGAACTACGACTCGAATACTATACGATGATGGTTAACTCTATAAATTCTCTTATAGAAGAAGCTAAAGATGTCTTAAAAAACCTTGAACAAAGTTTCCCTCAATATGTAAAAGAATTTGCGGATATAAAATATAGTATCTCTTGCTTTGTTATCGAAGATCAAAAGGATCCTGAAGTTAGGTCTGCTCTTATCTCTTCTCTAGATGCTATGAATAACTAAATTTAATATGCTGCCTAGCCCTAGGCAGCGTAATTTTAAATCAATATACTCAAACTCTATCAAATTCAGACCATTCAATTATCTTTTCCGAAAGATTTTCAGCACTATTTCCTTCTACTAGATCAATTTTTTCGTAGCCTAAACTCCAACGAAAATCTTTAATTATTTCGATTCTTTTGTCTTTATCGGCTCTAGACATGATTTCTAAATTTTCAATATCAGGAGACAACATAAATAATTTAAAATCAGTCTTCTCTTTTGTAAATTTTTTAGTAAAAGTTATATTATTTAATGCCTTAAGGCAATTGATTTCAATTTTCTCAGGTGTTGCATAGACGGAAGAAATCAAATCACCAGCTTTATTTTTACCTTTAACATTTAGAGCTATAGGTAATTCCCTATAACCGATATCCTCGTCACCTACAGGTTCAACATTATCTGAGAATATGTCAGTATAAATTTCACCAAGTTTTTCTTTGATGTATAACTTTACATCAGTATGGAACTTTGAAGTTTTAACTGTTCTAAATATTTTTCGACCTTTAACGCCACTACTATGTGGATGAGACAAGGGAACTGTTCTATACAATAAGTCTTCAATGATAGAGTCTATTGATTCTCCTTGAACAAATCCTCTTTTATCTATAGTTAACTGATTTGAAAAAGAGGTTTCATAATTTTGATTTAGAAAATCGTCAAAAAGTTCGATACAGCTTTTTATATATGAAGCATTCTCAACGCCAAAAGCACACTCTATACGTCCAAAGTCTTCAATAAATTTAGTAAAAACAATCCCATCCAAATTTACCAACACACCAATTGCTAGCTCTTCCATTGTGATTAAGTCAGGCTTAAAGCGAATATGTGACCAATTAGCTTGGATAAGCTCTTTTTGCTGGCTACTTTCTTTAAGAAATCTATTCTCAAACTTTTTAAAATTCATTTTTAATACCTGCTATGCATACTGAGCTGAAGTATCAAGCCAATGGTCACATTTTTGCTCAAGGCTACTAACTTGAATAGCCGATTCCTCTAAAAAATCTTGTAGGACTTTGCTTACTTTTTGAATTGGTTGACGAGGTAATTTTGTATCTACTTCCTCGGAATCAGTGAATTCATCAATTAAACTAAAAAGCTCTTCCTTGACTTGGTTCAAACCAATTATATGCTTTTGCTTTAATTCAGTTAATTCATTTAATAATTCTTGTTTCCAAAATAAGTCTTCACCAAATTTACTTCTATAAATTTGAGTGTACCACTTCTGACATGGTCCATTTATAATTCTAGACTGCATAATATCCCAAACAGTCCAATTATCCCCATATAGAATTCCGCCGTGATCAATAAGCGTAAAAGTTCTATTTGGTAGTTCTAATAAATTTCCTAAATTTCTATCATCATTCGCTAACCAATCATCACATAAAATCAATTCTGGAAGATGACACCATTTTTTAAGCGATTCTCGTAATTGATTGGCTAAATACTCTTTAATTTGAGGATCTTGCTGTTGAGTTATTTCAATCCGCTTATTGAGACCATTAGTATTTGTTGTAACCCATGCAATTACTTCACCTCTATACTTTTCTAGTTCAGAAGCCTCCTTCCATAATTCAGGAGTTTCTGTTTCAGAAATTTTGTATTGTAAAAAACCACCCAACTCAGGTTGTGGAAGATTTAGTGATCGGATCAGTAAAAATCCAATAGCCTCATTTAATAATGCTCTTTTTTTGTCATGTTTATAAAACTTAACAAAGGACTCTCTACAAATCCCATCCTCCCAAAGAACCTCTGCAACATGTGTACCTACACCCATACAACCATCAATAGCCGAACGGAGAAATTTTCTATAATAAGAAAACGGTAAATACTGTAAAATTTGACTCATCTCTCCCCCTAGAATATAAAACCAAGATATTGTTATTTATAAAAATAAAGTATTAGATACTCTCCTAATTTAGCACTTTTACTGTGAGTTTCATAATTACGAAAATATAATTTTTAACCCAATGACGGTACAAATGGCGGTATATTTACAGCTTTATTCTTTTATGTTTAAATATTTCATATATTTAGATATTAAACCTGACGGACTCTTTCACCGCCAGAATAAACTGCAATGCCAAGCAGAATGAAGGTCTAAATTGATAAAATTTAGGCCTTTTTTAATTTTATTGTTCTCAATATTAAATATCCCCCTAATTGATCTTCTATTTGTTTAGCTCAATAACTTCACAGTATTTAAGTCCTGATTGATGGATTTAAATCACACGTTTTTTTCCTAATGCACGACTTATGGATTTTTTATTGGCAGTAAGAAAGACACGTTTATTTACAAATACAAATTTTATATTCTAAAGACAATTACTTAAGCCTATGCTAAAAATAAATCATCCTCTCAATATAGGTGCTATTCAAAAAATTATTCATTAATTTAAACATCATAGAACTGAAACGCGATTGCGGTACTTTTAACTTGATCAACGAAAAACTTAAAAAACACCTTTCATATATCACTGCTATTCGGGAGAGAACATGAATAACAGCCAGAATTATGTTAAGCAGATCAAGAACGCCAAACGTGGTGGCTATACCCCAACCCTTGCCAAAGACATCAATAAACATAAAATTCAAAAAGCACAGCGTCTGATTGACGAATGGCGAAAGCTCGCCAATGAACTCCGCCCCCAAATGCAACTGGAGATGGCATATACACTTGAAGAATGCGCACAGGATCTAGACCAAATTTTAAGAATGAAATAGCACCCAACGTTCATCTATCCTACTTTTTCGCCCACATCTTGTGGGCGAAATATTACCTAATTTTATTTCTCTGGTTTTTAGAGCCAAACATCGGTCGAATGCTGAATAAATCAAACGTATAAATTACATTCGATTTGCTGTTTTTTAACTTGCACCACTTCAAAAAATCTGTAGAATGCATTCCACAACGCCGGCATAGCTCAGTTGGTAGAGCAACTGACTTGTAATCAGTAGGTCCACAGTTCGAATCCGTGTGCCGGCACCATTTCTTAGCCTCGCTTTTTAGTGAGGCTTTGATGTTTTTAGAGCCGCTCTTTTATGGCTTCCTCGCGTTAATCTGCACATAACGAATCAGCCCGTCTCGATACAACTTCTCACACAATTTTGCCGTCATCTTGATTTTGAATTGATCCACATAACTCAGGCTCATCTGACTTTTTTGTTCTTGAATATAATCGGCAAAACCCTGAAATACGAATTCGCTGATATCTTCAATCTGGATATTTTCGAAACCTGCCTGTTGCACTTGGTGTTGTAAATTTTGCTTTGAATTTAAATTTTTCAAATTCACATCTGCTGCTTTCAACAGACTTTGATATTTCAATCGTTGCACTGAATTTAAATTCAAAAACTCATCGGACAACATCAAATAGTGAAAAGCAAAGCGTCCCTTTAAATTCAAAACATTAACAACTGATAAAAGCAATAAATTCAAATCACTATGATACGCAGCATCAATACACAGTACGGCATCCATACAGTTTTGTGGATAAATATTTTTTAAATTCAAAAATGAATCTTGTTGTATTTTGATTTTTGAATTTAAACTTTTTTGGATTTTTTCCACACATTCGGTTTGCAATTCGACTGCGGATAAGTTTTGAATTTGAAAATGTTCCATCCAAAAAACCAAGCTCGCGCCCTGCCCACAACCAAGGTCTAAAACACGATCTGTAGATTTTAATTGAATGGATTCGGCAAGATGGAAAGCGAGTTTTTGACAGGCTGCAGGATAGGATGATTTTGCATCATCCCAATAGCCCAAATTGCTCCAAGCAAGCTCCGAATCATCTCCGAGTAGTCGACTGTTAATCGCATATTTATGGCTAGGGACGTACTGACGAATTGCTTGAAGCCATTTCATGTTAGTAACCGAGTTGAGGGGCAACCTCCACTTTAGGTTTTAAACCCACAAACGGCAATGGCGCACCAAAAATTTCTGCAATATGCATAGCAGACGTTACCGCGGACTCTAAAATCGGCAGACCATCGCAAGACCATGAGCCACAAAAGAAGACTTTACGCTCAGGCGATAAATGTCGTTGCTGTAACTCTTTATTCAGCGCCACGGTATGAGAATCCACCACTGCGCGTGTCAAACTAACCGAAGAGATCACTTTTTTAGGATCAATCGGTGTCACTGGCTGCCAAGTTTGGAACACTGGAGTTTTACCCACCAAGCTCGGCTCGATTGAGTTCAGCCACACGGTAAATTGCTGACGGGTAAATTTACGGTCCATCATATAACTTAGTACAGACCAATCTTTACGCTTCGGCGGCATCACGGTTTGATCGGTGTGAATCACCAACTGACCTTGCTCAAATTTAAATTTCTTTAAGAGCTCAATATCATCAGCAAACTGGGTTGGATCTAAAAATTCTTCCGTTTTGGTGGTTGGTGTCGCAACAACCACGCGATCGAATAGATGATGTGCTCCGGCCTCAGTTTCCACCAAGACTTTATCGTCTTGCTCGTGCACTTTGGTAATTGCCGTACCACTTTGAATATTTAAACCTTCAATCAGTTTATCAACCAACGCAGGTGTACCGCCTTGGATACGCAACAAGGCATCACCATTGGTCAATTGACGCAAGAAAATCAACAGCGGTTTCGCAGGCCATTCGCCAATCGTTTTCGGGTTACAAGTGCAAATGGTATACAACACAGGCATGACCGCACCATGCCAAAATACTTCTTCAATTTCATTTTTATTAATGAACTCGGCAAGCGTGATGTCCTGATTTTTTGATTTAAAAAATCGAGTGATCGCAGCTTTGAGTTGCAACATTCCTTTGACTAAACGCCAGCCATATTGTTGTAAGCCTTTACGGTTATTAATAATTGGGAAATTACCAATACGGCTACGACTAGTGGTCAACCACGTTTCTGTACGATCTTCAAATAGCCAACTGCATGCCATATAGGTACGGACTGGGAAAGTTTTAATCCCTAAATGGGTCGCCAAACTTAAGGTATTTTTCCAGAGGTGTGGATTCATCACACGCAAAGGGGCATCGATCAAGCCACCTTCAAACTCAGTGCTGTGGCTATCCATACCACGACCAGGCAGAGCTTCGAAAATTGTAATGTTATGCCCTGCGTCTTTAAGAATTCTTGCGGTAGCCAGCCCAGCCATGCCACTACCGATGACTGCAATTTCCAATTTTCTTTTCCATCTATAAAACACAGTTTAAAAGTATGACTGATCAGAAGTTAAAAATAGCTATTAAAAAATACCAGATTCGCACTTTTTGTATGGATTTCAGTACAGCCGTTTTTAAGTTAAATTTACAAATATTTACAGTCAAAAAGCACACAATTTAAGCTTTGTTTTTTAAACATATTTTTCTTTAAAATTTTAATTACTCTATAAAACCAAACAATTAAATTAACCATTTTTATAACTTTCGGTTTACTTTAAAGCCAAGTCTCGCTAAGATGCGCCACATAAGAAAGTGATAAATTCATCACAATTTATAAAAAGTAAAATGATATTTAAATCATGACAACTATAAATACTACAGCGCTCAATAAAAAAGCCTCTGACTATTCAGAGGCTTTTTTTTCGGCTATTTCAACGGCATGATTTTCGCTTAAGCTTCATGCGCCAGTGCAATTTCACCAAATTTTCCGTTATTGAAATCATCAAAGGCTTGAATGATTTCAGCTTTGCTATTCATCACAAATGGGCCATAACCTTGAATCGGCTCATTTAGTGGCTCACCGCTAAGTAACAGAAATTGTGTGTCCTGCAACGCTTGTAGCTGGATGGCGATATCGTCTTTGGCAAACATGACCATCGAACTGTCTTGCACTTTATGGCTTTCATTCACCACAACCTCACCCTTCAAGACCACCAAAATGGTGTTATGCCCTTCAGGTACATGTAAGGTGGTTTCATATTGAGCTTTTAACTCACCATCCCAGACATTCACTGGACTAAAGGTCTGTGCTGGCCCAAGGTGACCACCCATTTCACCGGCAATCACCCGAATATGGCCTGCACCTTCATCCATGTCTATGCGTGGAATATCTTGGCGCGTGATCGCTTGATAACGAGGCTGAGTCATTTTGTCTTTTGCCGGTAAATTCACCCACAATTGAACCATCTCAAAAAGACCACCTGCTTGAGCAAATTCAGGCGAATGAAATTCTTCATGTACCAAACCCGAACCTGCGGTCATCCATTGCACATCACCCGTTTGAATTGTGCCGCCACCACCACTTGAGTCTTTATGAGTCACTTCACCGCTGTAGGCGATAGTCACGGTTTCAAAACCACGATGTGGATGTGAACCCACGCCATGCTGTGCAGTGGTGGGATCGAACTGATAAGGTGCTGCATAATCCAAAAGCAAAAATGGGCTAATCGCCTGACCTAGACGATCATAGGAAAATAAGCTTTTGACTGGAAAACCATCGCCCACCCAGTGCATTTGCTGATTACGATAAACACCAATTACTTTTTTCATTTCTTAGCTCCTATATTCATACGATAGGATGAACATAGCGCTAATTTTAAACTTTGAAATACTTACTGACCATCATCCAGATAGCATTCTATATCTCAAATATAGAACAATAATCATTAATACAATCTAAAATTTACTCAAAAACCAGCATTGATTTGAAAAATATAGGGGTTTAAGTCATATTCAACAATAAATTATCCCAATTTTATGATTGTTTTTCTCATTTAAATCCATTCCATTATCCCATTTTTATAGCTATGCTAAATCGAGTTAACACGCAGACTTCATCTGATTCTGCGTACTTGCAAACAGGAAAGAGGACAATAAAATGGGCAAACCTTACGTTCGTCTAGACAAAGACAATGCCGCGGTACTTTTAGTTGACCATCAAACGGGTCTACTTTCATTGGTTCGCGATATTGATCCAGATAAATTTAAAAATAATGTGCTCGCACTTGCTGCAGCTGCTAAATATTTTAATCTTCCAACAATTCTCACCACCAGTTTTGAACAAGGTCCAAACGGGCCATTGGTTCCAGAACTCAAAGAAATGTTCCCTGACGCACCTTATATTGCACGACCAGGTCAAATTAATGCTTGGGATAATGAAGATTTTGTGAAAGCAGTCAAAGCAACCGGCAAAAAACAATTGATTATTGCCGGTGTAGTGACTGAGGTTTGTGTGGCATTCCCAACCTTGTCTGCTTTAGAAGAAGACTTTGACGTCTTTGTGGTGACCGATGCTTCAGGTACTTTCAACCATTTAACCCGCGACTCAGCGTGGGAACGTATGACGCAAGCGGGTGCACAGCTCATGACGTGGTTTGGTACCGCGTGTGAATTACACCGTGACTGGCGTAATGATATTGAAGGTTTAGGTGCGCTTTTCGGCAATCATATTCCAGACTACCGTAACCTCATCAACAGCTATACGCAAAATACTGAAAAGAAATAATCCTCCAGTAGTAAAAAGCGGCTTCGAGCCGCTTTTTTTATACCTGATGTATAAATTGACGTATGATAATTGGAATTGAAATAATTTTTCACTGCATAAGGTGATCCATGCATTCATTTGATGACTATTACTACTTTTACTTGGTGGTGAAACATGGCGGTTTTAGCGCTGCAAGTGAAGCATCGAATATTACAAAATCAAAATTAAGCCGACGCATTTTAGATCTTGAAGCCAAATATAATGTCACCCTTATTCAGCGTTCTACCCGACACTTTAAGGTCACGACATTAGGCCAAGAATTGTATGAAGAATGCATAAAAGTGATCGAACAAGTCGAATGTGCGCATCAGGTGCTCTTGAAGCAAAAAAGTGAACTTGAAGGCTTGGTTAAAATTAGCTGTCCACCGGTCATGATGGAACATCAAATTCGCCCTTTGTTAAATCAGTTTTTAAAAGATCATCCCAAAGTTCAGGTCGAACTCGAGCTGTCTAGCCGCCGTGTGGATGTCTTACATGACGACATTGATTTGGCGATTCGCACCAATTTTAGTAAGAATGAAGACTCGAGTATTATTGTACGTGACGTGATTAAAACCGTGCATTGCTTAGTGATTAGTCCTGAACTTTTACAAGGACGCGAGTTAAAGCATATTACCGAATTGACAGAATTTCCGAGTATCGTTTTGGGCACACAGAAAAACCGCTATCAATGGCATTTGCATCATACGGGACAGCAAGAACAGATTGAAATTGCCTTACAGCCTCGGATTAAAAGCAATGACTTAGCCGGTACTTATTATGCAGCACTCGATGGTTTAGGCATTGCAGACTTACCCTATTTAACCGTGCAAGCAGATATTGAGGCAGGTCGTTTAATTCACCTCTTCCCCGAATGGTGCTCAAATGTCGGTACGGTGCAATTGGTATATGCTTCGCGCAAAGGTCAACGCCTAGTCATGGAAAGATTAATTGACTATTTAGTCGATGGAGTTCGTGGCTATGCTCCAGAACATGATGGCTATTTAGTCTAATGATCTAAACCACAAAAAAGCCAGAACTGAGTTCTGGCTTTTTTAAATCTACGGTTGGATCACCAAATTAGATTTTACCCACAAGGTCGATCGATGGTGCAAGCGTCGCTTCACCTTCTTTCCATTTTGCAGGACATACTTCACCTGGGTGTGCATGTACATATTGAGCAGCTTTTACTTTACGCATCAATTCAGAAGCATCACGACCAATACCACCTGCATTGATTTCAACGATTTGGATTTTACCTTCAGGGTCAATTACGAAAGTACCACGGTCAGCAAGACCATCCGCTTCAATTAAAACATCAAAGTTTTTCGCAAGTGTCCAAGTTGGATCGCCAACCATTGGGTATTCGATTTTCTTAATTTCTTCAGAAGAATCGTGCCAAGCTTTATGCGTAAAGTGTGTATCAGTAGATACTGAATAAATTTCTACGCCCATTTTTTTGAATTCAGCATAGTGATCAGCAAGATCGCCTAATTCTGTTGGACATACAAAAGTAAAGTCAGCAGGATAGAAAAACACCACAGACCATTTACCGTAAAAGTCTTTTTCTGAAACTTCAATAAATTGACCGTCTTGGTAAGCGGTAGCGTTAAATGGTTTTACTTCAGTATTAATTAAACTCATTTGATATTCCTCTAACTCATTTCAGGGATTGCTTATCTGTTGAAGCTAGAATACGACTTATCAAATCATAGGTAAAACCGAACTTTTTTATAAAAACTATCGGATTTTTAGATTTATTATTTATATTAATATTAGATTTTAATCGACGCTACCAATCAATAATCTATTCGCTCAATGCTGAACACAGTACTGGCAAACATTTAGATACACATAAAAAAACCCTCAAGATTGAGGGCTTTTTTTGATGATGATCTACCGTTTTAAACGCTGTGTTTAAGGTTCATTAAAACGGTAAGTCGTCATCTAAATCTGCTGCTGCAGGAGCCGGTGTCGGTGCAGGCTGTTGTTTTGGCGCAAAACCACCTGGGTTGTTATTGCCATAGCTATTGCCTTGAGCCGGTTGGTTATTGCCATAACCGCCTTGGTTTGAGCTATTACCGTAGCCACCTTGGTTTTGGTTATTGTTATAACCACCTTGTTGATTATTAAAACGAGGCTGACCAAAATCACCGCCTTGACCTTGTTCGCCTTGTTGGCGATTATTGTCAAGCATTTGCATTTGTTCACCACGAATTTCAGTCGTGTAACGCTCTTGACCGCCTTGATCTGTCCACTGACGAGTACGTAATGAACCTTCAATATACACTTTAGAACCTTTGCGCAAATATTGCTGTGCAATTTCACCTAAGCGGTTATGTAACACAATACGGTGCCATTCTGTTTGCTCTTTACGTTCACCTGTATTTTTATCTGTCCATGAATCACTCGTTGCAATTGAGAACTGAGTGAGAGAACCACCATTTGGGAAAGTTTTTGTTTCAGGGTCACGACCCAAAGTACCAACTAAAATGACCTTATTTACACCACGCATCAGACGTATTCTTCCTATTTGTTTCTATTATTTACTTTATAAGAGTTATGGTTAAATGGCTACCTCTTTCCCTAACAAGTGCGTTAAATGTTGTCGCGCAGATTCATCCATCTGCTGCTTATCCACTTTTACATAAGCCACTTGCTGGTCAGACATCACCACAACTTCTTCAATACCACGAATTGCTAAAAGCTGAGAAGTCCATTCATCCGTTTCTTTATCTTCAGGCAAACTAAACACCATAGACGATAAATAACGCGGCTGAGCCAACCCAAAACTAATGATCAACCATAAAATGGCTAGCGCTGTCAGGATGCCCCATCCCATTGCCGTATCATTTAGCAACAGAAGTTGCCCACCAATCATACCACCAAAAAATGCCCCCAGAAACTGACTGCTGGCGTTCACCCCCATGGCAGTCGCTTTGGATTGAATTGGAGCTGCTTTCGATAACCATGACGGTAATAATGCCTCCATCACATTAAATGCGATAAAGAATAAACCTAAGCCTGTCAGCAAAATATATTTTGATTCGAAACCAAAAATTAAGATGCCCAATCCTAAAATAATGCCACCAATGGCGGTCAAGAAAATGCCGCGCATTTTGCGATATTTTTCCGCCAAAATAATACTTGGAAATGCAAAAAACAGGCTCACGACCAAAAGCGGCAAATACACCAGACCATGCGAATGCAAGGGAATATTGGCGAAGTCAATCAACTGAGACGGCACATAGATAAACATCGCTGTGAGCAGTAAATGCAATGAAAAGACTGAAACATGTAAACGATTTAGATCAGGCATTTTCAGTACTTGCTTTAACTGCGTCAGATAACCTTGTTGAAAATTTTTATGATGACGCGTTACTTTCGGTACCAATAGCAACATCGCAATCGCGGCAAGTCCCATGATGGTGGTCACCCAAAATAAACCCGAGATGCCGACTAAACCTGTGAGCCAAGGCCCAAGGCTGAACGCGACCACAAAGGACAAACCGATACTCATCCCCATCATGGCCATGGCTTTAGTACGCTGTTCTTCACGTGTGACATCGGCTAACAAAGCCATCACTACGGCAGATACAGCACCACCACCGGCAATCGCACGCCCGATAATTACGCCATAGATGCTATCGGACATCGCCGCAATTGCACCGCCTAAAGCAAACAACAGCAGCCCAATTACCACCAACGGTTTACGACTATAACGGTCTGCAATTAGACTAAACGGGATCTGTAAAATCGCTTGAGTTAAACCATAAACACCCACCGCTAAACCAATAAGTGCTGGTGTTGCCCCTGCATATTGCTGACCTGCCACAGAGAAAACAGGAATAATCATGAACAGCCCCAGCATACGTAAGGCGAAAATACTACTCAAAGCAAAAGTTGAGCGTCGTTCAAGAGCATTCATCATAGCTGGTTAAAAATTCATTAATCTTGGAATGGGATTATAGGACATTCAGCTTAAAGCGAAGCAGGATTTTTATTGATTTTAAATATCCTGATGATTGGACAAATAAAAAGCGCAGCTGATGCTGCGCTTTTTGGGAGATTTTAGGCAAATTTAAATTAGCCTAAATTTTCTTGACGCTTTTTATATTGAATTGAGGCAATCACAGCCCAAACAATAAATGCCACACCAATTAGACCCGTTACCACTTCAGGGACATGAAGACCTGTGCCACTTGCCAACATAATGAAGGCCAAAGCACCAATCGCATAATGCGCACCATGTTCAAGGAAGATATAAGCATCTAAGGTGCCTTTATCCACTAAGTAAATGGTCATTGAACGCACGAACATAGCACCAATAGCAAGACCGAGCATAATGATTACGACATCAGAGGTAATCGCAAATGCACCAATCACACCATCAAAACTGAATGAGGCATCGAGTACTTCAAGGTAAAGGAAACCACCAAAACCTGCTTTGATCACGCCCGTCGGTACGCCATTTGCGTCATGTCCAACCGCATTACCGTTTTCATCAACTTCAGGTTCACCACCCAATAAATGACTCAGTACTTGGACACCGATATACACCACGATCCCCCAGATACCTGCCATCACTACCGCTAGACGAGAGGCTTCGGCCACGTTTGCTGCCATTACCAATAACGCAATTAGGGCAATAAACACGGACATCGCAGGAACGTTTGCAAGATTGGCCAAACGGCGCTCTAGCCAACGGAACCAATGGGTATCTTTCCCTTCATCTAAGAAGAAGTTCAGGAATACCAACAATAAGAAAGCACCACCAAAGGCCGCAATTTCTGCATGATGTGCCATCAATTTTGCAGAGTATTCAATTGGATTATTCAATGCCAATTGCACCACTTCCATAGCGCCCATGTCAGCCGTTACAGCAACAATGACGATTGGGAAAATCAAACGCATACCGAATACAGCAATCACGATCCCGACGGTTAAGAAAATCATTTTCCAGAAATGATCCCAACCACGGAGTACCGATGCATTCACTACAGCGTTATCAAATGACAATGATACTTCCATCACTGCCAAAATTGCAGTAATGGTCAGTGCTGTCAGCATGGCTTGCACACCTGCATTTGGGCCATGATTCAGACCCCAATATGCAGAAATGGCAAGACACACGATCGTAAAGACGATTGAGAAACCAAAATGTTTCATCATGATAGATCGACCTATTCATTCAATAAGATTTCAAAATGAGGGAATACCCAGTTTGAAGCTAAGTTTATGGCGCAATTATGCCGCTTTTCAGGATTGAAACCAAAAATTATTCGTTACATTTTGAATAAACACTCTAAGATGGAGGCTCTCAATTACATCGCATCATGGTGTAGACCCGTCTTTCATTTTTAACGACAGGAATGTTCAATGCGTTTTTCTGAAGAAGTTTGGCAACGTAATACCGCGTTATATCAGCAGATTCTCCATCTACCGTTTAATCAGGAATTGGCTCAGGGTAGCTTAAGCCGCGATGCCTTTTGCCACTATGTCATTCAGGATGCCCATTATTTATTGGCCTATGGTCGTGCGCTTGCAGTGTGTGCAGCCAAGGCATTTGATGCCGACGATGTGATTCAGTTTTCTGAAGCGGCAAAAATTGCCATCGTGGTGGAACGCAGTCTGCACAATGACTTTATGCAAGGTTTCAACATTAGCAAAGAACAGTTTGAAAATACTCCACTGACCCTTGCCTGCCATCATTACACTTCATTTCTAACAGCGACAGCATGGTCAGAAAGTTACCCTGTGGTCCTTGCCTCACTCCTGCCTTGCTTTTGGATCTATGCTGAAGTCGGCAAAGCCATTGTCAGCCAATCTGTGCCTAATAACCCTTACCAAGCATGGATCGACACCTACTCAGGTGAAGACTTCAATACTGCTGTGCAAAACGTGATTCAAACCATTGATCGAGTGGCAGCCCGCTGTGATGCAGATACACGTGAAAAAATGCATGCCGCTTACACGAACGGCGCAAAATTAGAATGGATGTTCTGGGACAGCGCGTATCAACAGCGCACATGGCCTGTAGAATAAACCTTTGATTTAAACTGTATAAAAAATTAAGGATCTAAAATTGCTTTTAGATCCTTTTTTATACGGTTGGATTCGGTTCAAATGACCTTGCACGATCATTTCAGGCATTAGCGTTTAAAACGATACCATCCGAGGAAAATCCCCATCGCGATAATCACCAAAAAAATCGCCAAACGTGCTTCACGCAATTCACTGCGCGCTGCTTTGCGTTCCTGCATTTCTTCTGAATGAAATTGTGATTTGATCATCGGATCAAGTTGAGTAATGGCCAATAAATCTTTGGGCTTTTCACCTTTGCCTAAAATGAAATACAGCCCTTTCACCTGCATTTCATTGAGTTTACCCAGTTCAATATTCAGTTGAGTAGCTTGTGCATTATAGTCAGGCACCCAATCTTCTACGCGGGCATATACATGGGCACGACTAATATCAAAGATTGATGCATCCTGCACTTTCTTGCCAGTTTGATCTTCCAGTTGTTCACTCAAATCGGAGAATTGGGACAGTACATAGTCTTTTTTCTGTGCCAACTGTACGCCGTCAAAAGCATACTCTTGTATTTTTTGTGCAGGATTATTTTTCAACAATAAGCCTTGGGGAACGACTTTAAAGTCTAATACGGTGTTGTCAGGGACTTGGTTGGTTTGCAGCACCATATATACCACAGACCATAGCTGTTCATTTTGCCCGACCGCAGGCACGCTCACGCTATAACGCTGCTCGGCTGCAGGGTCAATAAACTGTTCAAACGCGAGGATTTGACTGTCTTCAGCCCACAGGATCTGGCTTGAAAACATGAGGCAGATGATCACCCAAAATTGTTTTAACATTATTTGCTCTTATCATGATTATTTGCTGTTCTGTCAGAATTATAATTAATTATTCAAATACTTACATTTAAAATCACACATTTAACGATTGGAAATTCATCATAATTTTAGCCAAATCTATTGTTTTATAAATGATCTAGAACCCATAAAAAATTGATCTGAATCAACACCGATATAGGCTTTTGATGCTTACTGAAAACTCTGCCATGCATAAATCAAAACAGCTGCAGCAAGCACCCAACTCAACGTTGCTACACTCAAACATGCCGTTAAGCTCATACGTGTAGCGAGCAGGTACACCATCAATAAATAAATGAAATAGGGGATGAGAGACCAGAGTCCAAACAGTGCAGTTTTTTGTAATGCGGCTGCACCCTGATCATTTGCCACAATTACATGAGCAATCAACGCAAAAGTCGGAAACAATGGAACCAAACCTGCAATATAAAACGCCTTACTTTTAGACAGCAAAGCAATTAATACCACAACAAAGGCACCCATTAAGCTTTTGAGAAATAAGGACAACATGGCATTCTATAGTTTCGAGAAAACTGCATTTTACGCCTTTTCTGCGATAGTCCTGAGATTTTCCAATGGATTGTTATGCGCATGACACAGGAGATTTAAACGATGAACTCAAAACAGTCACAGCGCTTTTATATTTATGCACCTTTACACCACAGGCTAGATGTAAAGCGCGCTTTTTGTTGCTCAGCCATGTGCTTAAACTGCGCTTGAACTTTTAAATCTTCAGCACTCATCAAATGTTGATTGTTTTCAACAATTGCCAAAACCAAATCAAACTGTTGAGGAATTTTTTCGCAAGCCAGCTGCTTTTTTTCAGCTTCTGTTTTGGCTTGACCTAATTTCGCAATATACAGATCAATTTTTTCACTTTCGGTATTCAGCGCCAAAGTTGCTTGTTCTAAGCTGTCATATTTTTGCGCTTTCGGTGTTTGGTTCGGGGTACATGCACTCAAAAACACACTACACATCAATAAACCCATCACACCTAATGTTGGATTGAGATGAAGTTGCCATTTCATGTTAAAAGTCCTAGATTGCTGATTTGCGGATGTTTTAGGGCATCGGCACAGACAGCTATATTTTGATTCGGCCATTTTTCTCACAAAGTCACGCATAAATCTAGGTTTAAATTACACTTGAACATTTTTCATGCGCTATCATATATAGGTTTTTCGATGAATATTTTAGGACCCCTTGCATGAGCCAAAGCCATATCCGTATTCGAGGCGCACGTACCCATAACTTAAAAAATGTGTCACTCGATATTCCACGCGACAAGTTTGTGGTCATTACGGGTCTTTCTGGTTCAGGGAAGTCCTCTTTGGCTTTTGATACCTTGTATGCTGAAGGTCAACGTCGCTATGTTGAATCCTTATCTGCCTATGCACGCCAATTCCTTTCACAAATGGAAAAGCCCGAAGTTGACTCGATTGAAGGCTTGAGTCCTGCGATTGCCATCGAACAAAAATCAACGAGCCACAACCCACGCTCAACAGTGGGAACAATCACCGAAATTTACGACTATTTACGTCTACTCTATGCCCGTGTCGGCACGCCGTATTGTCCTGAACATGACCTCCCGATGGTGGCTCAGACTGTGTCTGAAATGGTTGATACCGTCAAAGGTCTAGAAGAAGGTACGGCGCTTATGTTGCTTGCCCCTGTGGTCCGTGACCGTAAGGGTGAATACACCAACTTATTTGAACAATTACAAGGTCAGGGTTTTGTCCGTGCCCGTGTCGATGGTGAAGTTATTGATATCGACACACCACCCGAATTAGACAAAAAGAAAAAGCACACCATCGAAGTCGTTGTTGACCGTTTTAAAGTTCGTGATGACCTCGGTAACCGTATTGCAGAAAGCTTTGAAACGGCTTTACGCATGGGCGGCGATATTGCCATTTTGTCGTGGATGAAAGGCGAACAAGAAGATCGCGTATTTTCTGCTAAGCACTCTTGCCCTGAATGTGAACGTGCCGTTGGCGAACTTGAACCACGGCTATTTTCCTTCAATAATCCATTCGGTGCCTGCCCTGTTTGTGATGGTTTAGGCACACGCAGCCATTTTAGTGCTGACAAATTGATTCCCAATAATGAAGTTTCGATTAGCCAAGGGGCGATTCGCGGTTGGGACCGTCAACGTCCGTATTACTATAGTATGATTCAGAAAGTCGCTGATCATTTTGGTTATTCTTTAGACACACCGTGGAATGAACTCGATGCCGAGACCAAAAAGAAATTCCTTTATGGTACAGGCAAGGAAAAAGTTGACCTCAGCTATATTGATGAACGTGGTCGTTCGCACAAACGTGTGCAAGCCTTTGAAGGGATTCTACCTCACCTAGAGCGTCGCTATCGTGAAACGGAGTCGAACTATGTGCGTGAGGATTTAGCACAGTATTTATCCAATGCCGCATGTGATGCTTGCGGTGGCTCACGTCTCAATGAAATTTCACGTCATGTCCGAGTTAAAGATAAAACCATCGCGCAAATCACCAAGATGTCGATTGGCGATGCTGAAAGCTATTATCAAGACCTCAACTTAAGCGGTGCCAAAGGCGAAATTGCTGACAAGATTTTCAAAGAGATTCGTGAACGTTTGCACTTCCTAGTCTCTGTCGGTTTGAACTATTTAAGTTTATCGCGTTCGGCAGAAACACTGTCGGGTGGTGAAGCTCAGCGTATTCGTTTGGCTTCGCAAATTGGCGCGGGCCTGATGGGCGTAATGTACGTGCTGGATGAACCCTCTATTGGTTTGCATCAGCGTGATAATGACCGCCTATTGGAAACCCTAGTACGTTTGCGTGACTTAGGTAATACCGTATTAGTTGTAGAACATGATGAAGATGCGATCCGTGCCGCCGACCATATTATTGATATTGGCCCCGGTGCAGGTGTGCATGGCGGTCATGTGATTGCCGAAGGGACGTATGATGAAATTTTGGCAAATCCAGATTCATTAACTGGTCAATATCTATCAGGAAAGCTCAGTATTGATGTGCCGAAAACACGCACACAACCGCCAAAACCTGAAGAGCAAATTAAGTTAATGGGCGCTGCGGGTCATAACCTGAAAAATGTCGATTTGACTATTCCTTTAGGTGTGATGACCTGTGTGACAGGTGTATCAGGTTCAGGTAAATCGACGCTGATTAACCGGACATTATTGCCGCTTGCAGCGACTCAATTGAATGGTGCAACCACATTAACGGCTGAGAAATTTGATTCGATTGATGGCTTACAGTTCCTCGATAAAGTCGTTGATATTGACCAAAGCCCAATCGGTCGTACACCACGTTCAAACCCTGCAACATATACCGGTTTGTTCACACCTATTCGTGAACTGTTTGCGCAAACTCCTGAAGCCAAAGCACGTGGTTATGCGGCAGGTCGTTTCTCATTTAACGTGAAAGGTGGTCGCTGTGAAGCCTGCGAAGGTGACGGGATGATTAAGGTTGCAATGCATTTCTTACCTGATATGTATGTGCCTTGTGATGCCTGCCATGGCAAGCGCTATAACCGTGAAACGTTAGAAGTTGGTTATAAAGGTCGTAACATTTCTGATGTGTTAGAAATGACGGTTGAAGATGCAATGCATTTCTTCGACGCTATTCCTGTGATTCACCGTCGTTTGGAAACCTTGAACCAAGTAGGCTTGGGCTATATCCGTTTGGGTCAGTCTGCAACCACACTTTCAGGTGGTGAAGCGCAGCGTGTGAAATTGGCTCGTGAGTTGGCAAAACGTGATACAGGTAAAACCTTGTACGTGCTTGATGAACCGACGACAGGTCTACACTTCCATGATATTGCTAAATTGCTCGACATCCTGCATGAGCTACGTAATAAGGGTAATACCATCGTGGTGATTGAGCATAACTTGGATGTGATTAAAACTGCCGATTGGATTGTGGATTTAGGTCCTGAAGGTGGTGCTGGCGGCGGTATGATTATTGCCGAAGGTACGCCAGAGCAAGTGGCTAAGAATAAAGTGTCGCATACAGCGAAGTTCTTAAAGCCGATGTTGAAATAAGATTCTCTTTCCTTTAAGTGCATGATAAAACGGTGATTCATTCACCGTTTTTTATTTATATGACTTTATTAGAGATAATTGATACAGCCGTAAAAATTGGTTTAGGAGCACTGATAACTGGCGTAATTACCTACTTAAATCAAAAGGCAAATATTTCAGCATCAGTAGCAAAAGATAACCTTCTATATAATCGTAATTTATTGACCAATATTTCCAAAGATCTCGAGGAAATAAATCATCTCGTTTTAAAAATTTGGGCATTTTTTGAATTTGAAACAAAACAATCTCAACTAGCTCTTAATGAGATTTCAGATAGACTTTAACCTCTAAGACACGCACTTTTTAATGACTTTAATTTGCTTAGCAAAAATGAAGGTTTAATTCTTTTACATGGATATATTGAACAATAAGAAAAGCTAAGAATTTATGGCGAATTACTCGGAAAATTTAACGCTTATACACTTTGTAAAAATGGAGCTATCAATGTTGAAACAACTGCTCAATATAGATTTAAAATTTTAGAGGCTAAAAAATTACTTTATACGAGCTTAAACAAAGCCATTTCTACATAAATTCTTGTTCTTCACAATATTCAATCACATGACGGCGACATGGATGTCGCCTGTTTGAGTGGGGCAGCACGGATGTGCCCTCAGCCAAACAAAAGCATTTTGCTTACTTTTGTGCTTTCAAAAGTAAGATAAATCCTACGCAATGGAAGCTAAAACCTAATGCAAAGCGAGGACGTGCCAACTCAAAATTCAAAATTCAAAATTCAAAATTCAAAATTCAAAATTCAAAATTCAAAAAATTAACGTAAATAATGAAACACACCCAACTTATCCAACACATCCAACGTCAACTGCTTACGCTCCGCCACATCATCCCCTGCAGCCATCTGCAAATTCAAACTAAACGCCGTGATCTTGCCATGACCATCATCTACCCAACCGGTATACCACCCAACTTGCGGCTCTACATCCATACCCCAACCACTCTTGGCATATAACTTCGCATCTCCACGGCTTTCAATATAAAGCATGTCTTTGACCTGCTTTTGTACCGTAACATCAAACGGTAATTTCTCTGTCGCAAGCTGATACGCAAATTTGACTTCTTGTTCAGGCGTAATCTTTAACGGCCCTACCAACCAAAAATTATCCACCTGTTTGCCAATATTGGCATTGCCAAAACCGACCCGTTTGACTTCTTGTTGCATTAGCGCCAAGCCTATTCGCCTTGCCAGTTCCTGATATACAGGAACTGCAGATGCTTGCATCGCTTCACCCAAAGTCAGGTCTTTTTCCCATGAGGGGAAAGCACGTTTTTCACCTTTCCATTTAAAAACTTCAGTGGTTGTCGCCTTCTCATGCTGCAAACCAATTAAAGCATTTAACATTTTAAAGGTAGATGCAGGAATGTATTCAGTGTGGGCGCGCTGTAAGTCATTGCCATAATGACTTAAACGCGGACCATCAAATGTGACAAATACTGCCTGTGTTTGTGCTTGATTAAATAAAGACGGAATCTCTCTCACCCGTGAATTTACTAAATTGGCTTGAGCCGTTTGTTTTAAGTGTTGAGATGAATCCAACATGCCTTCATTTGTTGTACATGCTGACAAACTCAGGACAGTCATCAACGATAGATATATTTTTTTCATTGCACTATTTTTATGGCGTTTAAAGTCCACAGTATAAGATGAAGTTCAAACCTGAATTGTGTACTTTTCAACAGTCTTGTATCTGTTGCAAACTTAGCATATCGACTATTTATTTTTAAACAAAACATCCTTATGATGACGCCTATCGTGAACTCAACAACGAATAATTTTTAACTTTTTAAAATATAAAAGCATACTAACAATGAATAAATTTATCTTAAGTTTCAGTCTCTTATTATGTCCAATATATAGCTTTGCCGATGGCTATCTAAACGAATACATGGTGCTGTTTGTCTCACAAGAAGACCCCGATCTTAGCCCATGGAAAGATAAGCCGCAGTGTAAAGCCCTCAGCACCCCGACTTCACACAAAGGGATCTATGAAAATCAATATGTCTATGCCAATGGCAATGCCCTAACCACCATCTTTCTGAGCAACAGCAAAATTAAAAATGGTGAATGTGAACATCTCATTCACTTTCCAGATGGTATTCAAGGCTCAGGCGTATTTGAAAGTTTCTTCCCCAACGGCAAACCCCGTAGCCGCATTTCCTATAAAAATGGGGAGTACGAGGGCAAACTTGAGTTTTGGTTTGCCAATGGGATAAAAGAGCAAGAAAGTAGCATCATCAATGGTGAATCTCAGGGGGATTACAAAATTTGGCATCCAAATGGGCAACTGGCTTTTTCTCAAAATTATAAAAATGGTCTCGAAAATGGCCTGCGCCAACGCTGGTATAGCGATGGTAAACCGTGGACCTATGCCAATTTTCAAAACAATAAATTGATTGGCGAGCTGAAAATGTGGTTTGAAAACGGCAAACTAGAACGCCAAGGTTATTATCGTAATGGCGTTCGTCATAACAGTTATAAAATTTGGTATGACAATGGGCAACCTGAAGCGGTGCTTCAGTACGATTTAGGCAAAATTACCCAAGCCCAGTGTTGGAATGAAGATGGTAGTCAAATGAACCAACAAGCCTGCAATAAATTATATAAAGATGAAGATTAATTCATTTGTCTAGCTAACTTTATGAATCTGCCAAGCTGCGTTTAGACTGAAACACGATCACGCCCCGCAGCTTTGGCTTTAAAAACAATGCTTGGTCTGCTCGCTCTAATAAATCGATCCAGTTTTCGGCCCCCACTGCCACTCCAATACTCACCGTCACAATGAGATCGGCTTCGTCCTCTGCCAAATTAAAATTCACATTCTGAATATCGTGCCGTATAGTTTCGGCAATGTGTTGGGCTTTGAGCATATTAATCCCCTCGATCAGGACTAAAAACTCATCTCCTCCATATCGCACCACCAAGTCGGATGAACGAATATGTTTTCGTAATTGATTGGCAACATGTTGAATCACCAAATCGCCGACAATATGCCCATAGCGATCATTCACCTATTTAAAGTGATCAATATCAATCACGATCAGTGCTGTATGTAAAAAGCCTGAATTTTGGCTGTCGCGAAATTTAATATATTCATCTAAGGCAAAACGATTGGCGACATTGGTGAGTGAGTCAGTATTGGCAATATGTTTAAGCTGAAATTCAAAGGCATCACGCTGTTCCAACATGTTTTCAATATGCTGAATGGCATCAAATAAACTGAGATAACCTACTTTGGCAGGTTCAATCACGCCTTGATCCATTTGTCGGTGCCGAGCCAGTTTAAATAACTGATTACGAGCACGAATTAAAGGTTCAAACACCCATTTCTTGGCATAGAACATCGTTAATAATGCAGTCAGTAATGACACGAGCGAGACAAAAAGCGTGAAAATCAATTTATTTCGCGCTTCACGTTGTTCATCCGCAGCTACTTTGAGACTGTAATCTAAAATATAACTTTGCAATTCCACCACTGTGACAAATTTATTGACCATTGCATCAGTGAGCTGGGTGCCATCCATGTGATAACGCTGATGTTGAAGACTTTTTTGAGTCAAACCATCAATAATTGGCAAACCTTTATCTAAAAATTCCGTCCTTACCGCATGATGTAACTGTTTAAACTCGGGAGTTTTGTCATGTTCAGACTGCACGACATTGATCAATTCCCATAGATAGCGTGTTTGACGCTGGGTTTGTAAACTCCGCGCTAAATTTTGCTCTGGAATTTCCTGTTGAAATGATACCGCAGCCATAATATTTGATGCGACTCTTCCCGCCTGATCACGTAATTCTGCCAGTAATAAAATCAGCGTGTAATAATTCGATACACGAGTATCTTTACCATGAGAATGATTGACCAATTTCTGCATGGCAATATAGCTTTGATCCCAAGCTTGGAACATCGCCAAAATGGCATGATCCAATTTTTTAGCTTCACGCTGTTGTGTCGGCAGCGCAATATATTGATCGACCGTTTTGCGACCCTGCAACAAATATGGATATAAATTGGACTCTAACTGCTGGGCGATCGGTGCAAAGCCCGTTTCTTTTAAAACTTTCAGTGTATCTTGATATTGCCGATCAACGCCTTGACGATATTCAGCCAACTCAATAATTTTTTGCTCGCGCTGTTCACCTTGACTCGACATTGCACTGTTAGCTGGCGCACGTTCACGGGAAATTTGGTTGGTTAAATCTGCCCCCATTTTCAGCATCTGAATTTCTTTCAGCGCTTCGGCACTTTTGAGGTAATGTTGATTGCTGCTCCCAATCAATGGAACACTGATAAATACGATAGACAAGACGATTACTAGCATCGCAAGTTGCAAGCGCTTACTAATATGCTCTGTTCGTAATGTTTCCATCTATTTTATGCCCCACACTTGTTGCATACCCCAACCCACTTCTCAACTAAACGCGGGAATATTTAAATTAATGACCAATAATTTATTAATTTGTAAAGTGAACATTTATAGCTCTAAATTCTATATAAATGTGCTTAATCTGTCACATTTTTATCACTTTAGAACGAGATAATTTGCTAAAAAACAGCAGCATATTTCAAAGCGAAATATTTTTTATTAACTTGTTTAAATAAATATTTACAATTGCAATAAATTGGTGCAGAATGCACCGTATTAGGGCACACTAGGTTTCTTCCTCAGCAGAATATTTTAGTTTCCCGAAAATTTTGGCTAAAAAATCCTGATTTTCCTTGAAAATCAGGATTTTTTTTGTCTATATCACTTTAATTGAAAGATAAATAGAATTATTAACGCACCATAAAAGTGCATTTATTTCTACAAGATATTTGCTCTATATTTTATCTTTAATATAAAGTTGCATTTTTGAATAAAAAAAAGCCCAACCTTGGGGAAAGCTGGGCGAATAAAAAACAATAATGGAGAATCAGGGTCAAAGTCACACTTTTAAACCGTGTGACGACTCGATTGGCAAATTATGAATCAAATTAAACCTGATGTAAAGCCAAGTATTTCACTAGGATATTAAAAATATCACAAAGACACATATTTAAGTGACATATCCCTCAAACTTAAAACAAAAATGTCTATTTAATATACAAATAAGTGGTTTTAGCCCAACAATTCAGCAGTCAAAGTCCCGATTTATTACCTCAAATGCGTGAAAAGCGTTAGAATTTACCCACTACCATAAATGTTATTTTGAATTAAAATAACAATAATAATTGTTATTTTAGATTGAAAAGTTGTGTATTTTTTCAAGTGTATTTTTTTAATTAAGAATTTAATCAAACTTACTTAATTGTTCTCAATGATTTTTTTTCAGTGACTTATTAGTTAGAGTAAAAACTGAATTTCTTATTATGAAATAAAGATCTGAGTCAGAGACTGAATAATAACCTTTAGGATCATTGACTTAATATATTGTTACAATACAATGCTCAATGTTTAATCCATTTGTAACAACTGGTAGAAAATCATGAAAAAACTCGGTTTAGCCACTGCTTTATTATTAGCCATGACCGGTGCTCAAGCTTACCAATTTGAAGTTCAAGGCCAAGCAGAATACATCGACACAACTACAAATGACAAAGATTTCATTGGTGGTGTTCAAGGTACTTACTACTTCAAAAATGTTGACTCTACAAAAGGCCCTTTAGCAGAAGCTGCATTCTTAAACCAAGCTTCTAACGTAGCTGTTGCTTACAACTACGGCGAAGTTGGTTCACAAGGTGTTGACGTAATTGCTCATAACTTTGGTGCTAAAGCTGAAGCATATGTTCCAACTAAAGTTGTTCCTGTATATGCAAGCGCGTCTTACAGCCACACTATCCTTGACAGCAAAAATGCAAACAACACTGATGACAACGGCGACCGTTATGCATTAGAAGTTGGTGCGCTTCCAACTCAAAACTTCTTAGTTGCTGTTGGTTACACTAGCGTTGCTGACCAAGCTGCTGTTGACGCGTTCAACGTTATGGGTAACGGTGTTGCTAAAGCTGTTGCTGAAGCTGCGACTATCGATCAAGACCAAGACGCTATCACTGCACGTGCTAAATATGTTGGCGCAATCGACGACACTAACATGGCAATTGGTTTCGAATCAGGCATCATCTACGGTGATGACACTGCTTACCAATTCAAAACTGATCTTTTCGTAACTCCTAAATTAAGCGTTGGTGCTTCTTACGCTGAATCTAGCTTTGCTGGTACTCCAGACTCAGCTTGGGGCGCGAACGTAAACTACTTTATCACTCCTGCTGTTGCAGTTGGTGCTAGCTATGTAAATGCTAACTATGAAGCAGCTAAAGCGACTGAAACAAGCTTTATCGGCGACACTCAAACTGTTGGCGTAAATGCTAAATTCCGTTTCTAATTCATATTAGATACTGAATACCAAAAAGGACGCATTTGCGTCCTTTTTTATTCTGCCATTATTTGTCTTTAGGCTCATGGCGTTCCGGTAAATGGGCAATATATTGCAATGCTATTAAACGTGAAACGATGAGAGCCAAATACATCACCCCACAGAACATTTGAAGCATCGCCAACACCCGTGCAGGCGCGCTCACTGGCATGAGATCTGACAAGCCCGTGGCAGACTGCAAACTAAAACTTAAAAATAATAAATCTAACCACGACTGCATACCCGGCTCTGCAGGATTCACAAAACTATCCGGATAAATCAGCTGACAAATACTATAGAGAAAAGCAAAACCCCATGCGATGAGGGTAAATACTGCCCCTGCTGCAAAAAGTTCATCTTTGGTTAAATAACGATCGGCAAACATATAGCGTAATAAGCCATAGGCTGCACTAAAATATGCGCATGCTTCAAAACCATGCGCAATAATTTGAATATTGGGATGATTTACACCGAGCATAATCAAAGTAGAAAACAATACGGCGCAGCCAACAAAACTCAGTCCTAGAATCGTAAACATTGGAGTTTGGCGAATCACTTTGGCAATGATCAATAGTACCGACACCCCAAGTACCCAAATCAGCGCACGAAAAGACAGACTTTCTCGGGTAATCGCGGTTAAAACCAAGATCAGAAACTGCACCAGTAACAGCCATGCTGAGGGTAAAAGTCTAAAGCTTTTCCAAAAATCTACAAAACCTTGCATTATTTTCAATCTCTATATTTTTTTCATGCGCTGAAATGATCGATCTGAAGCATCATCAACTGATTGATTTTAAATTAGCACGAAGTGAGTTTTTTTTAATGCAAAAATTTGTTGATCTTAATCTAAAAAAGCATCCATATGAGCACTGTTCTAGCTGGGTTTCTTATTACCAAAGAGGTTCAAAAAACCTACTGTAAGTTTCAGTTTTCAGGCACATATTCAAAGGAATCTCCTACGTGGTAGATTTCATTATGAAAAAACATTTCGTATTTGCACCCCTCTGTCTGCTCATGCTCTCTGCCTGTACACAAAACAGTCCGCTCCTCAAAGGCCATGAAAATTATGTGGGGACTTGGCAAAACAACCACAGTGAATTAGTGATCAAATCGTCGGGCGAAGTGACGTATTACCATCAAGAACATACTGAAAAAAGTATTGCCAACCAAATCTTCAGTGGTGCTGAACAGTCGCGAATAAAAGCCCATTTGAGCAGTTTTGGTGATCAGAGCTTTAGCATCGGTCAGGATAATTTCTCTCAACAATTCACCATTCAGCGCTCGCCTTATCAAGATGATCAAGGCCATTGGAAAATGTCGATCAATGGAGAAAATTATACACGCAAATAGGACAGAGATTTGTCTACAAACCTCTGCGTCATATCATTCACTAAATATAAAAAAAGCCCCTTATTAGGGGCTTTTTAGGCGATTCAGATTAGTGATCTGAAGCACCAGAGATACCAATACCAGTTTGTGAACGTACATACTGTGCATCGAATGCTTTACGCTCAGCTTGTGCTTGTGCTGAATTATCAGTCACAGAGAACAACCAGCAGCAGATGAATGCCAATGGCATTGCAAAGATAGCAGGACCATTGAATGGGTTAATTGGTGTTTCAGAGATTGCGAATGTATCTACCCAAACTGCTTTAGACAATACAATTAGAATCACGGCAGTTGCTAGACCAACCACACCACCAATCACCGCACCACGCGTCGTTAAACCTTTCCAGAACATCGACAATACAAGCACTGGGAAGTTTGCACATGCAGCTACAGAGAATGCAAGACCGACCATGAATGCAACGTTTTGTTTCTCGAACAAGATACCTAAAATCATTGCGAAGATCGCAAGACCTAAAGTCGCGATTTTAGACATACGAAGTTCAGATTCAGGTGTAGTTTGACCTTTCTTGAATACGTTTGCATACAAGTCATGTGAAATTGCTGAAGCACCAGACAACGTTAGACCTGCAACTACTGCAAGAATTGTTGCGAATGCTACCGCTGAAATAAAGCCCATGAACAAGTCACCGCCCAATGCATCAGACAAGTGAACCGCTGCCATGTTGTTACCACCAACAAGTTCTAACTTGCCAGTTACCGCCATTTTCGCTACATCAAGAAATTGTGGGTTGTTCGATACATAAAGGATCGCACCAAAACCGATGATGAAAGTTAATAGGTAGAAGTAACCAATAAAACCTGTAGCAACAACTACTGATTTACGTGCTTCTTTTGCATCTTTTACAGTAAAGAAACGCATCAAAATGTGTGGAAGACCTGCTGTACCGAACATCAATGCAAGACCTAGAGAGATCGCATCAATTGGGTTGGCTGCAAGTTTACCTGGACCCATAATGTTTGCAGCTTCAGCTAAAGATACGTCATGTACTTTAGAGAAAACTTGAATCGATTGAGTGAACATTTCAGAGAAGCTGAAGCCCACGCCTTTCATGACCATGAATGCCATGAAGCTTGCGCCAGAAAGTAGCATCACTGCTTTAATGATCTGTACCCAAGTTGTTGCCAACATACCACCGAAGATTACATAAGCCATCATCAGTAGACCAACGATCACAACCGCAATGTTGTAGTTCAAACCGAATAGCAGTTTAATCAACTGACCTGCACCCACCATCTGTGCAATCAGGTAGAACGCTACAACCACAAGCGAGCTTACTGCTGCAAGGGTACGGACAGGTTTCTCAGCTAGACGGAATGACACCACGTCAGATAAGTTGAACTTACCTAAGTTACGCAGACGCTCAGCCACCAAGAACAATACGATTGGCCAACCCACCATAAAGCCCAATGAATACAGCAAGCCGTCAAAGCCTGAACTGAATACCATTGCGGAAATACCGAGGAACGATGCTGCTGACATATAGTCACCGGCAATCGCTAAACCATTTTGGAAACCCGAAATACCACCACCCGCTGTATAGAAGTCAGCTGTGTTGGTGGTTTGCTTCGCTGCCCATTTGGTAATAAACAAAGTCAAGCCAACAAAAATTGCGAACATGATAATCGCATGCCAGTTGGTCGCTTGTTGCTGTGCTTCACCTAAATCTGGTCCAGCCATTGCCATGCTTGACATGAGCAGAGCAGGAGCCGCTAATACTATTGCTTTCAATGAATTCCATTTCATCTTAGTGCGGTCCTTTTTCTTGAGTAATTGCTTCTACTTCACGCATTGCTTCTGCGTTTAATGCATCCAACTTGTTGTTTGCAATATACGAATAAACACCACACAGTAAGAATGACAATACGATAATGCTTAGACCTAATGGCATACCAATCGTGGTCACACCACCACTCACGGATTGCATCAAGAACTCTTTGTTATAGCCCACAAGGAGCATAAAGCCGACATAGACCACCAACATGATGATCGTCAAAGTCCAGCTCAACTTACTTTTACGGCTGACCATTTCCTTAAATTTTGGATTCTGTAGAATTTGTTCTACCTGTCTCTCATCCATAATATTCTCCTTACGCCGAACCTTGGCGCGCAATTTTCTAATTCGAATTATTTCGAAGCTAAACTTACCAATGTTCCTTATCTCTTGTAATTTAGACTTTGGTCGTTAAATTTTGAGCAATAACCTTCCTAAGCCTATGGATGCGTTATCATTAAGCGAGAATTAATATGCTGCAGGCTCTATGAATAGTTGGCTTATCGTCGGGGTATTGGCCCTTTACATCGCATTACTCTTTGTATGTGCATTCTTTGGTGAAAAGCATGCCAGCAGGCTCAGTACTCGCGGCAGAATGCTTCTCTTTAGTCTAACTTTAGGGGTGTATTGTTCATCTTGGACATTTTATGGCGCAACGGGTGCCGCCGTTCGTGAGGGCATTATTTTCCTACCAATATATCTGGGACCGCTGCTATTTGTTGCGCTCGGCTATGATATTTGGCGACGTTTAGGGCGTGTCCGTCAGCATCATGCCATTTCATCGATTGCCGACTTTGTAGCAGCACGATATGGTAAAAGTGGCCCCTTAGCTTCACTGGTCACGATCCTTGCCGTGATTGCCATTATTCCCTATTTAGCCTTGCAGCTACGTGCGATTGCCCTAAGTGCAACGGTCATTTTAGAACCGACCGCTGGTCTGACAGGTACCACCAATAGTGTGCTGTTTTTGACCGGTGTATTGGCGATTTTGGCGATGATGTTTGGGACACGACAGATTGCCAATACTGAACAGCACGGCGGCTTAATGTTGGCTGTGGCATTTGAGTCTTTCGTCAAGCTGTTTGCACTACTTGCAGTCGCATTTTTCTTTGTTTTTGAATCACCTGAAAACATGGCGCAAATCAGCCATGACATTAGCAGTACATTTAAAGATGTCCAGCTCAAAGGTGTGCCAGAAAGCTTTTGGATTCAAACATTATTGGCTGCTTTAGCGATTATTTGTCTACCACGTCAGTTCCATGTCGCGGTGGTTGAACTGCGAGATGAAAAGCATATTCGTGGTGCTCGTCGTTGGTTTGCCATTTATCTGATTTTAACCATTATCGCGATCATCCCGATTGCCAGTTGGGCGCTGCATGCAGCACCTGCCTACTTGGCAATCCCCGATGTTGCTGTGCTCTCACTGCCTTTAAGTTATAACCAAGACTGGTTGACTTTACTTGCCTTTCTCGGTGGGTTTTCAGCTTCGACAGGTATGCTGTTGGTGTCTTCAGTGGCTTTGTCGATTATGCTCAGTAATGACTTGATCATGCCTGCACTGTGGCGTACACGCTTATTGTCACGTCATGACAAACGCCTACCACTCGTACTGAAATTCACACGTCGTGTGTGTATTTTAGCGGTCATGTTATTGGGCTTCTTGTTCTTCCATTTCTTCAATGACATTGACCAATTATCGGTATTTGGCCTATTGGCCTTCAGTGCTGTGGCTCAGTTTGCACCGGCGCTAATTGGTGGTTTGTATTGGCGTGGCGGAAGCAAGCAAGGTGTATATGCGGGTCTGTTGGTCGGTTTTGGCATGTGGGCTTATACCCTGTTATTACCAACCGTATTGCGTAGCCTACCTGAACAATTTAAAACATTTACCGAAAATCTTTTAAGTCAGGGTCCGCTAGGCTTGAGTTGGTTACGTCCTGAAGCACTGTTAGGGTTTGAATCTTTCGATCCACTTACCCATGGCGTAGTTTGGGCACTCGGTTTAAATATCACCCTCTATATTTGGATTTCCCGCGTCTTCCGTCCAAGTGTTGCCGAGCAAATTCAGGCCGAAAGTTTCTTTTATTATGAAACCAAGCCCCTTCCTGCTCAAAGTACATCGAATGACATCAGTTATATTCACCATGATGTGGCGCGTCTAAAAGTAGGTGATTTGATTACCTTGGCAAAACGCATTACCGGTGAAGGTCCAACCATGCGTGCCTTCAACCAGTTCTGTGCACAAAACAATGTCGTTTTAAATGAAAATAGCAGCGCCAACGGTATGTGGTGGCGTTTTACCGAACAGTATCTTGCAGGCACCATCGGTGCGGCATCCGCCCGTACCTTACTCACCACAGCCATGGTTAATAATGGTTTAGCACTCGGTCAGGTCGCCAATATTCTTGACCAAGCCTCACAGTGGCAGCGCTTTAACCAAAACCTGATCATGACCATGATCGACCATATGACTCAAGGTGTGTCCGTGGTTGATGAAAATATGTGTTTGGTGGCATGGAACAATCAATACCTCAAACTGTTTGATTATCCAAAAGACATTGTCTACGTCGGTTGCCCAATTTCAGACTTGATTCGTTATAACGCTGAACGCGGCGAATGTGGTCCCGGTTCAGTCGAGGAACATGTGCGTAAACGCATGCATTGGATGCAAGTCGGCAGCGCACACGAATTTGAACGGATTCGTAAAGATGGTCGTGTGATTCAGATGCGCGGCAACCCAATCGAAGGCGGTGGTTTCGTCACGACCTTTGCCGATATTACCGCATTCCGTGAAAATGAAGCCTTGCTTGAAGGGCGTGTACAAGACCGTACCCAACAGTTGGCAGACGCCCTGTCTGAACAACAATTGGCACGTGAGCAAGCCGATAAAGCCAATATGTCGAAAAGCCGCTTTATTGCTGCTGCAAGCCATGACTTATTGCAACCGATGCATGCTGCGCGTCTGTTTAGTACCGCCCTCGAGCAAAGCGTACAAAATGACGATGATCGTAAAACGCTTCAGCAACTTGATCGTGCGCTGCATGGTGCGGAAAGTATGCTCTCTGCCCTCTTGGACATTGCTCGACTCGAAGGCGGAACGATCCAACCGAAACGTCAGCCTTATCCACTACATGACTTACTCAGCGATCTTGAACTGCAATTTAAATCGATTGCAGCACAGCGTAATATCAAACTGACCGTACATGATGCTCAGTTCTGGATTGACACCGACCCACAGTGGATTCGTCGTATTATTCAAAACTTCGTCAGCAATGCCTTACGCTATACAGCGCGTGGTCGTGTTGTGGTGGGTGTGCTACGTTCAGCACGTCCGGGGCATATTCGTATTGGCGTTTGGGATACAGGTCCTGGGATCGCGGAAGAACAGCGCATTAAGTTGTTCCAAGAGTTCGAACGCTGTGGACACACCTCTCCATGGGGCGAACAGGGTCTAGGTTTAGGTTTAGCCATCGTGCAACGGATGACCAGCCTACTCGACTATCCTGTGCATGTGTTCTCAGAACTTGGTCATGGTTCGTGCTTTATAATTGAAGTGCCGGTGGTCGCTGCGCCAAAAGTGGTCGCTGCACCGACCCAAGCGGTTCCGCTGAAAACCAAAGCCTATAAGATTCTGTGCTTAGACAATGATGAAACCATTTTGGAAGGGATGTCGACCTTACTGACCAAATGGGGCTATCAAGTCTTTAAGGCCACTGAACCTGAACAGGCCATGGAGTTAATTCAACAAGAAAATATTCAAGTTTGGTTGGTTGACCAACACTTAAATAATAATAAGATCGGTCTCGACTTTATTTTAGATAACCGTCAGGAAAATGTCCCTGTGGCGCTGATTACCGCAGATTCTGATCCTGAATTACCGCAACGTCTAAAAGAGTTAAACATCGTCTTACTGAAAAAACCGTTGAAACCGGCTTCACTCCGTTCATGGTTATCTGGTTTGAAGATTTCAAATCAGTAGCGCTGTTACAGGACATCGCTCTGTGAAAAGTAGCCCATTTCATTCACATGAAATGGGCTTTTGTTTACCTTACTTTTACTTAAACTTACCTAACTGGCAAAAAAATTTGTCTCAGCGGCAAGATCATTCAAAATAGCCCCGATATTTCGTCTATTTATTAGCCATAAATATCAAATTTAGATTGCCTATGGCAAAAGATATCGAATGCATGAGTGAACACTTGTACACTTAGTTACAATTAAAAATCTATTTGATTTAAAAAAGATTTTTACAAGCAAAAATAAAAACTAAAACTTTAGTCTTATATTTAGCTGCCGCCGTTCGTTTTAAAAATATTCATAAGAAGTTGATCAGTTTCAAGCCAATTCAAGAAGCGTCATAACTCAACACTTGAGAAGCTGATCTCCCCCGCATATTAGGAGTGATCTTGTGAATATTTCAGAAACAATGCCGCATGGTTTTGATCAAAATCTACAGTTTCATCGTCAGTATGGTGCCAATGCCATTTTGCCAGAGATCGACTGGCGTCAATTATTTAAGTTCAGCAAATTAAGTGATGTGCAAGTCGAAGCGTTGGAAACACTCTATCGCAGTGCCGTTCCTCTTGCGTTACAGGTATTTGACGAACTGAATTTTGATGTCTTTGCACCGAATGCTTACAAACCCCAAGGCCTTGGCTTATTCGATCGACTGGCAGAACAAGAAGATCTACTGCTGCAAAATTTAGAAGCAGAATCCAATAGCTTAGGTTTGGACACCCGTCATCAGATTTGGAGCATGCTACTGCGTGGTGGTGCGGTTTTGGTATTTAAAGCGTGGCTTGGTAAAGTCAAAACCGACCAAAACCAGCTGGATAAAACACAGTTTGATGAATTATCCGATTTACTGTTTATTAAAACAGCACCATTTGAATTGGCTCAACGTTTAAATGTCGATGCCAACTCCAAGCAAGACCATATCTTCCTGATGTATGACAATGATGTCTATCTGGACCGTTTTAACAGTTTAGAGACTGCAGCTCTATTTGTGGATTTGGGCGTTTATGATGCGGCTTTCCTGAGTTTACGTGATGACCGTGTCGCGGATTATCTCAAAGCGCGCGGCTATGTGACCGATGAACAAATTGATGAATTGCAATGTGCGCTCAACCCTTTGTACTGTACGGATTTGACGCCTAAGCAAGACTATATTGCTTAAGTTGAAGTGGTTTGTTTAAGTCATTGTTAAGTTGCATTGCTCTATTGCTTTTAAACCACATGTAAAGGCCTAACAGCATTTACAACGAAATGATCTAGCGCCAGCATTAGTGCTTAAACAGAAAAAAAAGACCTCCATCTTGGAGGTCTTTTTTATGGAAAAAATCCTTAGATTTTCTTTTCTTCAATATTCAGTGCATTAATTGCCAATACAGCTTGGGTTCGGTTTTGTACGCCCAACTTACGGAAAATTGCCGTCACATGTGCTTTGATGGTTGCTTCAGACACATCCAACTCATAGGCAATTTGCTTATTCAACAAACCTTCTGCCACCATCATTAACACACGGAATTGTTGCGGTGTTAAAGACTGAATACGTTCTGCCAATGCTGTTTCATCTGCAGCACGTGGGTCAAAGTTCATGTTGGCAGGTAAATTTGGTGGTAACCAAATCTCGCCTTCTAAGACTTGACGAATCGCTTCACCAATGTGGCTTGGATGTGCAGATTTTGGAATATAACCCATCGCACCATGTGCAATCGCACGTTGGATAATCGACGCTTCTTCATGCGCAGAGACCACAATGATTGGAATCGATGGATATTGTGCGCGAATATGTACCAAGGCAGAAAAGCCTGAAGCACCCGGCAAGTTTAAATCCAATAACACAAGATCAGGCTCAGGGCCATTTTCAAGACGTTCATAGCATTCATTGACTGCTGCAGTCTCATGAATTTGCGCCTGAGGCAAACTATAACGAACCGCCTGAATTAAAGCATGACGAAACAGCGGGTGATCATCAACGATTAAAATATTCATAAGCAACGTGAGAGATCTTGTGCACAATGCCCCTATTCTAACCACACATGCTATGTGAAGGATATGCAAGAACTTATTTTTTTGCATTTAAAATGTAGATTTTTCGCTTAAAATGCGTCTTTTTTCGCATTTTCTATAAATCTTTAAATCTAATCATATTTTCATATAAATTTTATCAACACAGTAAAAATGCTTATATCTAAGCATTATATGTTGAAATATCAACAGTTTAAAATTTGAAATTTCACGAATCTTCTGGTTTTTCCAACATATCTAAAAATCAGATAACTTTTCTGATTTTCGTTATTTTACAGTGATCCACCCATCGGGATTAATAAAAGGCATTCCGAGAAACCACACTTTTAGGTTTAAAAAATGTCTCAAGTTAATCTACAAAAACCCCTGAATATTGTTGCTGTGTCAGGTGGTCTAAACAATCCATCTAAAACTGAAGCTTTGGTACAAGCCATTGTTGATGAACTCGGTGATGCAACTCCAATCAATGTGCATTTTATTAAGTTTAGTGAAATTGGCAATTTATTAGGTGGCGCGATTTACCGTAACCAATTGCCACAACGTGTACAAGATGACCTTGCTGCCGTTGAAGCTGCTGATGCACTGATTGTTGGAACGCCAGTTTACCGTGCTTCATTTACAGGCCTGTTTAAACACTTTTTTGACTTTGTCGAACAAACTGCATTGGTCGATGTACCTGTCTTGCTTGCAGCTTCGGGTGGTTCTGAACGCCATGCCTTAGTGCTTGAACATCAACTGCGTCCATTGTTCAGTTTCTTCCAAGCGCAAACATTACCGATTGGGGTCTATGCAACAGATCGTGATTTCACCCCTGAATACACCATTCATAGTGAATTACTCCGTGACCGCATTACTTTAGCTGTAGCACGTGCGCTGCCGATTTTGGAATGGGCTCCAGCCAAAGGTCAGCGTGCTGAAGTGGTGAAAGCCAAGTCTCAACAAGCCAACCAAAACTTGGGCATTAATAAGCAAATCGAGCAAGAAGAAGTTCTTCCTTCTGCAGCTGTTCCAAGTTTGGATGCTGCTGAAGCTCGACTGCATAGTAAAAAGCCAAAAACGCAAGTGGCCTAAACACCACAGCATAACAATTCGATCCCGAGGGTTTGCAAAATGTCAGTACAAGAAAAAAACATTACATTTGCGTATTGGGTACCAAACGTCAGTGGTGGTTTGGTGGTCAGTAATATTGAACAGCGTACCGATTGGAGCTATGACTATAACGTGCGTTTGGCACAAGCTGCAGAAAAAAGTGGCTTTGATTATGCGCTGACTCAAATTCGTTTTACCGCAGGTTATAACGCGGAAAATCAACACGAATCGGTTAGTTTCAGTCATGGTATTTTGGCCAAAACTGAAAAGCTCAAAGTCATTGCCGCGATTTTACCCGGCCCTTGGAAACCGGCTCTGGCTGCGAAACAATTGGCGACCATCGATCATCTCACCAATGGCCGTATTGCGATTAATGTCGTGAGTGGTTGGTTCCGTGGTGAGTTTGATGCGATTGGAGAAGAATGGCCCGAGCATGATCAACGCTATGCGCGTTCTGAAGAGTTCATTCGTAGCCTAAAAGGCGTGTGGACACAGGATAACTTTAGTTTTGATGGTAAATACTATCAATTTAAAGACTACACCCTATCTCCAAAACCGGTGCAAAAACCGCATATTGAAATCTTCCAAGGTGGCAGTTCACGTGCAGCACGTGACATGGCATCCCGTGTTTCCGATTGGTACTTCACCAACGGCAATACCCCTGCTGAGTTGAAAAAGCAGATCGACGATATTCGTGAAAAAGCCAAAGCCAACAACCATCAGGTCAAAATCGGGGTCAATGCCTTCATTATTGCCCGAGATACGGAGGAAGAAGCCCAAGCGGTGCTTCAAGCTATTATCGACAATGCCAATACCGAAGCGGTCAATGCCTTTGGCGATGCAACTCGTGAAGCAGGTGCATCCACCAAAGAAGGCGAAGGAAACTGGGCAAAATCTACTTTTGAAGATTTGGTTCAATATAACGACGGCTTTAAAACCAATCTGATTGGCACACCACAACAAATTGCAGAACGTATTGTGGAACTCAAAAGTGTAGGCGTCGATTTGGTTCTCTCAGGTTTTCTCCACTTCATTGAAGAAGTGGAATACTTTGGCGAAAAAGTGTTGCCACTGATTCGTGAACTGGAAGCTCAACAGCAGCAAGTTGTGCAGGCTAAATCAGCATAATTGTTGATGCAGTCACAGCTCATAAAATCAGCATAATAATCACAACCGGCTCACTTCACTTTCCTCCCCTAAGGCTCGGCTTAGGGGATTTTTTATCTTCCGTCCTATTTAAAGACATGCTCTGTTTCTACAAAACGAACGGATCTGTAGACAAAGAAAAAGCCCGACATCCTGTCGGGCTTTTTCTATATGGATACTTAAGCATGACTCCTGTCTTGCTTCACAGTCCTGATGGTGAACACTTTGTTATTGTTTTATGTTCCGGAACGTCCTGTTCCTGTATGAGTTCATCTTAGGTAAAATTTAAAAGTGCGCCTAGCGTCAAAAACTTCGTTGCTTGTACGCTTAAGCTGACAGGATTGTGCGCAATCGGTTAACTTAAACCATAGATATTATATGGTTTTTTATAAAAATCGATATTTTTTAGATGGTTTTATCACCAATATACACCTCGTAATTCCTGTGATATTTCCAACAAAACAAGAGGCAATAAACATGCAACTGGTTTGGTTTCGACAAGATTTAAGACGACATGACCATAGCGCACTGTGGCAGGCGACACAGTCTGGTCCAACGATTGCCTTTATTGCGCTTTCCCCTGAACAATGGGCAAGACATGATGATGCCCTCATTAAAATCCATCGCTATCTTGCCCAGCTGGAACTTTTGCGACAGCAATTGGCTGAGCTAAATATTCCACTGATTATTCAGCATATTCCCCATTGGTCAGACATCGCCACTGAGCTATTAACCCTATGTACTCAGCTCAATATACACACTGTTCATGCACATATTGAACATGGTGTGAATGAACTTAAACGAGACCGCGAAGTACAACAGTTATTAGAACAGCAGCACATCTCTGTTGAGCTGTACCATGACCGCACCCTGTTTCCTGTTGGCAGTATTCGCAATCAATCTGGACATCCTTATCAAGTTTTCGGTGCATTTAAGAAAAATTGCTACGAAAAATTAAGCATCAGTCTGCCTACTTGTTATCCCGCTATTGAAGCCCAAGCGGCCCTCGAACCGCATTCGCTGTGGCAAAATCAATTTGATTTAAGTCCTTTTTATCCCACATCGCTGTTAGCTACTCAAATCGAGCTTTGGCCGATTGGAGAAGATCACGCACTACAGTGCTTAGATGAATTTATTGAACAACATCTGCATCGTTATGCTGATGATCGGGACTTTCCTGCGCTCAATGGAACCAGTCGAATTGGCATGTATTTAAACTTGGGCATCTTGTCTATTCGCCAATGTCTGCAAGCCCTGTTTCGTGAACAAGGCGGCTATTTCCAGATCGACCACAGAGGACAACAAACTTGGCTCGATGAGCTGCTTTGGCGTGAATTTTACCAGCACATTTTATTTGACTACCCGCAAGTTTCTCAGCACCAGCCGTTTCAAACCAAAACCTTAAAAATAAAATGGCGCCATGCACCACAAGACTTTGCTGCGTGGCAATACGGCCAGACGGGCATTCCGATCGTCGATGCAGGGATGCGTCAACTACTGGCTACGGGTTGGATGCATAATCGGGTGCGGATGATTTGTGCCATGTTCCTCAGTAAGAATCTACTGATCGATTGGCGGTTGGGGGAACAATGGTTTATGCAGCACCTTGTCGATGGCGACTTAGCGGCCAATAATGGCGGTTGGCAATGGTGCGCCTCGACGGGTACAGATGCTGTACCTTATTTTCGGATTTTTAACCCGATCAGCCAATCTCAGAAATTTGATCCGAACGGGGATTATTTACGTCAATGGCTACCTGAACTGGCAGATTTGGATGCCAAACAAATTCACCAACCCTTTGCCAAAAATCCTCAACTGGAATTGAATTACCCTCAACCGATCGTCGATATAAAGCAGTCTCGCCTAACGGCAATTGAAACATTCCGAGCATTGTAGATATTGCCAAGATCGAACTGTTAGAGATCAAAACACTGTACTGAAATGGTCACTGTAAAGCATAGCCGAGCGTTCGTTTTGTCCCTACAATACAGAAAACGCAAATCATTTTAGAGACGCTCCCATGTATACAGGCATCGTGCAAGGTTTAGAAAAAGTCTTAGACATTCGTCAAGGCAATGGCTTCACAACCTTAGTGATTTCAAATCATCAGAATTTTTTTCATGATGTCTTTATCGGGGCAAGTGTGGCGATTAATGGCGTGTGTTTAACGGCCACACATATTGATTTGGCAGCTAACCAAGTACATTTTGATGTCTCAGATTTGACCAATCAACTCACCACGCTGAAAGCTCTCAAGGTTGGTAATGAGGTCAATGTCGAACGCTCAGCCAAAGTTGGCGCAGAAAATGGTGGTCATAATCTGTATGGTCATATCGAAGGTACAGCCATAATCAAAAACTTAGAGCATCGCGGGGAAACCTTTCATCTCGATATTCACATTCCAGCAGGCAATATTAAATATTTCTTTCTCAAAGGTTTTATTGGGCTCAATGGTTGTAGTTTGACTGTGAACCGTGTTGATCGTGCCAATAGTGAAATTTCAATCGATCTTATTCCTGAAACACTGCGCCTCACTACATGGAAAGATGTCCAAGTCGGTGATGCCGTGAATTATGAGATTGATCAAACAACGCGAACCTTAGTCGATACCTTAGAAAATATTCATCAGCGTTAAATCGACTGACAGCACATTGCAAAAAAGCCTCCAAAACGGAGGCTTTTTATTGGCTCATGTGCAATATACGTTTAAGAATAAAAACTTGGATCTGGCACTTTCGCTGTGAGCACCCATTCACCGACCTCCTGATATTTATAATCAATCGGATCGTGTAAGGTCTGGGTACGTACATTGCGCCAGAAGCGATCTAAATTCAGTTTGGCTGTTGTGGCACGTGCGCCCATCACTTGGAAAATATTTTGCGTAATGTACAGCGAGCTATTGGTGGCTGCAATTTTGGCTGTTGCAATCGCAATAGAGACTTCTCCACGTTGTTCCGCCGTTAAAGCTTCACCAATCTCCCAAGCCCATTGCAAACGCTGAACCGCTTTATCTGCCAATAAACGTACACTTTCTAATTGCACATAAAACTCAGCAAAATGCTTTTGAATGAAAGGGTCATTCACTGCATTTTCAGCCAGTGATTTTGACCACGCCTTTTGGTTTTGAACCGTCTGTTTTGCTGTTTCAAAAGCCCCTTCTGCCACCCCTAAAAACATATGCACAAAGATCAACTGTGCAATCAACGGACGCAAGCTTGAATACGGCGTACTCAAAGGTCCTGGGTTCAGTAGTAATTCATCTTTGGAAATTTTTACCTGTTCAAAATGGCTACTTCCACTGTCGGTTTGACGTTGTCCCATATTGTCCCAATCGCCGAGAAAACTGACGCCTTCACGTGCTGTAGGAATCACCCCGATCAATAATTTTCCATCTTCATTGAAGCCAGAACACAGCAAAATGTCTGAATCCATGGAACCCGAACAAAAACTTTTATCGCCATGAAACACATATTCATGTTCAGACAGTTGCGTCGCTGTAGTACGGCGGTCTAAAGGGTTTAGGGTGTTGCCCCAAAATAAATGCTCACGTGCAGTCTGTTCAAACCACGGGCCATATTGCTCTGGCTGCGCGAACAACTGTACCGTTGCAATCAATAAATGATGGAAACCATAAACATGCGCCAATGAGCTATCCACTTGAGCAATGGTTTGAATGGTTTTAAAAATCGTCAGCCAATCTGCACCCTGTCCACCGTATTGCTGTCCAATGGACAATGCAAGTAAACCACTTTGACGAATCAAATCACGTTCAGCTTTGGGATTTCCCCCCTGCTTATCACGCTGAGCAGCCGTCGTGGCAAATTCTGCCGCCAGTTTTTGGGCAATATCGATCGGATCTTGAGTCAATGGAATTGAAGCATTCATATGTCTGTCTGATTATTCTGTTACCGTTTTAGCTTAACAAAGTAGATGTATTCAGCTTATCTCAATGCCTGCAGTCTATATCTGTAAAATCTATATCTCATGAAATCTAAGTCACCAAGATTCAGGCGACTTATAATTTGATCATTTTATACGTCGTATTTAGGATGGATAAAATGCATCATGAACGTCCCTTCATCCTAATCAACTTTTATAGGAGAAAGGACGTTCATTATTGCTTTAATAATCCTTCATATAAACCATAGTGAACTTTCATCAGAACGTGATCACTCACGCTCAAATGGTTTTTATGACTTCGGATAAACCGTAGCAATCAAATGTTCAACCACTTGAGGTTCTGCCAAGGTCGAGGTATCACCTAAAGAGTCCAACTCATTAGCCGCAATTTTTCTTAAAATACGGCGCATGATTTTACCAGAACGGGTTTTCGGTAAGGCCGGCGCCCAATGCAATGCATCTGGCGTTGCCACTGGTCCAAGGATTTTGCGTACCCAAGCCACCAGTTCCTGACGTAACTCATCCGTCTCAGCTGTCCCTGCTTGTAGGGTGACAAAGGCGCAAATCCCCTGTCCTTTAATATCATGTGGCATACCCACCACCGCAGACTCTGCCACAGCATCATGTGCAACCAGCGCACTTTCAATTTCAGCCGTTCCCAATCGATGCCCTGAAACGTTCAAGACGTCATCCACACGACCTGTAATCCAATAGTAGCCAGACTCGTCACGACGTGCGCCATCACCTGTAAAATACGTCCCCGGATAAGTGGAGAAATAGGCCTCAATAAAGCGCTCAGGATCACCCCAAATGGTTCGCATTTGTCCCGGCCAAGAATCCTTAATCACCAAGTTACCTTCTACAGCGCCTTCAAGCTCATTGCCTTCAGCATCGACAATCGCAGGTTGTACACCAAAGAATGGACGCGTCGCTGAACCCGGTTTTAAATCGGTTGCTCCCGGCAATGGCGTAATCATGAAACCACCCGTCTCTGTTTGCCACCATGTATCCACCACTGGGCAGCGGCTTTCACCTACCACGGTGTAGTACCAATTCCATGCCTCTGGGTTAATCGGTTCACCCACCGAACCTAGTAAACGCAGACTACTGCGGTCACTTTCTCGGACAAAGGCATCCCCTTCTCGCATCATGGCGCGAATTGCAGTCGGTGCCGTATATAAAATAGTGACGTTGTGTTTATCAACAATATGTCCCGTACGTGCCCAACTTGGATATTGCGGCACCCCTTCAAACATCACGGTCGTGGTGCCATTCGACAATGGCCCATACAACACATAAGAGTGTCCCGTAATCCAACCAACATCGGCAGTACACCAAAACACATCATCTTGTTTTAAGTCAAAAACTTCACGGAAAGTACAATTCACATAGGTTAAATAGCCGCCTGTGGTATGCAATACACCTTTCGGTTTTCCAGTTGAACCTGATGTATACAAAATAAACAGCGGGTCCTCGGCATTCATAGGTTCAGGTGGACAAATATCATTGACCGACATGATTTCCATGTGATACCACAGGTCACGATCTGCTTTCATTTCGATCGGGTTACCTGTACGGTGTACCACAATGACATTTTGAACCGAAGATGTCCCTTCGATGTCGAGTGCAAGATCGACATTTTCTTTGAGTGGAATGGGCTTGCCACCACGCATCCCACAATCCGCAGTAATCACGACTTTCGCCTGACTGTCATCGATACGACTTGCCAATGAGTCTGGTGAGAACCCGCCAAAAACCACGCAATGTACTGCACCAATTCGGGTACAGGCCAACATCGCAATTGCCGCTTCGGGCACCATTGGCATATACAACACCACACGGTCGCCTTTGCCCACGCCATGTTTTTTCAGCACATTGGCAAAACGGCAGGTTTCATCATGCAGTTCTTCAAAAGAAATGATTTTATGCCGTGAAGGATGATCACCTTCCCAAATAATGGCCGGTTTATGTGGATGTTCTTTTAAATGTCGATCGAGACAGTTGGCACTGACATTCAGTTCACCATCAGCAAACCACTCGATCTTAAAATCATCTTGCTTAAAATTTGTATTTTTAACTTGGGTAAACGGTTTGATCCAATCGATCTTTTGCGCTTGCTCCGCCCAAAACTCATCTGGTTGTTCAATCGATTTTTGATAACGCTCAAAGTACTCCGACTCGTTGATGCGTGCGGTTTTTTTGAAACTTTCAGGTACTGGATAGATCTCTTTCATATTGTATTTTCCTTGATCTGATTCATCTCATCACGAGATGCCATGCCACATTTCTACTTTTATAATTCCTGCATCACAGCAGTATGACGATTAATTTTTAATCGCAGCAATCATGCTTTGGTCGTATTATTCTTTCCTATTTAAAGCACATCTATAAGCAAAATTTCAACAAAAACATGTTTTAATTCAGTATCTGACCAGTTCAATTAAACCTATACTGCAAAGGTAATTTTACTCAGCACTCCGCTTTTTCATTCTTTCATATACGTTGAGTTGATCCGATCATGAACACCAATGACTCTTCTTTCTTTTCCCGTCAGACGACCACTACATCGGATAATCCCCTGAAACCTGATGGACGTTTTGGTCGACTGAGCATGATTGGTTGGTATGGCTTTCTCAATATCATCAGCTTTTTTGCCATAATCGCTTTAAGCCTTGCCGTGGGTATTTTTAACATCAATACCATGGCGTTAAATGAGCAATTTGTTGGCATATTCACCGGGGTATCTGGCCTCGCCTATTTGGCAATTATTATTCTCTATATCTATTTCTATTGTGTCTTTGTCGTCCGTCGACTGCATGACCTCAATAAAGCCGGTTGGTTGCTACTGCTTTTATTTATCCCCGTGATCAATCTATTCTTTATCCTGTATTTATTATTGGCCTCAGGCACACCGACCGTAAATCAATACGGCGCGCCACGCCCTGCTGCCGTTTGGGAAAAAATTCTGGCATGGTTGATGATTTTAATCAGTGTCTTGTCGCTCTTGGCTACAGGTAGCATCACCTCGTATATGATGGGTAGCGGTGAAATTGAATCGCCGACAGAAATCATTCAACAAGGTACTGAATATTTCTAAGCCACTGACCGAATCTGAGCCTGTCTGAATTTTGATACATCTGTTCGCAAGCCTGTAAATGAGGGTTATTTTCGCCACTAATTTCAGGCAAAATAGCGAAAAACCGGAACATTTGGAAAACTCGTGGCTGAAAAAGAAAATGCCCTGAGTGATGTCACTCAAGGCACGACTCAACTTTTGCAAGAGGCAACAGAAAAAACCGCACAAACCGTGCTGGAACATACCTCTAAATATAATGACGCATACTCAACGATCGATAAATTTGTCGATGGATTTTGGGAACGCCTGCCATATATTTGTATCGCATTAATTGTTTTTACGATCTTCTATCTACTGTCTAAACTCTTTAGATTCTTTGTTCGTAAAGCGCTCACTGACCGTTCTTACTCAAAACAAAATCTAGTTTTGGTCCTGAACCGTGTCGGTAGCTCAGCCATTATGTTCTTCGGTTTCCTAATTGCAATGGTCATTGCGATCCCAGGTTTCACACCGGGTCAGCTCATGAGTGCATTGGGGATTGGTTCGGTCGCAATCGGTTTCGCGTTTAAAGATATTTTCCAGAACTTACTGTCGGGTATTTTGATTCTCCTCGGTGAACCATTCAAAATCGGTGACGACATTATTGTGTCAGGCATGGAAGGTACGGTTGAAGATATTCAGATCCGTGCAACCTTCCTACGTTCTCCAGATGGTCGTCGTATCGTGATTCCAAACGCGACGGTTTACACCAGTGCGGTAACGGTGAATACCGCTTATCAGCGTCGTCGTTGTGAATTTGTGGTGGGTATTGGTTATGAAGATGACATTCAAAAAGCTAAAAATATTGTTTTGGCTATTTTGGACAAAGACCCAACCATCTTGAGCCAACCTGCGTTTACCGTAAACGTGAATGCTTTGGCTGATTTCTCAGTCAATCTGAATGTCCGTTGGTGGGTAGATACCACAGAAACCACCACTGCGAACTCGATCAGTGAAGTGCAAGAACACGTTATCCAAGCATTCAATCAAAATGGTATTTCAATTCCTTACCCTGTACAGGAAGTGAAAGTTTACCGTGGTGATCAAGCTGAGACAGAAGCGTCAACAGCTAAATAATCGCCCTAAAACGTACGGAATCACAGTTTCTGTCCGGATAATTCGGTTGCCTAAGCTGACTGCTTGGCAACCGTTTTTTATGAGCAAATCGACCTCATAAGGGATAAATCCACCTTCAGGTCCAATGATGATCGTACATCCATGTTGAATCCCTGTAGGCATCACATCTTCGACATAAGGATGCGCCACATAAGCCGGATAGTCCGAGGAGATCATGCTCGGTAAAACATCCTCTACAAAGGGTTTAAAGCGTTTATACAATTCAATTTTGGGCGCAATGGTGTCACCTGCCTGCTCCAAACCCAACGTCACATAGTGATCGAGCTGCTGTAAAAATGGTGTCTGCCAATAGCTTTTATCCACGCGATAACTGTGCAGCAAAATGATTTTTTCTACACCTAAAGTGACGGCATCCATGATCAGACGGCGTAACACTTTCGGACGAGGCATCGCCACAATTAAAGTCACCGGATGCTTTGCAGGTACTTCTTCTTCTTGTAAAGCTTTAAGTTGAATGCAGTGATCCGCCATACTGACGATTTGGGTTAAATAGCGTTTTCCTTCCCGAATACCGACTTTGAGTGTATCGCCCACCTGTATATTCACATGGTTTTTTAAATGCTCAATTTGGCGTTTGGCACTGATACTCCATAGCTCAGATTCAGTTTGACGTGGGTCAAGCAGGACGATGTTCATAAAAAATTCTCTTACCCAGCTCAATTGGATACACGAAAACGTCATCCACAACGATTCAAGGCAACACTCAATAGAATCACTCGAGTTTCAGCGATTATTTGTTAGACATAAAAATTCGACGCGTTTTGTCGTGAGCTGCATTGCACCGCAAGATGGCTTCCATGCGAAGCTTAGCATCTCATTTTACCGAATGAGAAACAACGTTTCGTAAGAGTACCTCCAGCCGAAGGCTAAGCCCTTTCTTCAAACCTTAGATGTAAGGCTCCGCCAAGCCTATTCATTCATCTATTTGAAGCATCAACCAATTTAAATCATAGTTGAAAAATCAAAGGTACTGATCAATCACCTGAATATGCTTTTGCAGCGACCCAGTATTCTTTTGCATAATCAGCTGAGCTGCATCATTTAAAGCCTGAGCTTTCGCAGTATTTTGAATGATGTCAACCAATGCACTGGCCGCCTGCTCGAAATCCCGCACAACCACAACCGCATGGGCCGCTACAAATTCATCCACAATGGTTTGAAAATTAAAATAATGCTGACCTAATACTGTCGGGACATGTAACGTAATGGGCTCCAAAATATTATGCCCACCACCAGGTTCATTTAAAGACCCGCCGACAAAGCACGCCTGACTCAGTGCCAGCCAAAGCCATAATTCACCCATACTATCTGCTAAATACACTTGTGTATCAGGCAAAATGGTTTGATTAAGGCTGCGGCGCTGGGTATTTAAATTTAGTTTTTGCGCTTCTACAAAAACGTCATCAAAGCGTTCAGGATGACGTGGTACGACGATACATAACACCTCAGGCTGTTGTTGCAAAATCGGCTGCAGTGCCGCGAGCAGTTTTTGTTCTTCGGGTGCATGCGTACTGGCAATGGTGATGATTTTACGCCCTTGCAAAGCCCAATCTTTTCGTAACTGCGCTGCTTGTTGCACAAAGCTATCGGGCGCATGAATATCAAATTTGATACTTCCCACGACCTGACTGGTATGCGGGTTTGCACCCAACTCAATAAATCGCGCTAAAGTTGCCTGATCTTGCGCCAATAATTGTTTCAAACTCTTTAGCATCGGCTGCGTCAAACTCGGGACTTTGCCATAACCCTTCGCAGATTTTTCAGATAATCTGGCATTAATCAATAAACACGGAACGTTGGCCTGATCGGCTTCAATCATCAAATTTGGCCAGAGTTCAGTTTCGACCAGAGCCAACATTTTCGGTTGATATTTTTCGATAAAACGACGGACTAATTTTTTTTGATCTGCCGGCAAATACACGGCCTGAAACAGTGATTCATACGGTGCTTTTAAAAATAATTGTTTCGCACGCGCTTGTCCGGTTTTGGTGGTATTGGTGACTAAGACCGGATGACCTGCTTTGAGATAATGTTCAATCAGCGGCTGTGCAGCGTTGGTTTCTCCGACGGAAACTACATGAAACCAAATTGCATTGCGGTTTTTAACCGGCTGAAATGGCCCAAAGCGCTCAAGACACTCTTGCTGATATAGTTGGAGATCTTCAGCACGTTTTTTGATGCGCCATTGATATAGCGGCTTAATCAGCGCCAAAGCTGCGTTATACCAAAAAGGAGTAGTCAAATTATTACGCTCAAAAACGGTTTGAATCGGCAGAATATATCAGAGCATTATCCACATGTTAATGGATAATGCGTATTCAAGTGTCGATTAATAGGTTGAACGACCTGAACCAAATTTATTTTTCATGCTTGGATAATCAATATAGCCTTCGGCAACATCTGTTCCAATCATGTTTTCCAACTGCAATTCATTCAATGCAGCATTCGCTAGCAAACGTTCAAACAAATCTGGATTGGCAATATAAGCTTTACCAAAAGACACCGCATCGGCTTTACCTGAGGCCAATAAATCTACAGCATCTTCACGGCTTAAACGCATATTGGCAATATATGGCACACCATTTGAGCGCTGTTTCAGATAATCACTGATACTGTCATCCGCTAGATATTCACGGGTAAAGAAAAATGCAATCTTCCTCTGCCCCAACTGCTCTAAAGCATAGCCAAAGGTTTCACGTGGATCATGATCGCCCATGTCGTGTTCATCACCACGCGGTGCAAGATGCACACCTACACGACCTGCCCCCCACACTTCAATCAGCGCATCCACCACTTCAAGCAATAAACGTGCGCGGTTTTCGACAGAACCACCATACTCATCTTCACGTAGGTTGGTTTTGCTTTGTAGGAATTGATCGATCAAATAACCATTGGCCGCATGCAATTCCACACCATCAAACCCCGCTTCTTTGGCTTTAATTGCAGACTGTTTGTATTGTTCTACAATGCTTTTGATTTCTGCAATCTCTAATGGACGTGGCACGACATATTCGCGTTTTGGGCGAAGCAGACTGACATAACCCGCCTGTTGTACCGCACTGGCAGAAACTGGTGTATCACCATTCAAAAGATCGGGATGTGAGACACGTCCGACATGCCACAATTGTGCCACAATTAAACCTTGCTGTTCATGTACGGCTTGGGTCACCAATTTCCAGCCCTGAACTTGAGCATCGGTAAATAAACCCGGCGTCTGCAAATAGCCATTAGCTGCTTCTGAAATGACTGTTGCTTCTGAAATGATTAATCCAGCACTTGCACGCTGTGCATAATATTCAGCCATCATCGGCGTTGGAACACGGTCAATGGTTGCACGACTACGGGTTAGTGGCGCCATTACAACGCGATTTTTGAGGTGTAAATCACCCAAAATGAGAGGAGTATTAAGTTCAGCCATATATGTCTCGCCTGACACTTCAAATGCGAAAAATGATTTAAAGTGAGTTCTGCAGATAATCAATATATTGCTGAATGAGTTCTTCATTGCGTGAAAAATACGACCATTGACCATATTTCTCGGCTTGAATTAAGCCCGCCTGTTGTAACACAGACAAATGATTAGACATCGTAGACTGCGAAACATTACCGAGTTTTTCGATATTGCCAGCGCATACACCACGATTAAAGCCGCCACATTGTTCTTCTGACAAAAACTGTTCAGGTGTTTTCAACCATTCCAAGATTTGACGTCGAGTCGGATTGGCAAGTGCTTTAAAAATTAAATCAATATCCATAATTTAAACGGGTTTAATTAAATAAAAATTTGGACAACAAAGTTCTATTCAGCATCTTGAATACACTATATCGTATTTTTTCGATTTTTATATCGATTTTTTTAGATATATTGATCAAGAACAGATAGAACTTTGTTTTCTATATAAATTTAAATTACAAACCTTGTTTGAGGCTAGCTTCAATAAACTTATCTAAATCACCATCAAGTACTGCGCCGGTGTTTGAACTTTCCACACTGGTACGTAAGTCTTTAATACGCGAGTCATCTAAAACGTATGAGCGAATTTGGCTGCCCCAACCGATATCTGACTTGGTATCTTCCAACGCTTGTGCCGCATCATTACGTTTTTGCATTTCAAGTTCGTACAATTTTGCACGTAGCTGTTTCCATGCATGGTCACGGTTGGCGTGCTGTGAACGTTGGTTCTGACAAGCCACCACAATCCCTGTTGGAGCGTGAGTTAAACGTACCGCAGAGTCTGTTTTGTTAATGTGCTGACCACCCGCACCAGATGCACGATAGGTATCAGTGCGTACATCAGCTGGATTGATTTCAATTTCAATATTGTCATCAATTTCAGGCGATACAAAAACCGCTGAGAATGAAGTATGACGACGGTTACCCGAGTCAAAAGGTGACTTACGGACTAAACGATGTACACCAGATTCTGTACGTAACCAACCATATGCATACTCACCTTCTACACGGATGGTTGCAGACTTGATCCCTGCCACATCACCATCAGACTCTTCCATCACTTCTGCTTTAAAGCCATGACGTTCAATCCAACGTAGATACATACGCAGTAACATGGATGCCCAATCCTGTGCTTCAGTACCACCAGAACCTGCTTGGATTTCGACATAGCATGGGTTCGGGTCCATCGGATTACTGAACATACGACGGAATTCTAATTTCGCAAGTTCTGCTTCCGCTGAAGTTAACTCTGCTTGCACATCCGCAAGTAAGCTTTCTTCTTCTGCTTCAACCGCAAGATCCAACATCGCTTGGGCATCTTCTAGTTGAGTTGAAAGCCCTTCGAGCACGTTAATGACGTTTTCGAGTTCACCTTTTTCTTTTGCCATTGCTTGCGCACGGCTTTGATCATTCCAAATTGCTGGGTCTTCCAGCTCACGTAGAACCTCTTCTAAACGCTCTTTTTTCAGATCGTAGTCAAAGATACCCCCGTAATGTTTGACCACGGTCGTTTAAGTCTTTTAGCTGTAATAGATACGGATTAATTTCCACGTGAATTACTCTCAATCAAAAAATTTGGCTTAAATAGCCGCCTATTATATCACAGAGCATTTGCACAGTTTCAGCCAGATTGATCATCCAAATCATTGACTTTAATGTACATAATATGAACAATACGCTCGCATTACTATTTATTACATTTTTTTTACAACAATAATGTTTCGAGGGTTTTATGAAAAAGACATTACTTGCACTAGGGTTAGCTGTTATCACTTCATCAACTTTTGCTTATGATGGTCAAGTTGATGGCGGTTTTACTTATACAGATTGGGACAATGACATCGTAGATTCAAACGGATTGTTCAACTTACAAGGCACGTTATATTTAGACTCAGTAAACCCTAAAAATGGCCCATTAAACGAAGCTGCATTTTTAGGCCATAACAGCAATATTTATGCTAAATATAGCTATCAATATTTAGATACAAAAACAGTTGATGTATCAGATTATTTTCCTGTTTCAGGTCCGCTTGCAGGCAAAGCAGAATATGACAGCCACCATATTTCATTAGGTGCTGAATACTTCTTTGAACAATTCTACTTTAATGGTGAATTAGGCTACAAAGAAGAAAAAGCTGAAGTAAAAGTTGCTGGCATTTCAGCAAGCGAGGACTATGATTCAACAACATACCGCGCATTAGTAGGTTATTTACCTGTCTCTAACCTTTTACTTGCTGTTGGTATTGATGGCTATCAAGGCGACAATGATGAAGACGAAGACAACCGTTTTGCTGTTAAAGCAAAATATGTTGCGCCTTTGAACAATGGTCAATACATCAACCTAGAGGCAGATGGCGCTTTTGGCGACGTTGATTCTGCAACGATTGGTGCAGACTACTACTTCGACCAAGCTTTTAGCATTGGTGCATCTTACAACATCGAAGATGATGGTGATGAAGACACGGATTACTTCGCTATCCGTTCAAAATACTTCCTTAACCCGAACCTAGCAATCGGTGGTCAAGTTGGTTTTGGTGATGACGTTCAAGCGTTCAACATCAATGCAACTTTACGTTTCTAATTTCGTTTGAATTAGGAATGTGCATTAAAAAAGCACCTCAAATTTGAGGTGCTTTTTTCTTTTCGATGTAATATTTACTTTAAAAAAAGTCCAGTTGTTGACCAAATAATCTACAAATTCATAATATCTACACAGTTTTAATAAAACAAAACATTAATAATAATTATATATTTTTCAATATTTTAAATAATTAAAATTACATAAAATTACCGAATACACAGTTCTGCAACTTTGCAGCGATTGACCATCTTTAAAAATTCTCTAGACTAAAACTTGTAACAAAAAATGTATTAAATTTAGCCAAACAATTTAGAGGGGTAGTTTCCATGAAAAAACTCGCAATTGCTTCAGCACTTCTTTCTGCACTTGCTATTACAGGTACAGCTCATGCTTATCAAGCAGAAGTGGGCGCTTCAGCTGGTTACATCGACCCAGATAATGGAAGCTCTGGCAGTGAATTTGGTGTAAACGGTACTTATTACTTCAACCCTGTTCAAACTCGTAACGCTCCTCTTGCAGAAGCTGCATTCTTAGACCGCGCAAGTAACGTAAGCGCACAATATCAATATGATGAAATTGGTGACGCTGAAGCACACAAATACGGTGTTGGTGCTGAGTACTTCGTACCAAATTCAGATTTCTATTTAAGTGGTAACGTGAACGGTCACGACTTAAAAGACAATGATGACCTAGACAACGACTTAACAACCTATGGCGCTGAAGTCGGTTATCTTCCAGCACCAGGCTTCTTAGTTGCAGTTGGTGTGAAAGGTTGGGATAACGATGATGATGACGGCGTAGATCCAACTTTACGTGCTAAATACGTAACAACTTTAAGCAATGGTAAAGACATCAACCTTGAAGCGGGTGCAGCATTCGGTGATCTAGATGAATTCAATCTAGCAGCGGATTACTTCATTGACAAAACATTCAGTGTTGGTGCTGACTACTACAACAACGATGTCACTGATCGTAACGAAGTTGGGATCAATGCACGTAAATTCTTTAACCAACAAGTAAGCCTTGAAGGTCGTGTTGGTTTCGGTGAAGTTGGCAACAATGACTACAATTCATTTGGTGTAGCAGCGAAATACCGCTTCTAATCCATTGAAGTCAAAACCATAAAAAAACCGCTCTTCTGAGCGGTTTTTTTATTTGCCTGTAAAAATAGAATTTATTGAGCCAAGTGTAGAACTCTCAATTGAACACTGACATTTCCTCTAAATTCATTTTTATCGAGTTCGTAGACCAAGCGTATTTGATCTTGCATTGGATTAAACTCATATTTTTCTGCCGCATTAAATGCAATTGCGTCCACCATTAAGCCATTATCTAAAGCAAGTTTTAATTTCAGATGCACATCTTTCAACCAACGATAATCTAAAACTTTAAATAGGCCTTCATAGACCGGTGCAGGAAATTTTTGTCCCCATGGACTTAAATTTTGCAAAAGATCGACGGTTTCGACATTAATGGCCGAATCAGGCAATTCACCATCTGTCCAAATAGTCGCCTGAAATAAACTTTCATCTTGCTCAGCGATGAGTGCTTCAAAAGCGGTTTTAAATTCAGAAAAATGCTGCTTTTGAATGGTTAGTCCTGCTGCGGCAGCATGTCCACCAAAATGACTCACTAAATGCGGATGTAATTCAGCAATACGCTCAATACTGTCTCGAATATGAATACCTTCGATAGAACGCGCAGAGCCTTTAATATGTACGCCATCCTCATCTGCGGCAAAGACGATTGCAGGTCTATGAAATTGTTCTTTCAAACGCCCTGCAACAATCCCAATCACCCCTTGATGCCAATGCTGTTCAAACATGATCAAGGCTGCAGGTAGATTATCCTGATCAAGCTGAATATGTTCTAACTCAGCCAGAGCTTCCTGTTTAATCTGCCCTTCGACTTGGCGTCTTTCAATATTGAGTTGATTCAACTGCTGCGCAATCGGATAAGCCGTACTTAAATCTGCCGCAATCAGACACTCAATCCCAATATCCATAGTCTCCATACGCCCAGCTGCATTGAGTCGTGGGCCGACCACAAAGCCCAAGTCCTGTGCTTTTAACTGTGCAGGATCACGACCGGCAATATCCAATAATGCACTGATCCCTGGACGACATAATCCTTGCTGTATCCGCTTCAAACCAGCATCGATCAAAATTCGATTATTCAGATCTAGACTTGCAACATCGGCATAAGTGCCTAAGGCCACCAAGTCCAAATATTGGCTGAGATTGGCTGTGGATTTAGCATTTTTTTTGCGCATACTGGCCAAATTTGCCAACACATAAAATGCGACACCAACACCAGCCAAGGCTTTACTTGGAAACTCACATCCCAACTGATTGGGGTTTACCACTGCTTCTGCTTGTGGTGTTTCCTTTGTGGTCAGGTGATGGTCGGTAATGATCACCTGCATACCATGCGCCTGTGCCTGCGCTACACCAGCATGGCTCGAAATACCATTATCGACCGTAATCAGCACATCTGGAGTAAAGCTCACGAAGGCCAAATCGGCAATGGCAGGTGTCAGGCCATAACCATACTTAAAACGATCTGGAACCAGATATTCCACATCCGCGCCCATGTCACGCAGTGCCAGGACCATCAATGCAGTACTGGTCGCACCGTCGGCATCATAGTCGCCTACAATGACAATTTTTTTATGTGCATCAATGGCTTGGTCGATCAACTCTATAGCTTGCTGCATGCCTTTTAAGGTCGGGGCATGTAAATGCTTGAGCTTCAATTCCAGTTCTTGTGCGGAAGAAACCCCGCGACGTGCCAATAAGTCCGCAATAAACGGCGCAACGCCCTGAATATCTTCAGGGCGCGTCAAATAGGGTCTTTGTTGAATTAAAAGTTTAGACATTTATGGCATCAGTCGCTGTAGAACCCATTGACCATCCTGTTGTTCATAACTCAAGCGGTCATGTAAACGATTCGGACGGCCTTGCCAAAATTCATAATAATCCGGAACTAAACGATAGCCACCCCAAAACTCAGGTTTCGCCAATACGTCTTTGCTTTCCACTTGATCATGTAAATTTTGGAAACGCTGTTGTAATTCTTCACGACTAGCGATAACACCACTTTGTGGAGTACTAACGTGCGCTGCAATTTGGCTATCACGCGGTCGCTTATGGTAATAATCTGTCGATTCTTCGAGAGATATCTTTTCCACACGACCACTGACCCGAATTTGACGTTCCTGCTCTTGCCAATAAAACAATAATTCTGCATAAGGATTATCGAGCAGATCATTGCCTTTTTGACTGTCATAGTTGGTGTAGAAGTCATAACCTGCATGGGTCGCACCGCGCAACAAGACCGTCCGCACGTGCGGACGACCTTGGGCATTTGCCGTCGCCAAAGACATAGCATAGGGTTCATGCAATTGTGCTTCTAAGGCATGATTAAACCATAATAAAAACTGCTCATGTGGATCACGGTTCACCTGATCTTCATGCAACTCACCTTTTTGATAAGTTAAACGCAGTTCACTTAAGTCCTTAATCACATCATTCATGCAATTTCCCCTCTTGATTTAAGCTGCATTGGCACGAACAGCCTCAGCCAAATGATTTGCTAACGCTGTGACTTCTTCAAGGTCATTACCTTCAACCATGACTCGAATGACCGGCTCTGTGCCTGATTTACGAATCAAGATGCGACCACGTCCTTTAAGCTGAGCTTCAGCTTTTTCAAACTCGCTCACCAGTGCAGGTACGGCGTAGGGATCAAACATCGCAGCCAAGCGAACATTCACCAAGACGTTAGGTAATAACTCAAAACCGTCCACCAATTCATGCAAAGCTTTACCTTGCTCAACCATCACAGTTAACACCTGAAGTGAAGCAATGATCGCATCACCTGTGGTGCTCTTGTCCAAAGTCAAGATATGACCTGATGGTTCACCGCCCGTTACCCAACCCTTTTCTTCGAGACCTTGTAAAACATAGCGGTCACCGACTTTGGCACGCAGTAATGGCACTTTGGCTTGATCTAAAGCAATTTCAAGCGCCATATTGCTCATTACCGTACCCACGATACCCGCAGGTTTTTGACTCGCTTGAGTGGCTAAAATATAAAGAATATGGTCACCAGTAATTTGCTGACCGTTTTTATCGACCATAATCACGCGGTCAGCATCACCGTCAAAGGCAATTCCTAAATCCGCCTGATGTTCAACCACTGCTTTTTGTAAAAACTCAGGATGCGTCGAACCACAGTCTTTATTGATGTTTAAACCATCCGGTTCGTTAAACAGCGCAATCACTTTTGCACCCAGTTCACGATATACCGACGGACCGACGCTATAGGCTGCACCATTGGCACAGTCCACCACAATTTTTAAGCCTGTCAGGTCAAAATGGTACGGGAAGGTTGATTTACAAAACTCGATATAACGACCATTGGCATCTTTTACACGCAGACTTTTACCTAAGTTTGCAGAGTCTTCGATCACCAAGTCATTTTCAAGTTCTTTGTTTATGGCTTCTTGAATTTCATCCGGCAATTTTTTACCTTCGCTCGAGAAGAACTTAATGCCATTATCAAAATAAGGGTTATGCGACGCCGAGATCACGATGCCTAAGCTGGCATGTAATGCACGGGTTAAATGGGCAATTGCGGGTGTAGGTAATGGACCCAACAAATGAACATAAACACCTGCTGCGTTTAAACCGGCTTGTAATGCTGACTCTAAAATATAGCCCGATAATCGGGTATCTTTACCTAGTACAACGATGGGCTTTGCTTTTTTACTGTATTGTTTTAATACTTTACCTGCGGCAAATCCTAGTTTTAATGCAAATTCAGGGGTAATAGGCAATTCACCGAATTTGCCACGAATGCCATCTGTACCAAAATAACTCATGTTGTACTCACTTCTTAATGGTGATCTTAATCATCACTTTTTACTGCAAATACTTTACACCAAAAACAAAAAGGCCGTCATATTAATGACGGCCTTTTCGGCTAAAAGCTACTAAATATCAACCAACACGGTAGTTTGGTGCTTCTTTAGTAATAGTCACGTCATGTACGTGAGATTCAGACATACCTGCCGCAGTAATTTTGACAAACTGTGCATTTTTACGTAAGTCATCGATCACCGCAGAACCGGTATACCCCATAGATGAACGTAAACCACCCATCATTTGATGAACGATGTTACCCATTGGACCTTTGTACGGTACGCGACCTTCAATACCTTCTGGTACAAGTTTTTCAGCGCCGGCTTTTGAGTCTTGGAAATAACGGTCAGCAGAACCTGTTGCACCTGCCATCGCACCCAATGAACCCATACCACGATACGCTTTGTAGTAACGACCTTGGAAGAATTCAACTTCGCCCGGTGCTTCTTCTGTACCAGCCATTAATGAACCTACCATGATGGTACTCGCGCCTGCACCAATCGCTTTTGCCATATCACCAGAGAAACGGATACCACCGTCTGCAATCAATGGAATTTGATCTTTTAGTGCATTGGCAACGCTGTCAATCGCAGAGATTTGCGGCATACCAATACCAGCCACAATACGTGTAGTACAGATTGAACCTGGGCCAATACCCACTTTCACTGCATCTGCGCCAGCATCTAATAATGCAAGTGCTGCATCACCAGTCGCGATGTTACCGCCAATCACTTGAACTTGTGGATAGTTGGCTTTTACCCAACGTACACGTTCAATTACACCTGCAGAGTGACCATGTGCTGTATCAACAACAATCGCATCAACACCCGCTTCCACCAATGCTTCTACACGGCTTGGTGTTTCTGCACCTGTACCAACTGCAGCACCAACGCGTAAACGACCTAAATCATCTTTGCAACTGTTTGGATAGTTTTCAGCTTTACGGAAATCAGTAACCGTGATTAAACCTTTCAGTTCGTTGTTGTCATTTACAACAAGGACTTTTTCAATACGGTGCTTTTGAAGTAATGCTTGGATGTTTTCTTTTGATTCGTTTTCACGAACAGTCACCAAACGATCATGACCTGTCATGATGTTACTAACAGGTTGCTCAAGATTGGTTTCAAAACGAGTGTCACGACCAGTAACAATACCCACCACTTGACCGTCTTTCACCACTGGTACACCGCTGATGTTATTTGCTTGAGTTAAAGCAATCAGCTCACGTACAGTCGTTTCTGGTGTAACGGTAATTGGGTCTTTCACCATACCTGCTTCAAATTTTTTCACGCGGCGAACTTCTGCAGCTTGTGCAGCAATATCCATGTTTTTATGCAGGATACCGATACCACCGTTTTGCGCCATTGCAATCGCCATACGTGATTCAGTCACAGTATCCATTGCAGCAGAAACAAGTGGAATATTCAAATTGATGCCACGTGTGAAACGTGTCTTAAGAGAGACATCTTTTGGGAGAACAGTAGAATAGGCAGGGAGTAATAAGACATCATCAAAGGTTAGGGCTTCTTGAACGATGGTCAACATAACAGTCTCGCTGGTAATTTCCGTGAGCCATTATATACAAATTTCCGTTCAATTTTCATTTTAATTGCGGCAATTCTTTACGGAGTTTTCAATATTAACCATCGAATATGTTGTTTTCAGCAAGAATACTCTGGGGGTTGGTCAGCATCCAGTGCAATACAGGCAGAATCCGGAGATTCTACCTCTTAGATTTCAATAAATTTATTCTGGAAATAAAGCCTTAACTGACTTGATCGAAATCTTCGTCATTTTCAGCGTCATGCAGTGGAATACTGATCAATGGAATCATTTGATGCGCGATGCGTGCTTTATTACATTGCTCATCGGCGATTTGAACTTCTTTACAAGATGAACTACGTGCCTCATACATGTTACAACTCACCTGTTTGCCTACTTCTCCACCCAAAGCAATACAACGTGGATTTGCCTGATTCGTACCCACCATACATGAATACACCGATGTCACAGGTTCCGTATAATGTTCAGGCATATTTAGCCCTTCTGCCCAATAAAAAGAAACGCGATAGTGAGCACAACATGCTCCACAGATTAAACATGCATCCTGAGTCGGTATTTGAGACAACATTTTTATCTATTCTCGTCATCTAAAAGCTTATTTTATGGACGAAAAATATTAAAAAATGTTATCTGGAAACTCAATTATTTTTTGAAATTTTCAAGTCATTATACTGGGCAAGTAAAAACTGTCTCATCCATTAAATCGACACCACATTGTAAGGTTTCGATCCAATCTAAGAATTGATTGATCTGTTCTTTACCAATAAATGGCGTCCCGTGCTGCGGTACGATCATTTCCACATCCATCGTCCGTACCATGTTGACCCACAGACGGATCACTTTGTTCGAACACATATAGCGCTGATGGAAGCCTTTCATTTTAGGAATATGAGCGGCAAAATTTTCTAAAGGTTTAGAGGCGTCGTCCACCATAGATGCGCCCATATCCCCTGAGAATAAAATTTTGGCAATCGGGTCATAAAATTGGAAGTTACCAACCGAATGTAGGAAGTGTGCAGGAACAGCCACCAAATGGCTGTTGCCTAATGGAATCACCTGACCATGATCTGGCAGTTCGATCAAACGATCCAACCAATTGCCTTTCATGCGGTCACTCATAAATGCAGAGTTTAAATGCGGTAAGAAACGCGCCCACAGCTTAGATGCTACCACTTTGGCGTCAGTATAAACCAACCAACGCGGCATCGAGGTAATAATGTCTGGGTCCTGATGCGAGGCCATCACATAGTCAAGATTGGTCAAACGGGTATATTTATTCAGTTCCATAGTCAGTGGGACATAGGTCAAGTCACCACCCGGATCGAGCACCGCTGCGCGCTCATTATCCAAAATCAGGAACTGGTTCGCCTGTACGCCCTCGCCTTTTACCAAGCTGGTAAAGCTAATACATTTATGCTTTCCATCATCATAAAGTACCTGTGATGTTGTGCGTTCGAAAGCCATTCCCATTCCCCAAATTTTTTATCAAAAAAAATATATTCTATAGGTGAATAACATATATTTATTTAGGGAAACTTACAATAAATATTAAGTCAATATTATCTGAAATATCAGTGAATTGGGTCTCATTTATTGGCAAAGAATCCTGAGTTTTTAACTCAGGATTTCATGTATTTTTAATATGGTGAGATCATTATTTAAAATAAATAGTGTTGTGCCAACGCAGCCAAACCAATCACCAAGAATACTAGGGCGCCAATTTTATGAATCAGTGAAATCGGTAGTTTTTCAGCTAGTTTGTTGCCAATAAATACCGCAGGCGCATTAACCAACATGATGCCTAATGTCGTCCCCAAAGTCACCCAGCCAATACTGTCAAAGCGTGCAGCCAGTGCAACAGTGGCAATTTGGGTTTTATCTCCAATTTCAGCCAAGAAGAACAAAACGAAAGTGGCGCCGAAAACCCCATATTTTTGCCACTTATTGATACTTTCAGATTCATCATCCAATTGATCGGGGATCAACATCCACACCGCCATAGCAATAAAGCCCAGAGAAACGATCCACAATAAAACGATTGGACTTAAAACAGTGGTAATCCATTGACCCAACACAGCAGAAACCCCGTGGTTCACCACAGTCGCGAGGAAAATTGCAATTAAGATCGGAACGGGTTTACGAAAACGTGCAGCAAGCAGTAAGGCAAGTAATTGTGTTTTATCGCCCATTTCTGACAGGGCAACAACAGCAAGGGAAATGAAGAAAGCGGTTAACATGGTGCATTTCTCTGGCTAGCAATAACATATACCGATGACTTATCCCTCCTGCTAGCCAATGTGCAGAGTGATAAATCAAAGGTCTTGCCAACAAAAGAAAGCTACGAAGAGCTCATTTGGTTCTTTGCTATGATGACCATGCTCGTTTTAGAGCAAATATGTTGACCATCACCTTTTTACTTTGCGTAAAAAGCGGCTACTCCCCAATGAAGTAATGCTATTCTAGCGAGGAATGCATGTTTTCGCAATTTTAATTTTCGATGACTCAATTTGATATGCAAAACAATAATCAAAAATTTCAAGAATTTATTCAACACTATATGCATGTGCAGGATGTATTAATCATTGCGGGCGGCCCGTCTCAGCTCAGTTTTGACTTAACCACCATTCAGCCCTCAAAAAAGCTGCTAATCATTTGCTGTAATCAAAGTTTTCTTCAACTTCCTCAGGCTCAAATTGCCCATCATTCAGATTATGCGTGGTGGTTACAGTATCAGCCCATGCTCAAAGCCTGCTTTCAAGGTGACATCATTAGCGGATGTGGTTTAGGTCACAACCGCCCATATCCTGAACATGAAGTGATTAACTTCAAAACCGTGCGTATCGATACGCAAGCGGAGTTATTTCATTCACCGTACTTTGTGTATGGTAATAATTGCGGCCTTCAAGCCTATTCACTCGCACATCTCTTTCAACCGCAGCGTATTTGGCTGATGGGCTATGACTTCCAGCACCAACAGGGCCAAACACATGCGTATCAACATCAACATGTGCAAGAACTGGGGCATTATGAAAAGTTTTGGGGTTTATTTTTAAAAGACTTCCAACGCTTTGAACATTTACGACATAAGCTTTGGTCGATGGCGCAGCCACATCGTACGCTTCCACTCACCTATAACCTCAACGCAAACTCGGCATTAAAGCTCTACCCTTCACCCATTGAACTTCCTGATTGGCTTTGTCAGTCCACCACCACGACGCCATAAAAAAACCCTGCCAAAGCAGGGTTCATTTTGAAACTTAAACAGGTCAGATTAGATCAATAAAGTTCGGATATCTTTGAGCAGCTTCGTCAGTTTATTGGCAAAACGTGCAGCGTCCGCTCCATTAATCACACGGTGATCGTATGACAATGACAGCGGCAGCATCAAACGTGGATCAAAGCTTTCACCATTCCATACTGGCTGCATGGTTGCAGGTGAAATACCCAAAATCGCCACCTGTGGCCAGTTGACCAACGGTGTAAATGCAGTGCCACCAATTGAACCCAGACTGGTAATGGTAAAGTTCGCACCTTGTAAATCTTTCGGCGACAATTTTTTGTCACGTGCTTTTTGACTCAGCTCACCCAACTCAATTGCAATCTGCTTAATCGATTTTTGATCTGGATTACGCAGTACAGGCACGGTCAAACCATCAGGCGTGGCAACGGCAATCCCCATATGGATTTCATTGCGTAGCAATACTGACTTGCCATCATCAGACAAATGACCTGCAAATTCACGCTCTTCTTTCAACAAATAAGCCACTGCTTTGATGATGAAAGCCATAATGGTTAAGCCAATACCTTCTTTCTTAAAGTTAGCTTTTAAATCATTACGCCAAGCTTCAAGATCAGTAATATCCGCTGCATCGAACTGCGTCACTTGCGGGATAAAGTTGTTTAAAGACAATTGCGGGATCGACACTTGTTGTAAACGCGTCAAAACTTTCTCTTCCACACCACCAAAAGCATCAAAACTTGGCAACTTCGGCAAACCTGAAACCTGTGCCACAGCTTGAGCTGTAGGTGCAGCTTGCGGAGTGGTCAAACGGGTTTTCACATAAGCGAACAAATCTTCTTTCATTAAACGCTCATGCGGGCCCGATGCTTTGACTTCTGCCAAAACCACACCCAATTCACGTGCAAGCTTACGAACGGCAGGTCCTGCATACACTTTGGCATTGGCAGCATTTTGCTCTTTGGTGAGCTTATCTGCGCCTTGTGGTTGCGGTGCTGCTGCTTCAACTTTGCTTTCAGCTTTAGGTGCAACTGTCGCAGGCTGTGCTACAGCTGGTGCAGGTTTCGCTACTGGCGCGGGTGCTGCAACAGCTTGACCTTCGGCTTCAATCGTCACTAAAGCGACGCCTTCAGAGACACTTTGCCCTAACTGAACATGAATCGCGGTGATTTTACCAGCGGTAGAGCTTGGCACTTCTACCGTTGCTTTGTCTGATTCCACCACGATGATGCTTTGGTCTTTTTCAACCACATCACCCACAGCGACTAAAATTTCAGCCACTGCTGCTTTATCAACACCTAAGTCAGGCACTGCAATTTCAACAGGTCCAGATGCTGCAGCCATAGACGGCGCTGGTGTTGCTTCTGCGACAACGGGTGCAGCAACAGGCTGTGCAGTTTCTTGCACAGGAGCCGATTCAACCGCAGCAGATGAAGCCACCGTTTTCACCGTTAAAATCACTACGCCTTCTTTCACTACATCGCCAGCACTGATCGTGATCGATTCAACACGGCCTGATACAGTACTTGGGACTTCGACTGTCGCTTTATCTGATTCCACCACGATAATACTTTGATCAACATCAATCTCATCACCAACAGAGACCAAAATCTCACTTACCGTAGCTTTTTCTACGCCAATATCAGGGACTTGCACATCGATGCTTTGCGACTGAGTAGCATTGGCTGCAACAGGTGCTACAGCTTGTTCTGCTTCCACAACCGGTTTTGGTTCTTCTGCTTGGTCTTCCGTTGCATTTTGTACTGGCTCAACGGTAGCAGTACTTTGACCTTCTGCTTCTAACTCGATCAGCACAGCACCTTCAGCAACACTGTCACCCAGATTAACTGCAATGCTTTTCACCACGCCTGCCGAAGTGCTGGGCACTTCAACAGAGGCTTTATCAGACTCTAACAACACAATGCTGTCATCGACGCTAATGCTGTCGCCGACTTTCACTAAAATCTCAGCGACTGTTGCTTTATCTACACCAATATCAGGAGTCGTAATTTGCATGATTAGTTCTCCTCTTTGTAGTCAGCCACAGCATGCAGTTCTGGCGTTTCCTGCGGAGCCCATGCCACTGGACGGTCAGTATCTAGTTCAAAGCTTGAGATCGCATCTTTAACCAAACGTGCATCAACTTCGCCTTCATCCGCGAGTTTTTTCAATGTTGCTACCACAATATGTGCGGCATCGACACCAAAGTAGCTACGTAAGTTGCCACGTGTATCTGAACGACCATAACCATCTGTGCCTAATGCAACGAACGGACGATTGTCTGGAAGATAAGCACGGATTTGTTCGCTATAAGCACGCATGTGATCGGTTGCCGATACCACAATACCGTCTTTTTCACGAAGTAATTGAGAGATCCAAGCTTCTTTCGTATCTTCAGCCAATGGATGTAGGCGGTTGTATTCTTCACATGCCATACCATCACGAGCTAATTCGTTAAAGCTAGTGACGCTCCACACATTTGAATGAATTTGATATTCATCACGAAGAATTTTCGCTGCTTTAATCACTTCACGCAGAATCACGCCTGAACCCATCAACTGAACCGTTGCTTTCTCATCTTCTTCGAAGAGATACATACCACGTTTAATGCCTTCTTCAGCACCTTCAGGAATAGCTGGATGTTCGTAGTTTTCATTCATTACTGTTAAGTAATAGAACACGCGCTCTTGGTTCACGTACATACGTTTTAAACCATCATGTACGATCACTGCCAGCTCATAACCAAAACATGGGTCATAAGAGATACAGTTTGGAATCGTATTTGCCAAGATATGTGAATGACCATCTTGGTGCTGTAAACCTTCACCGTTCAGTGTTGTACGACCCGCAGTTGCACCGAGCAAGAAACCTTGCGCCTGTGCATCACCTGCAGCCCATGCAATATCGCCAATACGCTGGAAACCGAACATCGAGTAGTACATATACATCGGAATCATTGGCAAGTTATTGGTTGAATAACTGGTTCCTAACGCAGCCCAAGCACTCATCGCACCCGCTTCGTTAATCCCTTCTTGTAACATGTGACCATCTTTAGCTTCACGGTAATGCATCAACTGTTCTTGGTCTTCAGGGGTATATTTTTGACCATGCGCAGCATAGATCCCCAACTGACGGAACATACCTTCCAAACCGAAAGTACGCGCTTCATCTGGCACAATTGGTACGACACGATCTTTAATGGCTTTTTCTTTCAATAATGATGAAATCAAACGTACCATCAACATGGTCGTCGATTGCTCTTTACCGCCACTGCCTTTGAGTACCGCATCAAACACAGACAATTCAGGAATCGCCAGCTGCTCGCTTTCTTTACGACGTGCAGGTAAATAACCACCCAATGCCTCACGACGTGCTTTCATGTATTTAATTTCAGGTGAATTTTCACTTGGACGGTAGAATGGCACTTCTTCAAGCTGTTCATCGGTAAATGGCAAGTTGAAACGGTTACGCACGTATTTCAACGACTCAAGCTGCATTTTCTTGATTTGATGCGTCTTATTGACTGCTTCAATCTCTTCCGACAAACCATAACCTTTGACTGTTTTTGCCAAGATAACTGTTGGCTGACCCGTTTCCTTCATCGCTTCGGCATAAGCCGCATACACTTTGAATGGGTCATGACCACCACGGTTCAGGTTATCAATATCTTCATCGCTTAAGTTGCGCACCAACTCTTCAGCTTCAGGATACTTACCAAAGAAATGTGCACGCGTATACGCACCACCTTTCACTTGATAACGCTGGAAGTCACCATCGACCGCTTCTTCCATCACCGCTTTTAAGGCACCTGAATCATCTTTTGCTAGTAGCGGATCCCAATGACGACCCCATACCACCTTAATCACGCGCCAGCCTGCACCACGGAACAATGATTCAAGTTCTTGAATAATTTTACCATTACCACGAACTGGGCCATCTAGACGCTGTAAGTTACAGTTCACGACCCAAATTAGGTTGTCGAGCTTTTCACGACCTGCAAGTGAAATGGCACCTGTACTTTCAGGTTCATCCATTTCACCATCACCGAGGTAAGCCCAAACTTTACGGTTTTCTTCTTTGATCAGGCCACGGTTCATCAAGTACTTTTGAATGTGTGCTTGATAGATCGACATGATTGGGCCTAGACCCATCGATACGGTTGGGAACTGCCAATAATCTGGCATCAAGTACGGATGTGGGTATGACGGCAAACCTTTACCGCCAACTTCACGACGGAAATTATTTAAGTGCTCTTCAGTCAAACGACCTTCTAAGAACGAACGTGCATAGATACCTGGTGCACAGTGACCTTGATAATAGATCATGTCACCGCCAAAGCTGTCGCTATTGGCACGGAAGAAGTGGTTAAAGCCCACGTCATATAAAGTTGCAGATGATGCAAAACTTGCCAAGTGACCACCTAAGTCATCACCTGTTTTATTGGCACGCAGTACCATCGCTAAGGCATTCCAGCGGATCAACGCACGAATACGGCGCTCCATATCCGAATCACCTGGCATAGGTGGCTGTTCTTCAACTGAAATGGTATTTAAGTAAGGAGTATTTAGTCGCTGAATGGGAACGTGCTTAGCAATCGCTTGTTGATAGAGTTTTTCAAGCAAAAATGCAGCGCGGTCAGTTCCCATGTGCTGTAAAACTGAATCAAATGCGTCCTGCCATTCTTGGGTTTCTTGCGCATCTGTATCGCCATAAAACGCCATACTTCACCTATCCTATGTGCTAAATATATGGCTCTATTAGTACCATATTTTGGCTAGGCTCAGTTATCGCCACAGATGAATACGAAATAGCTCTGTTATTTATTTACTAAATACTTATTGATTAACAATTACACAAATTTACATTTTTGAGTCAATTTTCGCCATATTTCATACAGACAATATTTTTTAGAATGATAATTTTATAGTTATTAGCGATAAATAAAAAAGCCATTGTCTGTAGAGGTTCAGACAATGGCTTCGTATATAGATGTTATATGTGCTTATGGTAACATCGCTAAATACGTTGATGGGTTTTTACGTTGACCATCTTTCACTACTTCGTAATGTAAATGTGGGCCAGTACAACGACCAGTACAACCAACGTTAGCAATATGCTCACCCGCAGCAACACGGTCGCCTACACGTGCAATTAAGCGTGATGCATGTGCATAACGTGTCAGGTAACCATTACCATGGTTAATTTCAACATATTGACCATAACCTGTGCCCCAACCTGACTTTGTTACAATGCCTGGACCCGTTGCATAAATAGGTGTGCCACTAGCCGCAGAAAGATCTAAACCTGAATGATTCTCCGCACGGCCACCCATGGTACGGCCACCATAGTTTGAACTTACACGCTTCATGTCTGGAAGTGGGTGGGCAATTAACCATGAATATGGATTATTTGAACTTGCTGAATAGTTTTTAGAGGAATTGCTTGAACCGTATTTTTTTGCGATTGTCGCATTATTGAGTTCAATTGATTTTTCACGAATTTGAACATTCAACTTTGTTTCTGCTGGAATATCAATATCATTGCTTTCAGAGTAAGCACCTTGAGACAAAGTGCGAGTTAACTGTTCAATACGATCTGATGATGAATCTGCTTGATTTAATTCAACTAAATCTGCAAAAGCGACTGAAGCGGCCGAAGCAGCCAATGAAAACGCCAATAAAATACGTCGTAAATGCATAAAAAACCTCTATAAACTGTTCTCTTTTGTTCCTTGTGTGATTTCGTCCTTGATATCAGCCAAAAGGAGCGCATAAGATTAAGACATAAACATGTAGGAAATATGTATGTCAGAACCTGTCAACGTCTTTCAACCAACAAGAAAACACATAAAAACAGGAAACTTTTCGTTTCTCTCAACGCAAGTTGCTGCATGGCAGAAGCTTACGAAAATTGTCCAACCGCTATTACCCCAACCGGATCAATGGCAAGTCGTTTGTTATATAAACGGTGTACTTATATTAACTGGTGAAAATCAGGCACTGATAAGTCAGTTGGCCTATTTACAAAAGCAATATATTGCACAGTTATCACAAATATACGAATTCAAGGATTTACACAAGATTCAAGTTCGTCTGAGAACTCCGTCTCCAACGCCCCATTCCCCTGAAAAAATTTCAAGAACCCTCAGTACAGAAACTCAGGATTTACTCCGTAATGCTGCTGACTTTGTGAGCGACCCTAAGCTTAGCCAAGCAATGCTGCGTTTGGCAAGCAATAAAAAGTAACCACCGAGTTGTAACAGATAAATTTGAATACTCAGAATGTGACAGACTTAACACTTACAAATGATACAATATAACATCACTATTATAAGACAATGACTTATGTCACATTCACATAACTAATTGGGCAATCTTTAATGTCATCAAATGTTACAATTTCATAGCTGTCTGGATCACTTTTGACATTGCGTAATAACTGATTATTTAATGCATGACCTGACTTATAGGCATCATATTTCGCAATAATTTGATGACCGAGCAAGTATAAATCACCCACAGCATCTAATATTTTGTGACGAACAAACTCATCCGAGAAGCGTAAGCCCTCTTCATTGACCACACCATTGTCATCTACACCAATGGCATTTTCGAGACTCGCCCCTAAAGCCAAATTATTAGCTTTGAGGTAGTCCAAATCTTTCATAAAGCCAAAAGTCCGCGCTTCACTAACTTCATAGACAAATGTTTCGGTTGAAAAGTCGATTGTTGCCGACTGAAATTCTTTCTTAAATGCAGGATGGTCAAAATCAATCGTAAAATTTAATTGGAAACCGTCATGGGGTTGGAAGGCAGCACGTTTATCATCGATCAGTGCTTCGACAGGTTTGCGTATTTTTATGAATTTTTTAGGTGCATTTTGTTCTTGTAGTTCACCTTGCATAAGCAAATAAATGAACGGGCCGGCACTCCCATCCATAATTGGCACTTCAGACGCCGACACTTCCACGATCAGGTTATCAATCCCTAAACCAGCAATCGCACTCATAATGTGCTCAATTGTACCCACCTTGGCATTTTCTTGCACCAAGTTAGAACACATGAATGCTTCTTGAATCAGCATAGCATCGGCTGGAATATCAATCGGTGGATTTAAGTCGATACGACGAAACACAATCCCCCCATCGGCATGATGTGGCACAAAGTTAATCATCACTTTTTGCCCACTATGCAGTCCGATGCCACTCGCTTTCACGATGCGTTTCAGGGTACGTTGTTTCAACATGTGTCTTCTATCATCAGTTCACAAAACCGCTATACGTTAGCATATTTAGCCATTGATAAAAAACAAAAAGGTAGCTGATCAGCTACCTTTTGTAATCAACAGACACTTAAGTCATTGAATTTATGTTATTTACGTTGCTGATTTTTCAAATAGTCTTGAATACTCATTGGCGTAGGGCGTGAATTGGATGCTGACGCCGCTGCCGCAGCTGGAGCTGCTGCTTCATTGTGCTGACGTTGAATCGCTGGCACATCATCTTCATCTACAGGTACTTGTGCAGAAGCGACTGTACGCGTTGCTTGTGCGATAGGGCGTTTCACTGGCTCAGCAGAATCGGCAGAATTACGAGTTAAACCCGTTGCGATCACCGTTACGCTAATTTCATCACGTGCATCTGGATCAAATACCGTACCGTAGAACACTTGACCTTCATCAAGATCCACAATTTGGTTCACCACATCAGTGATTTCTTCAATTTCACCGAAGGTTACGTCATCGCCACCTGTAACGTTAATCAAAATGCCTTTTGCATTCATGATGGTCACGTTATCTAACAATGGGCTACGGATCGCTTGTTCAGCAGCTTGACGCGCACGGTTTTCACCACGACCAGAACCTGCACCCATCATGGCATAACCACGTGTACTCATCGCAGTTTTCAAATCGGCGAAGTCAAGGTTGATATGACCAGGACGCACCACAAGATCAAAGATACTACGTACAGCATTTAACAGTACGTCGTCTGCTTTTTTGTAAGCATCTTTCATTGAAATATCGCGGAATACTTTAAGTAGACGTTGGTTCGGAATAATAATCAGAGAATCAACATGTTGCTCAAGTGCTTCAATACCTTTCTCAGCAGACTGCTGACGACGTTTACCTTCAAAGTTAAACGGAGTCGTCACCACACCTACAGTTAAGATACCCATTTCTTTGGCAATTTCAGCAACAACTGGCGCAGCACCTGTACCTGTACCACCACCCATACCTGCAGTCACAAACACCATGTCCGTACCTTCAAGGTGTTGGCGAATCAACTCACGGCTTTCTTCAGCAGCAGTTTGACCCACTTGTGGATTTGCACCTGCACCCAAACCACGCGTACTTTGCTCACCGAGTTGGATTTTAAATTGTGCATTCATACGGTCGAGTGCCTGTTTGTCTGTATTGGCACAAACAAATTTTACACCTTCGATATCTGATTCCAACATGTGTTGCACAGCGTTACCGCCAGCACCACCTACACCGAATACTGTGAAACGGGCTTGACCGTTGCTGTCGCTTTGATCATCTTCTAAAAATTCAAATGAGGCCATGCCTAAAAAATTCCTAATCCATAATTGGCAGACACTTCAGCCCGTATACTGCCTTGATCTTAATAAAAATTGTTTTTTAGAATGCTGTCCAAGTTCCAGCTTGTCAAGTACAAGCAATAATCCGTACAACTTCCCAACAATATTCCCAAATATTTCAACTTAAAAGATCGACTTCAAGGTGTCATTGAAGCCCGACCATGCACGTTTTACCCGATTCAATACTGAAAGTTTTTCCGTATCTTCTGGCTCAACGATCGTATCTTGTGTTTCACTTTGACTGAAAATTAACAGACCTGCGGCAGTCGCGTATTGTGAACGACGTAAAGCGGCTTGCTGTTGATCATCAGCATACACTTGCATAGGTGGATTACCTAAATGTGCAGAAACACCTAACATCCGACGCGCAAATGTCACCATCCCTTCAATTTGGCAGGCATCACCTGTGAGTACAACACCATGGTATAAACCATGAATCGCACCATGATCCACCAACTCATTACGCACTTGATTAAAGATTTCTTCATAGCGCGCAATAATGATTTCGGTCAGTTCAATACGGCTAATGGTTTGTGGACCATCAATACCTTGGAACTGAATCATACTTTCAGGTTTAACCACTTTCAGATCAACACAACCATACAACAGCTTAATGCGTTCAGCTTCTTCTGTTGTGGTTTGCAATACAGCAGCAATATCACGTGTTACATGCTCACCGCCACGTTGCAAAGTGTGTGTCATCGCCAAGCGACCATCTAAATACACCGCAATATTGGTCGTACCAGCACCAATATCAACCAAACACACACCATATTCTTTTTCATCTTTAAGCAAACTGGCTTCAGCTGTTGCTAATGATGAAATGACCATGCGTTCAACACCAATATTGGCACCTTTTAATGCGCGATCCAAATTCTGCATGGTGCTGATGGGCAACATCATCAAATGATAATGTCCTGTCATACTCCGTGCTGACATGCGAATCGGGTTTAACACCCATTCAGGTTCATCATCTAGTTCAAAACCTAAAGGTACAGCACTCACCAAATAATGGTCAGACGTTAAATGACTGGCTTTGGCCAGTTCTAAAGCACGCACCACTTCATTGGTGGTAATCGCATGGTCATTATTTTCAATTGGAGTGCGACCAGAGGCATAAAAACTTTTTAGTTCAGCACTTGGAATGGAAATCCACGCAGAATGTACACGACATTCCGCCATATCTTCTGCTTCCTGCACTGCATTTTTAATTGCGGTAACAACTTTATCGAGACTGACAATTTTCCCTTTATTCATGCCGCGGTTACGAGCGGTCGCCATCCCTACCACTTGGATATTGTCTGGCGCGTGTACCTTACCAATCAAAACTGAAACTTTGTGTGTCCCAATGTCAATCGCAACAACCGAGGGAACAGCTTCATTCATTATTTACTACTACCATTCACATGTTTGTTTAATTTATGGCTTAAAGCCTCTACTTATAAAGCCGATCATTATGGCTTTACAGGCGCTGCATTCGCAATGCCTATGTCATCACTGGTTACAACAAACTGACCATTTACCGACTTTGCTGGCACAGAGTTTTTCCATTGAATCGCTAAACCATTTCGGTAGCGCAAATCGATGGCAGAAATTCGTGGCCAAACAGGTTTTAAGTCACTGTGTGCAAGATAACTTAAACGCTGCAACTTACTCATGGTCTGATCCTGATCGACAATCACGCGTAAGCCTGAATCAAACTGCATAAACCAAGTCATTCGTTCGGTTAAATATAATTCTTTTAAACGAATGCCTACAGGTATAAATAATTGATTAATTTCATTATAGCGACGCATCATCATTTTGGACTGACTCGTCGGCCCATGCAATAACGGCAAATTCTGATGATTGGTCGGAGTTAATTCGGCAAATACATCACCACTGTCGCTTAACAGTCGCCCAGTTCCCCAACGTGCAATCGCTTGACGCGGCATCACCCGTACACGAATTGCATTTGGCCAAGCACGCGATACCACCACGCGATCGACCCAAGAGATTTCTAAAGTACGGTCACGAATGACACGTAAATCAGAGGTAAAATAGTTTTCAGTCATCATCGGTGAAACGTATGACATGACTTGTTGTTTTTCTTGGGTGCTCCGCACCCCCACCACATCAAGTTCAGCCACACGTGCATCCGTCATGACTTTATATAGCCCCCAAATCCCAGCAATCAAGACCACACATGCAATAAACAATAACAGCCATCCACCCACATTGGTAAGCTTTTCCTTACGTGTCGGTGGTTTGTCATGTATCGATGTCGTTGCTGCACGTTTACGGCGCATTGACGCAGGAAGTTGAGCCATAATTTAGTGCGCCGCACCTGTTAGGGTTTGTTCCAAAATTGCAACACAAAGATCATCAAAACTATAGCCTATAGCATTAGCAGCTTTAGGCACTAGAGAATGACTAGTCATACCCGGAACGGTATTTACCTCAAGTAACCAGAAGTTTCCTTCTGCATCCTGCATCGCGTCAATACGACCCCAACCACTCGCACCTACCGCTTGGAAAGCGCGTAAAGATAAAGCTTGTAGACGCTTTTCTTCATCTTCAGTCAAGCCACATGGAATACCATATTGCACATCGTTACGGTTATATTTCGCTTCGTAATCGTAAAAAGCCACATCTGCAGGCGGTTCTAAACGAATCACCGGTAGCGCCTGACCATTTAAAATCACAATGGTAAATTCACGTCCTGTAATCCATTTTTCAGCCATCACGACTGCATCATGCTGGGTCGCTTTTGCAATTGCGGTTGCAAAGTCTTCAATTTTTTCAACTTTGCTCATACCAATGCTTGAGCCTTCATGCACTGGCTTGATAATAAATGGCAAACCAATTGAATCTACAATTTCTTGTAAATCTGAATCTTTGCTGACAATGCGATAAGGTGCTGTCGGTAGTTCTGAACCTTGCCAAACTTGTTTAGTTTTGACTTTATCCATACCAATCGCCGAGCCTTGAACGCCCGTTCCAGTGTACGGAATGTTTAACCATTCCAAAGTACCCTGAATTTGACCATCTTCACCACCACGGCCATGAAGTACGATAAATGCACGGTCATAAGCCACCAACTCAGTCACACTGCGTTGCTGCGGATCGAATGCTTCGGCATTTACACCCGAACGCACCAATGCTTCAAGTACAGCTTTACCACTATCGAGAGAAACCTCACGTTCGGCAGATTTCCCACCTAATAACACGGCAACTTTGCCGAATTTTGAAGCATTTGACACGTTTATATCCTTAAACTTTTATCTACGGTCTAAACAAACTTTGGATCACCAAGCGGTAATCATTTTACATAGAGATTGTTTTGAGCAAGTTCGATTGAGATTGCTCCAACATTACCTGCGCCCTGTGTTAATAACAAGTCATTTGCTTGTAACACTTTTTTCATTACTGCTTGTAAGTTGCCTTCTACTGGATCGATAAGAATCGGCTCAACTTCACCACGTAGACGAATGCTTCGAGCCAATGCACGACTATCCGCACCCACAATTGGTTTTTCACCCGCAGGATAAACTTCTAATAACAACAATTGATCAACTTGTGACAATACATCGACGAAGTCATCAAAACAGTCACGCGTACGGCTAAAACGGTGCGGTTGGAACATCATCACCAAACGACGATCTGGATGACTTGCACGTGCCGCTTTAATGGTCGCTTCGACTTCTTTTGGATGGTGACCATAGTCATCGACCAATTTCACCAAGCCATCTTCAACTTCAAATTCGCCTTGTACTTGGAAACGACGACCTACACCACTGAAACTTTCTAAGGCACGCGCAATCGCAGCATCAGAAACACCTTCATCCGTTGCAATACCAATCGCTGCCAAGGCATTTAAGATATTATGAAGACCCGGCAAGTTAATGGTTAAACGTAACGGCTCACGGTCTTTACGCAAAACTGTAAAGTGTGATTGCATGCCTTCTTGAGCCACATCAACAGCACGAATGTCATTGTCTTCATTGAAACCATAAGTCACGACAGGACGACCAATACGCGGCATAATTTCACGGATGTTGGCATCATCACCACACATCACAGCTAAACCGTAAAATGGAAGACGCTGTAAGAATTGTACGAAGGTATCTTTCAATACATCGAAGCTACCACCATAGGTATCCATATGGTCAGCATCGATATTGGTGACAATCGTTGCCATCGGCTGTAAATGCAGGAATGACGCATCTGATTCGTCCGCTTCAGCCACGATATAACGGCTTGCACCCAATGCGGCATTCACACCAGTACGATTTAACAAACCACCAATGACATAAGTTGGATCCAGATTTTCTTCTGCTAACATGCAGGTCACAAGACTGGTTGTCGTGGTTTTACCATGCGTCCCTGCAACGGCAATACCATGACGGTAACGCATTAATTCACCCAACATTTCTGCACGACGCACGACAGGTGTACGGGTTTCAATCGCCGCTTTCACTTCCGGGTTTTCAGAATCAATAGCTGTTGATACCACGATTACATTGGCGCCTTGAATATTTTCAGCAGCATGACCGATGAAAACTTGAATGCCGTTTTCTTCAAGCTGAGCCGTGGTTTTCGACGCTTTAATATCTGAACCTGAAACTTTATAGCCTTGGTTTTTCAATACTTCGGCAATACCGCACATGCCCGCACCACCAATTCCAATAAAATGGATGTGTTTAATACGGCGCATTTCTGGCACTTTAATGAGCTTTTTCGCTTGATCGGCAGGCGTTGATGGAGACATAGATTACTCGAATTTTACAAATCTTGAATTAAACCAACCACGTGCTGTGTCGCATCGGGTTGTGCCTGTTGTCGAGCCTTAACCGCCATTTCCATAAGTCGTTGGCGATTCATCAGCGGCTTCAACAACGCTGTTAAACTTTCTGCGGTCATGTCCGCTTGTGGGCAAATTTTTGCAGCATTGATATTGGCCAAGAACCCTGCATTTGCAGTTTGATGGTCATCCACTGCACTTGGCAGAGGAACAAAGACGGCTGCTACACCCGCTGTCGCAATTTCAGTGACGGTTAGCGCACCAGCACGGCAGATAATCAAATCCGCTGCAGAATAGGCTGCTGCCATATCTTCAATAAACGGCTGTACTTCAACTTGTATATGTTCAGGTGCGTTTGCATAACGAGCGAATGTGCTTTCAGCATTATTTTGACCACACTGATGATATACACTCAGGGGCTGTTCTAATTGCTGCAAAGCAGCCGGCACACATTCATTTAAGGCACGTGCGCCCAGTGAGCCCCCTACAATTAAAACCCGTAATGGCAACCCAGCTTTTTCACGCTCTTGGTAACGCCATGACGGATTTAAAATTTCTGTAATTTCCTTCCGTACAGGATTGCCTGTAGTCACAATTTTATCTTGAGCTGGAAAAGTATTTGGAAATGCCTGACAGACAATTTTGGCCACACGTGACAACTGCGTATTGGTAAAACCTGCTACCGCATTTTGTTCATGGATAATAACTGGTATGCCCAATGCACGAGCCGCCAAGCCACCTGGCCCAGCCACATAACCCCCAAAGCCTGCAACTGCATCGACTTTGAGTTGTTTCATATAACGCATGGCACTCAATGTAGCTTTGAGAATTTTAAACGGTGCCATCAGCTTACGCACGACTCCATTGCCGCGCACGCCTTGGATATCAATTTGATAAATTGGAATATTATGATTTTTAAGCAGGCGATTTTCCATGCCTGTTGGCGTTGCGAGCCAAGAAACTTCACAGCCTTGTTGTTGCAACTCTTTGGCAACAGCGAGCGCTGGAAAGACATGACCACCGGTTCCGGCAGCCATCATCATGACATGTTTCGGCTTTACTTGCGTTACTTCGGTCACTGTCTAATTCTTCAATTCTAAAAAGAGGCTAATGATATTCGATTTTAAGCAAACAATTGTAATCACAAACGCATGACCGTGAAAGGTAATTTACTTTTTTTCAACAGGCGTATGATTGTTTTTTTCTACTATTTTAAAAGTTTAAACTAGTTTTATTATTAATCTATGAGAATTGAAAAAAAATCCGACAATTTTTCACTTTAATTGCATTCACTTACAGTTTTTTGCTTTTTAAGCTCCCCTCCCCTTAGCGCAGGACAAAAAAAGAGCCCGTGGAGGACTCTTTTAAATCTAGTGCAAAATTAAGCTTTTAAACCTGCCTCAAGGACATCAAATAAATCATCGGCAATCGAGGTGCCAAATTGCGCATCAATTTCACGTACGCAGGTTGGACTGGTGACATTAATTTCAGTCACGTAATTACCAATCACATCCAGACCAACAAACACTAACCCTTTTTCACGAAGGAATGGCCCAACTTTGGCTGCAATGGCTTTATCATTTTCGGTCAATGGACGCGCCTCGCCCAAACCACCTGCCGCCAAGTTGCCACGCACCTCACCATTTTGCGGAATACGCGCCAAACAATACGGTACGGGTTCGCCATTGATCATCAAGATGCGCTTGTCGCCATCCACAATTTCTGGGATGTAACGCTGCGCCATAATCGGCTGTGTGCCGTTATTGGTCAGGATTTCAATGGTTGAACCAATGTTTACGCCATCTTGGTATAAACGGAAAATGCCCATACCACCCATGCCGTCTAATGGTTTCACAATCACATCGCCGTGTTCTTGCAAAAATTCACGAATCAGGCTTTGCTGCGAGGTCACCAAGGTCGGTACTTGAAGTTCAGGGAATTGCGTCGCAAACAATTTTTCATTGCAGTCACGTAGGCTTTGTGGCTTGTTAATAATCCATGCGCCTTCGCGTTCAGCCTGTTCCAAAATATAGGTGGTGTAGACAAAGTTCATGTCAAACGGAGGATCTTTACGCATCAAAACTACGTCATAAGCAGCAATTGATTCTTTTTGTTTTTCGCCGAGTTCGTAATAGTGGTTGTAGTTTTCAAAAACTTTTAGCGGTGAAATCAAACCAAAGGCTTTGCCGTGATCGATATATAAATCTTGCTGTAATGCATAGCCTAGCTCATGTCCACGACGTGCTGCTGCCCATAGCATCGCCATTGAGGTATCTTTTTTTAGGTTTACATTTTCGATGGGATCCATCACAACAAGTACACGCATTATTCAGTGCTCTGTTCATTATCAATTTATGAACGAGTATAGCCGAGATTTTTCTTTTGTTTATTCTGATTTTGCATGTGTATGTATGGATTCGTGTGATGCAGGCGATAATTCAAAACATTTCTATCATCGGCTTTATCTCAATAATGGAAATAAGCTTTAATCACATCATGTGATAGGTCTGCGTAATTAAATACCAAAGCATTGCTACCTGTTTAATTACTTCCAAATATACTTAGCCCTATTTTTGGTTAAAAAATACGTGATTTTTTATTTTTTTTAGATATTGTGTTAATTATTGTAAATAAAAAAATAGAATTCATTGAGGATCAATATTGAGCAGATGGCTATCATTCTTGATGCTTTACCAGACCCTGCATTTGTCATATCACGTAGTGGAAAATACGTTGCAGTTTTTGGCGGGCGCGATAATCGTTATTATCACGATGGTTCCGGTCTTGTTGGTACCTATATTTCAGATGTGATCAAGCCAGATAAAGCCAACTTGTTTATGCAACTGATCGACCAAGCTCTAGCATCAGGAAATCTACTCATCGAAGAGTATGAGCTGAGCAATAGGGATGTAAAAGGTCTGCCCGACTAAGGTCCTGAAGAGCCCATTTGGTTTGAGGTGCGCATCCAAGCTCTCAGTTTTTCGGTAGATGAAGAAGACGTTGTACTTTGGGTCGCAAGTAATATTTCAGCGCGTCACGACTAGGAAATCAAGCTGAAGGAACTCAGCCATACAGATCAGTTAACTGGTCTTTTCAACCGAAGAAAATTAGAGCATGATTTAGCATTACATTATGAGTCATACCTACGGCATTCCATACAGACCTCGATCTTGATGTTCGATCTTGATAACCTCAAAAAAATCAACGACAGTAAAGGCCATCATGTCGGTGATGAGGCAATCCGAGCAGTCGCAGATATTCTTCGTTTAACACTGCGCAAGACTGATTGCGCCTGCCGCTTAGGTGGAGATGAGTTTGTGGTCGCCTTGCCCAATACGGGCTGCGAGCAGGCCATCCAGTTTGCCAAACGGATTCATGAACATTCCAGAAAAGAATTAAGTCGGTTTTCAATAGATAACGCGCATGTCACCGTGAGCATAGGAGTGACAACCATCATGCCTGAAGATTGCACCTATGAAGATACCATTAAGCGCGCTGATCTAGCGCTGTATAAAGCCAAACATGGCGGGAAAAATAGAATTGTCGCGGCCTAAGCGTGCGGCAGAAATAAACCAAATTTCACAGTCTATTTAGCAATTTGATATTCAAGCCGTTGTGATTGCTCAACATGAACTCTCGTCTCTTTTTCAGCATAATTTCAATTTAGATAGGTGTTTGATATGCAGCAAGCCATTGTTGATTTTGCCTTGGATGATGAAAATCATTGGTATGCCATTTTAGCTTGTGGTCATACACAGCATGTCCGACATGATCCTCCATGGCAAAACCGCCCTTGGGTTTTGACGGAGCAAGGACGGAATGAAAAGTTAGGGGTGATGTTGGAATGTAAGAAGTGTGATGAAGAGAGTTTCGTATAAGAGATTTTATGTTAAACAGCCCTCAATTAAGGACTGTTTTTTAGGTCAAATTGCTAATTCGCTATGACTGCCTAATCTGACTAATTTTAAAATTAGCAGTTCACCTTCTTCTGTTTTCTTATAGATTAAAACAAGATCAGGCTTGATATGGCAATCACGATGACCCACCCAATTGCTGACCAAAGCATGGTCACGATACTTTTCAGGTAGAGGTTCATCGGCTTGTAGTAACTCTAAAACTGTTTGTAGATCAGCATCTACTGTATTTCGATGTTGCCCTTTTTTCTCACGTTTATAGTCTTTCTTAAATGCAGAGGTGTACTTAATCGTCCGCATTAAGATCAGCCATCAGATCTTTTACAGAAGTGAAGCTCTTTGCTTTGCTTAGATCTTCTTCCATCGCTGCAATAGTTTCAGCACTGGGTTGCCAAATTTCAAAAGGTAGAGCCTTTTCTTTCGCTACTTTGGTCAACAACAAACGGACTGCATCTGAGACAGTTAAGCCCATTGATGCGAGAACTTCCGTTGCTTCATGCTTAATATTTTCATTAATACGAGTAGTCACTAAGGCATTTGAAGCCATGTTAAGCTCCTATGATTAACATTGTTAATCATACTATATTCTTAGATGAAAAAAAATTCAATTCGTATAACAGCCATTATGTTAAATAGGAACCTTAGAACAATAGAAAATTATAATTTCATTGCCATAAGGAAGAATATACTTACAATCCTACGTTCGTTTGTAAAGCAATTTGCTGTGAAGCTAATTCAAGTGCTTTAGATTTCCCTAATGGTTTAATATCAGTGCCTTCAGCATATATAAAATCTACCTTATCAATACCAATTAATCCTAATACTGCTATTAAATATGTTGTAACAGCATCTGTTGGAAGATCTTGATGAAAACCACCACGTGAACTAAAGATAATTGATTTAACACCTTTAATTAATCCTACGGGTGCGGTTTCTGTATATTGAAAAGTTACTCGTGCTCGTGCAATTAAGTCGAACCAGTTTTTTAATTGGGTTGGTACATTTAAGTTATACATTGGTGCTGCAATCAATAATAGATCACAATCTTTCAGCTCTTGAATAAATTGATCAGAGAGAGCTACTGCTGCTTTTACCTCAGGTTTTTCATTCGCCTCTCCACGTAAGGCATTAAATATCTCTAAGTTTAATACTGGTAAGTTCATAGCTCCTAGATCATGTTCAATTATTTGGTCAACATAACCACTTTGCTTACGTCTATATAAATATTTATTAATGAGCTGATTACTTAGAGATTTTTCCTGCATAAAACTAGATTTGATAACTAAAATTCTGTTCATAGTAAGGTTCCTAATATGAATTTTAATTAGATTATCATTGATAAATTGGATACAAAAGTGATAATAAATCAACTCATTGATTCCCAATTGGAACTAATATGCGTGTTAATGATCTGAAAAGTTTGATGGCATTTATTAGTGTTGTTGAACAAGGAAGTTTTACTAAAGCATCAGAAAAATTACATCTGACTCGTTCCGCTGTCAGTAAGATGATTTCAAAGCTTGAGGTACAGCTCGGAGTAGTACTTTTTAACAGAGATACACGTCATTTAGCTCTCACAGAAGAAGGTAGTATTTTCTATGAACATAGCCAGCGGGCTGTACAAGAATTATTAATAGCTGAGACATTATTTGAAAGTAATAATCAAAATATTCAGGGAATGATACGTATCTCTATGCCTGTATTATTTGGACAAAAGTTCATAGTTCCGATATTAAGAGACTTAGCAGATGAACATCAAAATTTGAATATGGTTCTTTCTTTTAATGATCGTTATATTGATTTAATTGAAGATAATTATGACCTAGTGATAAGAATTGGTAATTTAGAAGATAATAGTCAATTAATGGTTAAAAAGATTTCTGAGCATGCAATGTGGCTCTGTGCCACACCTGAATATTTAAAAAGATACCAGGTTCCTGAGAGCATCAAAGATTTAGATAACCATCAGACTATTGGATATTTGAAAAATGGGCAGCTTGAAAAGTGGATATTTCAAAGTTCTCATCATAAAACTATGAAATATTTGCCAAAAAATAAAGTTCAAATGGATGACATAAAAAGCATATTAGATTATGTACTAATGCATGGAGGAATTGGTTGGTTACCTTCCTGGTTGATTCAAGAATATATACAAAGTGGTCAATTAATACACCTACTTACTAACTATTCAAGTACTAACTATCCTATTCAAATTGTATGGAAAAGATCAAATTTCTTACCAATACGTGTTCGTACTACCATTGATAAAATAGCTTCATCAATACAAAAAGATAGCGTCATTAAATAAGATTTATAAGAGAGGAATTCTAAATTGATAGTAATACAAAATCTTTCTAGTTTAATTTTTAAACACGGATTTATTAAGCTTTCCTAAAATTAACATAATACACGTTATACGAAATTCTTTAAATTTTCTATAAGCATCAATACCTTAACTAAAGCCGTTTCAGTAAATAGCGCACTGAGACGGCTTTTTATTGATTCTTCACGTTTAACGCCTACTTTTTAAGCAATATTTCACATTTTTTGTTAGTTAGATGCAACAATCATCATTTAAAGACGTAAAAAAGGCAGCTTCAGCTGCCTTTTGAAATCCCGAAAAATTAGATGCCGTATTTAACACGGTACGCTTCCATTTTCGCCAAGGCTTCAGTTTCGCCTTTTGCATCTAAGAAAGTCATTAAATCTTTCATAGTGATTAAAGCATGTACAGGAATTTCTAACTCTTTTTGTACTTCTTGAATCGCAGACAAATCGCCCTGACCTTTTTCTTGACGGTCTAGCGCCACCAATACGCCCGCAATTTGTGCACCGGCATTTTTCAGAATAGTCACTACTTCACGAATCGCAGTACCTGCAGTGATCACATCATCAATGATCCAGACTTTTTTGCCTTCTACTGATGCACCCACAAGCACACCGCCTTCACCATGGTCTTTCGCTTCTTTACGGTTAAAGCCCCAAGGTACACTCACACCATGGTTTTGTGACAGTGCGACAGCCGTTGCTGCTACAAATGGAATACCTTTATAAGCTGGGCCAAAGACCACTTCCACATTATCGCATTTTGTTAATTTAGCTGCATAGCCAGAAGCCAATAATGATAAGGCTTCACCATCGTTCAGTAGACCTGCATTAAAAAAATAAGGACTCACACGACCCGATTTTAAAGTAAACTCACCAAATTTAAGCACACCACGTGATAATGCGAGTTCGATAAAAGCTTGTGGATTAAATGCCGCTTGCGCTGTCATGAGGTGCTCCATTTTTTTAAGTTTGAGGTTAAACCTGAGCATGATACCAAAGAGTAGCTATCCAAGTGATCAAAAAATTTTACGTGTCGTTTCAATTAATGTGAATGGTCTGCGTTCCGCTGAAAAAAAAGGTATTTTTGACTGGATGGCAACTTCAGATGCCGATGTCATCTGCATGCAAGAAAGCCGTATTACCCATGAACAATGGACCGATAAATTTAAACCCGAAGGTTGGTTTACACACCTTTTCCCTGCAGAACGCCCAGGCTATTCCGGTACTGCGATTTATAGCCGCCTACCTTTTGTTTCAGTGACAGATGGTTTAGGTTTTGAATTGGCAGACACTCAAGGCCGCTTTATTTCTGCTGAGTTCGATTTAGGACTTGGACAAACTGCACATATTTGCTCGCTCTACCTGCCTTCTGGTTCATCGGGTGAAGAAGCTCAGGCGCGCAAAGACCTATTTTTAGGCGAATATCAACAAATTTTGAAGCAATGGCGTGCTGAAAATAAGTCAGTGATTGTTTGCGGTGACTACAACATCGTGCATAAACGTATTGATATTAAAAATTGGTCTGGGAACCAAAAGGCTTCAGGCTGCTTACCACATGAACGTGCATGGCTCGATCATATTTATGATGAGCTTGGCTATGTCGACACCTTCCGTGAGGTACGTAAAGAAGCCGAGCTTTACTCTTGGTGGTCTAACCGAGGACAAGCGCGTGCCAAAAATGTGGGTTGGCGTATCGACTACCATGCATGTTCACCAGACTGGAAAGAACGTACAGTCAATGCTTGGATATTTAAAGATGAATGGTTTAGCGACCACGCACCTGTGATTATTGATTATAAAATTTAAGCTTCCAACAATTAATTGAGTGAACGATTGTTTACTCAATTAGAGCTTATTTCTCACATTACATGACGAATTTGTGGATTTATCTCATAACTTGAACATAGCATTATGGTCGCACGGCAAAGGGACATGTCAGGATGACATAAAAGGATTGGACGCCGAAGGAAGTATAAAAACAAACTAAATGATTTAGCTTGTTTTCAAGGATGTGACAATGGACGTTGGATTGAGACCCGCATGATCAGGATGATTAAATGCGGGTTTTCTCTTATCTAGTCCCCACATCTATAGACTCAAACATCCCCCAAATAAAACAGCTAAAAATTCAATCTGCACAGCATTTTCTTATTCTCGCTTTCTTTCTACTTTTGACTGTGCAACCTTAAGCTGAATTTTCTTGTTATTGCATCGCTTTCTTTTCTGAGCATCGTTTTGTTCTGTAGGCTATTCTAAAAGACCAAAATGTCGTTTTGATGACAATACCCAATATTTATTACATGCGACTTTTACAGCAAAACATTTATTTCTCAATCCACATCCAGATCGAGCTTTGAGCATTGATGAATTAGCCTGTAGGATAATGCTTAATTGTATTTTTTATCTTATTGTTTGAATAATTAAGGACACCTGTTCATGATTAAAATTTATGGCATCAAAAACTGTAATACCATGAAAAAAGCTTTCGACTTGCTCAACGAATTAGGCCTAAGCTACGAATTTCATGACTATAAAAAAGAAGCGATTGATGCTAAAACCGTAAAAAAATGGCTTAATGCCAAAGGCGCTGATGTGATTCTCAACAAAAAAGGCACAACATGGAAAAAACTCAGTGAAGAAGAGCAACAGACAGCGTTAGCCAGTGAAGAAAATTTGATTCAATGTTTAATAGCGCATAGCAGCATGATTAAACGTCCTGTACTCGATACAGGTAGCGATTTATTGATTGGCTTTGATGAAAGCGCTTACCGTGCATTGAAATAAATTTTTTTATCACACTCATGCACGGCTCTAGTTCAATTGTGGCTGAAAATAGGCTATAAAAAAGCCTGACATTGTCAGGCTTTTTTTGTTTGAATCATGTCAAATTAGTTGGCACGAATCCATGTTTGATTACGACCTAAAGCAGCAACGCCAATAAAGCCGCGAAGCTCTAGTTTTTTGCCACCATCAGCCAATTGACCTTTTAACTTGTAAGTTTTACCTGATTGAGGATCCAAAATTGAACCATCTTCATAGCTTGTACCACCTACATTTTTAAGACCTGTCACAATACGTAAGCCTTTTAATGATTTGTTGTGATATGGGCCTTCACATTTTTTACAAGCGTTTTCTTCACCTGGTGTCAAAACTGACTGAATGCTCGCAGAAAGCGTACCATTTTTTTGTTCAGTGAATTTTACAATCGCTTTTGGCTGCTTGGTTTTATCATCAATGGTTTTCCAAGTTGTACCATTTAGCGGATCTGCAGCATTTGCAAATGCGGCTAAACTCATCAATCCTAATGCTAGTGCAATTTTTTTCATTTTTGTTTATTTCCCTGGTCTGATATAGACGACATTAGTATCCAAAAGTCACAACAATTTATCAATTTTTGTATGTGACCGTTTAGTGTAACCTTGTAATTTGTGTTGGTAAATATGCTCACACGATTCCAAAAATAGAAAAAGATGGAAAGACAATGAAGATATCGCCACTGACGAAACAACTGATTACAGAAAGCATTTTAAAAACCACAATTCGTGGGCCGAGCCAATTCAATTTACCGCCCAATACTTTAAGGTTTGCTTTGGAACAAATGTGTCGTGCATTTCCCCAAAACCCCGATGTACAAATTCGTCCTATTCGCTTAGCCGGCTTAAAAGCCGAAGAAATCAAACCTCAACAGGCATCGACCCAACTTATTTTTCATATTCATGGGGGCGCATTTTTCTTGGGTTCGATGAACACGCATCGGGCGTTTCTGACTCAAGTTGCTGCGCGCACGCAAATGCAAGTGTTACATTTGGATTATCCTTTATCCCCAGAAGCACAGTTCCCTGAAGCACTCGATGCCCTTTTTGATGTGTATGCGGTGTTATTAGATCAAGGGGTTCAAGCCAAAGATATTATTTTGTCAGGCGACTCTTGTGGTGCAAACTTGGCGCTTGCCTTAGCCCTTAAAATTCAACAGGACCAACTTCCACAAGTCAGTGGTTTGGTGTTGATGTCACCGTTTTTAGACCTGACGCTGAGCAGTGAGTCTTTGCGTTATAACCGTAAGCATGATGCGCTGTTAAGCATAGAAGCCCTTGAAACAGGCATTGATTATTATGTACCACGCTCGGTCGATCGAGCTGATCCATTGGTCTCGCCTTTTTTTGCAGAGCTCAAAGGACTACCTCCGATTCATATTCAAGTGGGTTCTAAAGAAATTTTATTGGATGATGCGCAGCGTTTTAAAGTCAAAGCAGAAGAAGCCGGCCTAGATGTCGAATTCAAGTTATACACTGGCATGTGGCATAACTTCCAAATGTTTAGCCCATGGTTTGAAGAAGGACAGCGTGCGCTAAGTGATTTAGCCGATTTTGCACATCGACTGGATCAGGATTAATCGCTGAAAAATAATCCCTGAAATGGATCAAAGTCACCATAAAAAAAGGTCAGCAGATGCTGACCTAAGAGGGAAATGTCAATCTGTTAAATGGCTTGAATTTGAGCCTGAGCTGTCGCCATTGCCTGTGCTTTCATATCTGGTCCCATATTGACACCTTCGGCACGAATCACATCAATATCGCTGACACCTGTGAAATTAAACACGGCTTTTAATAAACCTTCTTGATAATCTACAGGGCTGTTATCGCCATACACACCGCCACGACTGCTGGCAATATAGACTTTTTTGTCACCTGCCAAACCCACTGGACCTTGTTCTGTATATTTAAAGGTACGACCTGCAACACTGATACGGTCAATCCATGCTTTCAAAGTTGATGGCAAACCGAAGTTATACATAGCAGCACCAACCACAACCACATCGGCATCTAAATACTGTTGTAACAAATGCTCGCCTAAAGCCGATTGTTCTGCATTTTGACCCATCAAAATTTCACTGCTGAGATGTGGAATCTGCTGTACAGCTAAATCGAGATGCTGAACCTGTGCAGCATCCCCATGTTTTTGCTGTAGCTGTTGTACAATTTCAGCGCTGAGTTGACGTGAAACTGAAGCGTCGCCCATGATGCTTGAATCAATATGCAAAATTTTCATGACTAAAACCTAAAGCTGTTGTTATTAACTTGAGCCTAGTGTAATCACTTTTCATAAATAGAATAATCCCGATCCTTATGACACTATGTTTTATTTTTAGAACAATCTTTTTGAACTCGTAAAAAATTTAAAATTACTGAGCGGTTCTTGACCGTTATCAAGTGTAAATTTTCATGCTAATGTAAGCCTATAAAATGATATCTATATAAACTTTAAGAAAAAAACTGATAACTCGAACAGGGCAAAGACACAGGATGACGGTGAAATCAAGCATACGTGACATGATCCTTCGCAATAGAATCGCCCAGTATTTACTGGAAGATGAAGTGGTCATGAATTGGAGCATCCTGAAAAAGTGTATGCTCATGCTGATGCTTGGCTCAGCCATTCATCTGCTTTGGATTATTTGGAAATTATATATTTCTTTTACACCTGAACTTTGGCAGTGGGTTAACCTTGATCTAATCCATTCTCAATTGTGGACCAACATCGTCTTTTTTGGCTTAATGGTGCTATTGATTTGGCCTTGCTATGCTGGAAAAGAAAACCCAAAAATTCAGCTTGTTTTACCTTATCTTTCAGTCGGTTTATTCGTCATTTCTTTATGTCGTGATGGTTATTTAATTGGTGTCATGAGCCCAGCCACCATGATCTCCTACGTGAGCCTTGTAACCGTTGGATTAGTGCTATTTACACGAAAAATCGTCTATAGCATGCTGATTCCAGCCACGATTTTTTTATCTATTTGCATGTATTTAAGTATTCGCGGCATTATTCCCTATGCCCCGATTTTTCAACCTCATGCCTATGGCTATCAAAATAGTTTTTGGCTCTTCTCAATGATCTTTTTCATTGTTCCTATTTTATTAACCTGTCTGGCTTTATTTGAAATCTTACTGAGCCAATGGCGTCACCGTGAGCATTTGATTCAAAAACTCAGTCAAGTCGATCCACTGACCAATTTATTTAATCGACGCAGTATCAATCAGTGTTTGGAACAGCTCGATAGTGCTAAAACAGATACATATGCACTGGTCTTATTGGACTTAGACCATTTCAAACGCATCAATGATGAATATGGACACGATAAAGGCGATGAAACCTTGATTCTCGTCAGCCAAGTATTAAACCAACATTTACGCGGTAGTGATGTAGTTGGGCGTTTTGGCGGGGAAGAGTTTATTTTGGTGTTAAAAAATTCTAACTTAGAACAAGCGATTTTCATTGCAGAGCGCTGTCGAAAAGCCATTGAACAGCTTGAAATTTGGGGGCATGACGGTCAGTCAATTCATGTGACAGCTAGTTTTGGCATTGCAATTTCTACGCCTGAATTGGTACCGCAACAATTGCTGACCCATGCTGATCAGGCGCTATATGCAGCTAAAGCTGGTGGTCGTAACATGGTCATGGCCTACACCGAACAACAAAGCTTTAGCCATTTGGTTTAAAACTTTTATATAGCTCAGATGCGGCATTAAGCTTTTAACGTGGATACTGTTCCATACGACGGACTGGCTGTTCCAGTTGAGCAGCCTTGATCCATGCTACCACAGAAGGATGCTGCAAAATCTTTTGCATATAACGCTGTGTGTTGTCACTCACAGGTAGCTGGAAGGTCTGTAAACGTGTCACCACGGGTGCAAAAAATGCATCGGCAATACTAAATTCACCGCATAGAAAGCCATCCACCGCAGGACGACTCGACCAAATCTGCTCGATTCGAGTCACTTCAGCACGCAATTCGGCATGTTCAGACCATAATCTCTGACCATGACGACCATAATCCGCCTGCAGATTCATACTACATAAGCTACGCAATTGCATAAAACTACTGTGCATTTCCGCGCAAATACTACGTGCCCATGCGCGTTGCGCGGGATCTTTAGGCCACAGTGGAAGATCTTGAAACTGCTCTGCCAAATATTCACAAATTGCCAATGAGTCCCAAATCATCACACCGTCATGTTGCAGTAGGGGCACCTTGCCATTGGCATGTAGGGCTAACATTTGCTGCTTGAACGCTCCGCCATCCTCAGCTTCAGAAAAAGGAATCAAGATCTCTTGAAACGGTAAATTAAACGCGTGTAACACCAACCACGGTCGCATAGACCACGTCGAATAGTTTTTATTGGCAATATATAATTGCATCATTTTTATTCTCCACGCGATTTAAATTTTTCCAATTGCGCGAGCAATTCTTTCTCGCTAAAAGCGCCCGTCAAGCGTAGTCCACGTATCTCTTGATGCGCTGTATCTAAAAATAAATAGGTCGGTGGCCCTAAAATATCCCATTGATTGAGCAGTACTTGATGGGTTGCATCATACTGACTCAAATCTAACTTAATTAAGTAATATGGTGCCAAAGCCTGTTGCACTGCTGCCGATTTTAAAACTTTATGTTCAATCGGCTGACAGGCCACACACCAATCGGCATAGACATCAATAATCGCGGATTGACCTTGGGGAATTTCACTTAATAAACGTTGAAACTCTTCCGCTGTATGTGCCACATGCCAAGCACTTTGTTGTTGATTTTCTTCGACTAAAAAACGTTGGCTGTGTTGATATTGACTGTATACAATATAAGGTACGGCGGCACAGAACACCAAGATATACAGCCATTTGAGCTGAGTACTGCGCCATAAAATGCGCCAAAGCACATAAGCGCTAAACACCAGACCCAGAGCAAGGGATAACCACTGTAACCAAGCTTCACTGATCAATGGTCGAATAAAATACAAAGCCAATGCCAACATAATGAAAGCAAAGAGCACCTTGATTTGATTCATCCACAAACCCGCTTTAGGCAATACCCGTGAGCCAAGGACACTGGCCAACAATAGCGGGGTCCCCATGCCAAAGCCGAGGGTGAATAACAATAACGCACCTTGCCACTGACTTTGGGTTTGGGAAATAAATAATAATGCGCCTGCCAACGGTGCTGTCATACAAGGACCGACCAGTAATGCTGAAATCATCCCCATGACCCCAGCGCCAACGAGACTACCGCCCTTTTGCATCGACTGAGCTTGGTCTAAGCGATTGACCCAACTGCGTGGCAATTTCAGTTCAAATAAACCAAATAAATTCAGGGCAAAAACCACAAAGAGTACGCTAAAGGCAATTAAGGTCGAGGGTTGTTGCAACCAACGCTGGAAATTCAAACCTGCAGACGACGCCACCAAGCCGAGAATGGCATACACCATCGCCATACTGGTGACAAAAGTCAGTGCAATCATCCATGCTTTTAAACCTCGGCTGTCGCGGACAATCAGTGAGGTTAAAATCGGCAGCATTGGCAATGAACAAGGGGTAAAAGCCAGCAAAAAACCCAGGCCAAAAAACAGCAAAAGTCCATAAAATATAGAGCTTTGCGCTAATTTTTCAGACCACATTTGGTCGCTTGCGGTATAGCGTTTAGAAGCCAGTGCAGCATTATCTGCCCTCTGCTGATCTAAACGATTCGCCGTAGGCTGTTCAGCATTATTTTCTGCTGCAAAGTCGAGTAAACGTTTGCTTGGAGTGGCTAGATTTTGCTGTGTGACCAAACCAGAAGCATCCGTTTCAAAGCTGATGCTCTGTGGTGGATAACACACCCGATCCTTGGCACAGCCTTGCCAACTGACTTGATAAGTCTGCAGTTTTTGAGTTGGAATTTTAAAACTCAACTGTTGGTAATACACCTGCGTATGACCATAGTTATCGTCTTTTAAATCCTCAGCAGCAGGCAAATCCAAAGCCAAAACTTGATTGCCCTGCTTCACCTCTATTTTGTGCTGATACAGATAATAATGCGCTGGAATATCCCAACTCAGCTCCGCCTGATCTGCACGATCGGAGACGACCGAGAAAGGAAAAGCATCTTCAGCTGAAAGTAATGCATCCTGAGCAGAGACGCCCATACTGAACGACAGCACAGCCGCTGCCGCAACATAAGTCCATTGTTTCATTCAGCTGAATTCATCCTCAGTCTGTATTTATACGTTTTAAAATTTAGGGTTCTTTTAGAACAGGTAAGATACGCCCAAACCGGACTGATAATTTTTATGACCGCCGGTGAGTTCTAGACCGACGCTCGCATCCAACTGCATACGATCCGAAACGGCATACGTCAGACCTGAAGCCAAAGACACTTCCTGATCGGTACTCTCTGCTTTGCGATAAACCAGCTCAGAAAAGCCCGATAAATTACCCGCAATGTGATATTCCATTCCCGGAATTGCACTCACAGCCCAATCACCATCTTGAACCTCATAACGCATGGTCATTGAAGTCCCAATTGTATCGCTATAATCATAAGCCACGGCTGAAGTCAGACTATAAATGTCATCTTCAGCACTAAAGCCTTCATTACCTGTCGCAATAATAGCTTCAGCAAGAATAGCCATCGACAATTTCTCATCATTCAAATCAATAGCTTTTTTCAGGCCAATGCTGACATCACCCAAACCATCATCTTCAACTGAGCGACCCGCAACTTTGGTTTTAGACCATGCAGGACCTTGCCAACCCAATTGCAATTCCAAATCTTTTGCCAAACCAGTACGGAATAACATGTCTGCATTTAAAGTGGTGTTTTTTACTTTTTCACCATTTTCATCACGACTTTCACTATAGCTCGCTGCTGGCAAACTTTGTTCCCATGCCAAACGACCTACAGGGGTAATGCCTGTGCCCATACCCGCGCCCGGACGATCAAATGAAAAATCTGCCGCAAATGCAGACAGGCTCAAACTGGATAATGTTGCAATGCTTAAAACTTTAAATACAGTCATGTTTTTACTCACAATTATGCTAATTCTTTGGTCATTTTTGCGCCATGGCTACGCAAAAGCTCCAAGGTTTGTTTTTCTTCTTCCAATGCTTCTGACCAATTTACCGCATCAAAATCACAGTCAAAAAATAATTCACTAATCGACGATAAAATGGTTAAACCATCGCTATCAATCATATTTGGATTCACTTTTTCATCCAATAAACGCTGTACCGCAGGGACACATGCTGCACTCGCAGCATCCCATAATGGACCATAAATTTCTTCAGCATCCCATAAATGCACATTGGCTTTGGCTTGAATCAGCGCTTCCAAGATTTGCATATGTACATCTAAATGTTGTGTTTTCTGTTCTGCTGTTAAAGGTTGGCCTGCTTCATACGCTTCGCAAACCATTTCCCACCATTTAAACAAACCATCAGACCATACAGAAACCGCAGGTCCTTTCTCAAAGTCGATAAAATTTGGATTAAGACCATCTGCCAACAGGCGTTGCACCTGTGCAAGATCTTGTTCTTCTAACGCTTGCACAAAAAGCTGTTGTTGCGCTGTTAACATCTGGAAAGCTCACTTCAATTTATTTTGATCTATTATGCCGAATAAAGCTGCGTTTGTTTGAATTTCATGTAAAACAAAATACAAAACACACAAAAAAAGCCCCGCAGGGCTTTTTTTAAATTTTGAGACTTATTCGTCGTCTACGATATCATCCGCTTCAGCAAAAGCAGGTTGCGTACTGCGTGGGTTCTCTTTCTTTTCGAACACATGTTCAAGACTACGTTTAAGTCGATCAATTGCACCGTGAATAGCTGTATCTACATTATGACCACGATGGTTGACCACGACAGGCTTCAAACCTGCTGGACGCGCTTCAATCATACATTTGATGTCGTCGCTGCCGCCCTTGTCCCCATTTTCATCACTTAAATGCACCGAAAAGTGGGTAATGCGTTCACTATGGCGCTGAAATTCTTCATTAAGTTCTGCACGAACGTATGTAATTAGTCGATCACTGTTTATAATGTTTTTATCTGTACGGATTTCAATGTTCATAATATCATCCTCATATCTATCTGTATTAGCTATAAAAATTTGTGCAAAACTTATTATCTTGGCACGTTACATTTGCTGTAAATGTTACAGCAATGACCATCTTCAACTTTGTATGGAACGTCGTCCTCCACATTGAATGATGAACACTTTAGAGTCTGCAGATCCGTGTCCTTATACTTCGAATATCGGTCTTAAGTTAGAATTTTGCAAGTGCTATTTTGATATTTTTTTAATATCCATAAAAAAAGTAAGACTTTATTGTAGATTTGCATTGTTTTAATTGATTTGGGTCATATTTTTGTGCATTTCCTCGACGCCCACCTTCTATTTGCACAATTCCATTCAAACTCAAAATCTCTCTTTTACCGTCATCGATCATTCACAGCGTATTTCCCCTTCAAATTACAAAACAATTTTGCCGTTGAGTAAAATTTGGCTTTATTTTTGCTTAATAATCTGTATGCTTTCAGTGCTTCTCGGGGGAGATATTTTTTAATGAAACTTACACAAATCGTTGCATCATGTGCATTAGCATCTGCTGCTGCTTTCACTCAAGCTTCACCTATCGTATGGCAAGATTTCAGCTTAACTGGCCTATATGGTGAAAATTATGTTGTGCCTTTTGATGGTGACAACAATGAACAGAAAACGATCACAGCTGAATATGCCGCTAAACTGAAATATTCAGATGTATTCTTCTTCGTTGACCAAGCTTGGGACAAAGATGATGAAGCATCGACTTACCTTGAGCTTGCACCGCGCCTTAGCTTAGGCGAAGTTTCTGGTAAAGACCTTTCTATGGGGCCGATCAAAGACGTTCTGATTGCAACGACTTGGGAACATAATGCCGGCTACGACAAAAATTCTGAGTTTAATAACTTCTTGTATGGTATTGGCTTTGCTTTAGACATTCCATATACACAGTATGCAAACATCAACTTCTATAAAGCCGATAATGATTCTAAATCAGCCGGTACTAAAGATGATTATCAAATGACGATCACTTATGCTGTGCCATTTAAAATTGGCTCTGAAGATTTTCTAGTAGATGCTTTCCTTGACTGGTCAACAGCTGAAAAAGGGGCGCAAGCTAGTGAATTAAACTGGACAAGCCAATATAAATGGAATATAGGTAAGCATATCTCTCCTAAGACTAAGCTCTACGTAGGTGTTGAACACTCGGTTTGGAACAACAAATATGGCCTGAAAGGTCAGGACCAAAACGATGTCAGCGCGTTGGTGAAATACCACTTCTAAGTTCGACTCAGAACGCGATGAAGAAAAAAGCAAGGTTCATCACCTTGCTTTTTTTATGCCTAAGTTTTTAAATTGACTTTATTTTTATCAGAAATTTGCGCATGTCTTTTCTCATTCGACCTGCAATTCTACAAGACTTAGCGGCCATTCTCGCAATCTATAATCATGAAGTTCTCAACGGCTTTGCGACATGGAATGATCAAGCTTATACCCTTGACTCTTTTCAACAGAAATTGCTGGAATTCCAAAAGCAAAATTTTCCATTTGTGGTGATTGAAGATCAAGATCAACAGCAAATCGCCGGTTATGCTGACTATGGTTCTTTCCGTCATTTTGCTGGCTATCGACATACTGTTGAGCATTCTGTCTATATTGACCCAAACTATGCTCGACAGGGTCTTGGTCAGCAACTATTGGAGCACCTAATTCAGCATGCCAAAAGCCAAAATATGCATGTGATGATTGCAGGCATTGATCACGGCAATAGCGCCTCGATTGCCCTGCACAAAAAATTAGGCTTTAAGCAAACAGGTTATATGCCTGAAGTGGGACAAAAATTTGGTGAATGGCGTGATCTGGTCCTGATGCAACTTCAGTTATAGCCCGTGTTGAGCTGTGTTTATGGTAATTTATCCAAACGAATACCATCTTGTATCACACTCAGCACCGATAAATTATGACGCACCGCATCACGATAAAGATCTTGTAACTGTAAAAAAAGCAGTTTTAATTCTGCCAATTTAAGCTCTTGCTCAGGTGCGGTTTCTGCAATCGTGACCAAATAACGTTTTTTGATTTCATCCACGCTTAACTGTTGTAATGCCTGATGGATTTCTGCAACGCGAACTACAGTATTGTAATGCACTGCAAGGCTCAGTCCTGGGCGTCGCTCTGACAATGGATGTTCTGCCTGAATGGCATAACTCAGTGCCGCAACTGAATCACTGTTCAGGCTTAATAATGGATTCAACTCTTGCCACGCTTCCCCTAAAAATAAGGAGTGTTGTACAAAGGGTGAATCCAAGACATCTTGAGGGGTGTCAGCTTCTAAAATCAGTGTTTCTAAATCATTCGGTGGGATCAAATATAATATCGCGTCCATATTCTTATCTTCTTGTTATGTCGTACATTTAGATTAATGTAATCCACACAAAAATAAAGCAGATATTTTGTATATTCGGCCGCATTTGATCGAATACTGATGGATGCACATTCGCCTTTTACCCAAGTCTGAGTACTGCACTTAACATCACTGAAGCACGACATGCTGAAGCTTCAAATTACGATGCTGAGAACAACTTAAGCTTATGGTTTAAAACAAAAAAAAATTATGCCACTCGTTTTATTAATGCCACTGCCATGACCAGCAACGATTTTTTGATCTTAGTAAATTGAATTAAAAGAGTAACGAGCTTGATTGATACAAGCCCGCCACACATCGTAGTCAACTAAATGTTAAATCGCCACCAGTTCCCGAATGCCTTTTTCAGGCATTTCACTACCGACACCTTGTGCAATCACTTGCCCCCGCGCCATCACGGTATATTCATCTGCCAGTTCTTCTGCAAAATCGTAAAACTGCTCAACCAAAACAATCGCCATTTCTCCGCCATCAGCTAACTGACGAATCACACGACCAATATCTTTAATAATCGAGGGCTGAATGCCTTCGGTCGGTTCATCTAAAATCAATACCCGTGGTTCGGAAGCAAGCGCACGGGCAATCGCCAATTGTTGCTGCTGACCACCAGATAAATCTCCACCTCGACGATGTTTCATTTCATCCAATACGGGGAAAATCTCATAGAGATGTTCTGGCACTTTTCGGGTCTTAGCGCCTTTAAATTTTGCCATCCCAATCAAAATATTTTCTTCAACGGTCAAGGTTGAAAAAATGTCCCGTCCTTGCGGTACATAAGCCAATCCTTCGCGTACACGTTGCTCTGGACTCAGTTTAGAAATATCTTTGCCATCCAGTAAGATCTGCCCAGACTTGATCGGTAACATACCCATTAAACATTTTAATAAGGTGGTTTTACCCACACCATTTCGCCCGAGCACCACCGAACATGCGCCCACAGGAGCGGCAAATGTCACATCTCTTAAAATATGACTGCCGCCATAAAACTGATTGACGTCTTTGACTTCTAACATGGTCTGCTCCTTAACGTCCGAGATATTTTTCAATGACATCTTCATTGGCTTGGACTTCGGCCAATGTACCCTCGGCCAAAATCGCACCTTGCGCCAATACGGTGACTTTTTCACTGATGGTGTCAATAAAGCTCATGTCATGTTCAACCACGATAAGGGTATGGTTCTTTTTCAACTCTAAACACAGCTCTGCAGTGCGCTCTGTTTCAGCATCGGTCATCCCTGCTACAGGTTCATCTAGCAGAATCAACTTTGGACGCTGCATCAGTAGCATGCCTATTTCTAACCACTGCTTTTGACCATGTGACAACAGCCCTGCCGGTTTAAGGATCAATTCTTCTAAGCGGATTTGTGCTAAAGATTCGTCCAATGCGTTTTGCGCATCTGGATGGAGTTTGCTGAAGAAACTCTTTTTCACCCGTTTATCTTTCGGTGCTGCCAATAACAGGTTTTCCATCACAGTAAAATTTTCAAATACAGTAGGCTTTTGAAACTTACGACCGATCCCGGCTTCTGCAATTTGCTCCGTGCTCATTTTTGCCAAATCATAGGTTTGCCCAAAAAAAGCCGAACCTTCTGTCGGACGAGTTTTCCCTGTAATCACATCCATCAGCGTGGTTTTGCCTGCACCATTGGGACCAATGATGCAGCGCAGCTCACCTTCTTTGATATATAACGACAAATCATTTAATGCACGGAAAGAATCAAACCAGACACTGACTTTTTCTAAATACAAGGCAATCCCGTGACTGAAATCCGCACCCTGCTCCTTTGGTCGTCCATAACCTTCAGCAGCATGACCGCCATGCGGTTGAACCCATTGATCATTCATTCGCTGCGCTCCTTTTTAAACCGCTCTAATAACCCAATCACACCTTTTGGCAGAAATATTGTTACCACAATAAACAGCGCACCTAAAATCAATAGCCATGCCTCTGGATAAGCCACCGTGAAATAGGTCTTCACCCCATTGATTAAACCTGCACCCAAAATTGGGCCAATCAGCGTACCGCGCCCCCCTGCAGCCACCCACACCGCCATTTCAATCGAATTGACAGGGTTCATTTCACTCGGGTTAATAATACCGACTTGAGGGACATACAGAGCGCCTGCAATCCCTGCGATCACAGCGGACAAGACCCATGCAGAGAGCTTGTACCATAAGGTGCGATAACCTAAATATTGCAAACGGTTTTCACTGTCACGAATTGCACCAAGTACGCGACCATAGGGTTTATTCATCAGGTGACGTAAACCGACAAAACAGACCAGCAAAGTCAGTGCCGTGAGGAAACACAAGGTTGCACGCATTGGTGCAGAGGTAATATCCATACCTAAGATGGTTTTAAAACCGGTAAAGCCGTTGTTACCGCCAAAGCCTGTTTCATTGCGGAAAAACAGTAGCGCCGCAGCAAAGGTCATGGCTTGGGTAATAATTGAAAAATACACGCCTTTAATTTTTGAGCGGAAGGCAAAGAAGCCAAAAATGAAGGCAATCAGTCCTGGGACCAAAACCACCAAAGCCAATGCCCACACGATATGTTCAGTACCCATCCAGTACCACGGTAGCTCGGTCCAACTCAAAAAGCGCATAAAGTCGGGTAAGCCATCGCCTGCCGCTTCACGCATGAGATACATGCCAAAGGCATAGCCGCCCAAGGCAAAGTACAAACCATGCCCCAAGCTTAAAATGCCGGCATAGCCCCAAACCAAATCTAAGGCCAATGCCACCAAGGCGAGACACATAATCTTGCCAATGAGCGTGACCCAATACGCTGATAAATGCAGTGCTGAATCGGCGGGTAATACATGTAACCAAGGTAAAATCAGTAAAATGGCAAAGCACACGGCAATCGCCATACCGCTATAGGGTTTATCCGATAATAACGAAGTGATTTTCATGCGCTTACTCCACAAAACGGCCTTTGATGGCAAACAAACCTTGTGGACGTTTTTGAATAAACAAAATCACAAGAACCAGTAGAATAATTTTCGCTAAGACTGCACCCATGCCGATTTCCAGCACTGTGCCACTGACACCTAGACCTAAAGCCGCCAATACTGCGCCCCATACTTGGCCAACACCGCCAACCACAACCACCAAGAACGCATCGATAATATAGTTTTGTCCTAGATCAGGACCGACATTGCCGACTTGTGCTAAGGCACAGCCTGCCAGACCTGCAAGCCCCGAACCTAAACCAAAAGCCATCATGTCAATGCGGCTAGAACGGATACCTACGGCCTGTGCCATTTGACGGTTTTGCGTCACGGCACGAACAAATAAACCAAAGCGGGTTTTATTCAGCAAGTAAACCAGTAATAGGAGTACCGCAACGGTAAAGCCAATAATGGCAATACGGTTATAAGGCAGCATCAGACTCGGTGTCACAGCAATGCCCCCAGACAGCCATGAAATATTCGACACCTCAACGTTCTGCGCACCAAAAACCATGCGCACCACTTGCATTAAAATTAAGCTCACACCAAAGGTGGCTAATAGTGTTTCCAATTGACGGCCATACAAGGGACGAATAACGGCACGTTCAATCAACATGCCAATCAAAGCGCTAACAAAAAACGCAGCAGGAATCGCGGCAATGAGGTACCAGTCGACATAGCTACTGAGATAACTCTTAAACAGGCTTTGCACCACATAAGTGGTGTAGGCCCCGATCATGATCAGTTCACCATGGGCCATATTAATCACGCCTAGCAGGCCATACGTAATGGCTAAGCCCAACGCCGCCAGCAGTAAAATACTAGCCGTGCTCAGTCCAGAAAAGACATGTCCAGTCCATTCACTGGCTTGAATCCGAGTTTTAATATTGCTCTTGGCTTCTATCAGTGCAGCTTTTAACTCGGGATGCAGGTTGGCTTGTTGTAATTCCTGTTCCACCATCGCCAACACATCGGGATGGTTAGAATCTTGCAGCACTTTAGCCGCCTGTATTTTTTGTAAAACATCAGGGTTTTGATAGTCTAAACGTGCTTTGAGCTGTGCTAAACGGGCTTTAACTTTGTTATTTTTTTCATTTAAATACAATTGATTAATATTTTTAATATCCAACTCAGCCAAGTTATTTTCTAAAATATCAATTGCATCCAAACGTTGGTTTAAATCATTCGATTGCAGCTTTTCTTTCGCTTGCGCAAACGTTAAGGCTTTACGAAGGGTATTCACCAAGGTGACTTGAGATAAATCGGCAGGCCAATCCGTCACGATTTGCAAATCTGGATAGCTCAATAATTTTTCGTCAGTTTCTAAAATATAGGTTTGACCGCTTTGACCACTATATAACTGGTCTTTTTCGACCAATGCGGCCAACTGATCTAAGGATTCAATATCGCCCGGCCATTGATTCAGTAAACTGCGTCGCTCGGTAAAACTCCCGCGAACAAATTGCTGAATGGCGTCACCTTGCTGCACAGATTGCACCGTAGGCACCACATCTGCTGCAGTTTGTGCATGCACGATTTGCAGACAAAATAATTGACTCAGGAATAGAAAAAGGATCGGGAAATTGCGTAATTTTTTCATCTTATAAGCATCCCTATTGAGTAATAGAACAACCCCATCTAGGGATCACATCAAAAAAGGCCTGCTACACAATAGCAACAGGCATTCGGATTGAATTATTTAGGGATATACGGACTCCATGGCTCTGCAGCAATGGTTTTTGCGGTTTTGTGTACCACATCAAACTGACCATCGGCACGGATCTGACCAATCATGACTGGTTTATGCAAATGATGGTTCGACGCATCCATTTGCAAGGTATAGCCCGATGGCGCTTTAAATTCTTGGCCGGCCATAGCCTCACGCACTTTATCGACATCTGTGCTTCCTGCTTTTTCTACCGCTTGTTTCCACATATTGATGCCGACATAGGTAGCTTCCATCGGGTCATTGGTCACAAATTTATCGGCATTTGGCAATTTGTATTCCACGGCATACTGCTTCATTTTATTGGTGAATTCAGTATTCACTGGATTTTTCACTGACATGAAGTAGTTCCACGATGCCAAGTGTCCGACCAGCGGCTTGGTGTCGATACCGCGTAATTCCTCTTCACCTACAGAGAACGCCATCACTGGAATATCCGCAGCTTTGATGCCTTGGTTGCCCAATTCACGATAGAATGGCACATTTGAATCGCCGTTAATGGTCGAGATCACAGCAGTCTTTTTCCCTGCCGCAAACTTCTTCACATTGCCCACAATGGTTTGATAGTTGCTATGACCAAATGGGGTATATTCTTCCATGATGTCTGCATCGGCAATGCCTTTCGACTTCAAGAATGCACGTAAGATTTTGTTGGTAGTGCGTGGGTAAACATAGTCTGTGCCCAACAGTACAAAGCGTTCTGCCTTACCGCCCTCTTCACTCATCAGGTATTCAACAGCAGGAATCGCTTGCTGATTCGGTGCAGCGCCTGTGTAGAAAATATTTTTAGACTGTTCCTGACCTTCATACTGAACAGGGTAGAACAATAAGCCATTTAATTCTTCAACCACGGGTAAAACCGACTTACGAGATACCGACGTCCAGCAACCAAAAATCACGGCTACTTTGTCTTGGGTAATCAACTGACGGGTTTTTTCCGCAAATAGTGGCCAGTCCGATGCCGGATCAACCACCACAGGTTCTAGTTTTTTACCCAATACCCCGCCATTGGCATTAATTTCATTAATCGCCATCAAGGCCGTATCTTTAAGAGAAGTTTCTGAAATCGCCATCGTGCCTGACAGCGAATGTAAGATCCCAACTTTAATGGTGTCACCACTTGCTGCAGCGGCTTTTGGTTCAGATGCAGCGCTTTCTGTTTTTTCTTCTGCAGGTTTTGAACAGCCCGTTAAAGCAATCGCCCCAGTCATCGTTGCCGCTAAAATACTTTTAGCAAATACATTGCGTTGAAACATTATTCACACTCCCAACCTAAGCTTGTAAGTCACATTTTTAAAATGCATTTGTTGTCTTTCATCACAACAGAGCAATTCAATAACTGTGCCAAGCCTTATTTTTTATTTTGATTGAGTGCTTTTATTTATTTTTAAATATTATTTTTCATATAGTTATAACAAAAAACTTTGCTTGTAATTTTTTATGGTTCGATCCAAACACCGTAAAATCACCGCAAAGATGCATACAAACTTGTATCCAACATTTGACCTATAATTGAACAATTTTGCGACGTTTTTCAAAAAACACGGTGTTTTAGCACACAAATCATGCAGCTTTTCCTACATTTGAAGCAAAAAAAAACCACTTGCGTGGTTTTTTCTTATTGCACTTTTAAACCGCCAAATCGGCCAAATTACCCTTCTGCTCTAACCAATGTTTACGGTCTGAAGAGCGTTTTTTCGCCAATAATTTGTCGAGTAAACCTGAAGTAAACTGTACGTCATCCAAGTCCAGTTGCACTAAACGACGTGTATTGGGATCCATAGTCGTTTCACGCAGCTGACTCGCGTTCATCTCGCCTAGCCCTTTAAATCGAGTAATCTGAGGATTTTTGGTTTTACATTTCTTCAAGATGCTTTCTAGTTCATCTTCATCCAAGGCATAGTGCACATCTTTATTGTCATCTATACGGAACAGCGGTGGCATCGCCACAAACAGATGTCCTTCCTCAACCAAAGTATGGAAATGTTTGACGAACAGTGCGCAAAGTAAAGTTGCAATGTGCAAACCATCCGAGTCGGCATCGGCCAAGATGCAAATCTTGCCATAACGTAGTTCTGACAAGTCGTCACTGCCCGGATCAACGCCAATGGCAATTGCAATATCGTGTACTTCTTGCGATGCCAAAACTTCGTCTGAAGACACTTCCCAAGTATTTAAAATCTTACCGCGGATCGGCATGATCGCTTGGAAGTTCTTATCACGTGCTTGCTTAGCAGAACCACCTGCAGAATCCCCTTCCACAATAAACAGTTCTGATTCTTCGAGGGTATGCCCCACACAGTCAGCCAGTTTACCCGGTAAAGCTGGACCTGAAACGATTTTCTTACGTTCAACTTTTTTCGCAGCTTTTAAACGGCGACCGGCCTTGGCAATCACCATTTCTGCCAGTTGCATAGCAATATCGGAGTTTTGATTCAGCCACAGTGCAAAGGCATCTTTGGCAATATTTAACACCACACTAGAGGCTTCACGGCTTGAAAGTCGTTCTTTAGTTTGACCCGAAAATTGTGGCTCTTGGAATTTTAAAGACAGAATAAAGTTGACACCATCCCACACATCTTCGGCAGACAACTTCATATTACGCGGCAACAAGTTACGTAATTCACAGAACTCACGAATCGCATCTGTCACACCCGAACGTAAACCGTTGACATGTGTACCGCCTTGCGCAGTTGGAATCAAATTGACATAACTTTCTTGAATCTGTTCGCCGCCTTCAACGTTCCAGCAAATGGCAAATTCAGCACTAGCACGTTCAGCTTCACCAGTCGCCACAAATGCAGGAACAGGAACGATGTCACGGTCTTGTAGCTCATCCATCAAATAGTCGACCAGACCATTTTCAAATTGCCATTCGATCTTTTCGTTGTTGATTTGATCGATATAAATAATCTGCAAGCCTGCCGCCAAAACAGCCTTGGCTTTTAAGTTGTGTTTTAAGGCTTTCAGCGCAAATTTAGGCGAATCAAAATATTTGGCTTCAGGCCAAAAATGCACGGTAGTACCCGTTGCACGTTTAGCGCATTTACCTTCCAACACCTCAAGCGGTGCCACAGGAACGCCATGTTCAAAGGCCATTTTATATAGATTGCCTTGACGCTGAACTTCCACTTCAACACGATCTGACAGTGCGTTCACCACCGAAATACCCACACCGTGTAAACCACCTGAAAATTGGTAGTTATCGGTACTGAACTTACCACCGGCATGTAATTTGGTCAGAATAATTTCAATCCCGCTTTGACCATACTCAGGATGAATATCAACAGGCATACCGCGTCCATTGTCTTCTACCGACAAAGAACCATCTTTATAAACCGTCACAGTAATTTTGTTGGCATGACCTGCAAGCGCTTCATCGACGGAGTTATCTATCACTTCCTGTGCTAAATGGTTCGGTCGTGTAGTGTCTGTATACATACCCGGACGACGACGTACCGGATCTAGACCAGATAAAACTTCAAGTGATTGAGCCGTATATTGCGTCACGTTGCAAAATTCCCTGCTTTTTTGGTTAAAACATTTCTTCAAGCGCTACAGTATATGCTTTTTTATTAAAATGCATATCTCTTGCGATCAGCCGCCATTTTCTTAGTCAATTTATGCGTCAATTCATGTCGTAAAGCTGCTTTTTTGTATGATTAAACTGATTTCGCTTTTCTTATGCCCGCTTATTTTTTACAGCATCTGCCAAAAACTGCAAGAGCATGGGTATTTTTTCTGCAAAGTTATCCATGCCATGCGTTCCACCCACCTCAGTGATCAGCATAGCCGTGCCGGCTTGAACCGCACTATAAAACCTAGTGGCATCACGATAATCCAAGGTTTCATCACCTTGTTGGAGCAAGACCAACAGTTGATCTGCATTTTCAACCTTAGATACAGCCAAAGCCTGCATTTGATTGAGCTGTGCATCATCCAAGCACCACGTTTCAGTCACCTGATAAGGCAATGCCGTCTCACCAAATAAATCACGAAATAATTGCCATGGATAGACCGCAGGATTGATGAGCACCGCAGGAATGTGATGGCGTGCCATCAACTGCGTCGCATAAAAGCCACCTAAACTGCTACCGACCAAAACCACATTATCCAAACCTTCAATCAGCTCTGACATCTGCTGCATTACCTGTAGTGGTGGCATATTCAAATCTGGCAAATGCACGTGCACACCATTTAAGTCTGCGCAATAGTGCCGCAATATCTGCCCTTTCACCGAATTTGAGTTACTTTGAAAACCATGCAAATACACAATATTCATCATTTTGATTCCAAATTGATCTTTAAATTGCTTTAAAAGTGGCATATAAGTGCTAACTGCGTCACATTTTCTAAATTTGAATTTTTAGTAAAATTGTCAGACAAAAGGCATTCACCGACAGGTCTGTTATCGGTATTGTAAAAGCTGTTCGTGAGAATTTTATAAAATAAACAATGAAACTTCAGGCTATTCCAGTAATAAATACAATCGAGGGATAGCATTGAATGTAAGGATAGGAACATTATGCCTAGCTTAACACCATTGCATGAAACCTATTGTAAATGGGACCGCACGCCACCCAGTCAAGCAGATGTGCTGGAAGGTTTGGCACAACTCGTGACAATGCGTTTTAGTGATGTCGTGCATGACTTGATCAAAAACATTCAACGTGAAATTTTAATCAGTATTTTTGGAATGAGCGAACAAGGCTCGAAAGCCTTTCATAAGCAGCCGACCATTGCACGGATTTATGAATTTTCTTACAACACCTTTTTCAATTATGGCAATTATTTACTCGCACCGACGCTGCGTAGCATTATTGAAAAATTCCCACGCTTACACGACAAACCCCTCACCCCGTCTTTACATTTTTTAGTGGGCGCACTGAATGGGGTCTTGGGCGACTATTTACTGAAATATCACAACCCGATGGCCTTACCGATGGTGGTTTACGACCATTATGGTGCGGTACAAAAAGGCGAATTAAACGGTCGTATTACCCTGTTGATTCATGGGCTCTGCATGAATCATCTGTCATGGTCGACAGCCAAATATGGCGGCATTGGTGAAAAATTACTGTCACAACGTGACCACAACACCATGCTGTATTTAAATTACAATACGGGTCGTCGTATTTCGACCAATGGTCGCAGCCTCGCCAATACATTAGAAGATTTGGTCCGTCGTAACCCTGGTATTACCAGTATCGACTTAATTGGTCATAGTATGGGGGGCTTAGTGTCCCGTAGTGCCATTTTTTATGGCAAACAAAATATGTATCAATGGATTCATCAAGTCGAAAATCTAGTCTGCTTAGGCTCACCGCATCATGGTGCTGTGCTTGAACGTATCGGATTTCATCTGCAAGATCAATTGGGGCGTTTCCCTTTGGTCAAAATCGTGGGCCACGTGGTGAATATTCGCAGTAACGGCATTTTAGATTTGCGCTATGGCAGCGTGCGTGATGATGATTGGGAACATAATGATGTCCGTATTGGACTCATGGACGACAACCGTAAACCAGCCCCGATTCCATCGCATATCAATACCTACCTCGTGGCAGGGACCATTGAATATGAACATCGTCGCAATAAAACGCGACATGTGATTGGAGATTACTTGGTCAGTGTGAAAAGTGCGTTAGGAGAACACCCAAATGCACGGTATCAACTGAAAGTGCCAGATTCACATAAAGCAATATTTTATGGCCTGAACCATTTTGAAATTCAGCATCATCCGCAAGTGGCCGAGCAAATCGTGCATTGGTTCTATCCAAACAATGACGATAAAGCTTGTGATCATATCTATGAATTTATGATGGACTTGGAAAGTGTGGAAGGCATTGCCCTAACCTAACGTACCCCCCATTGAGACTCATAAAAAAAAGCCCTCAACTGAGGGCTTTTTTATGTATCACTAAATTAAAATTTATCACGTAAACGTGGCACTGGTCTGCTTGGGTATTTACGTAATAACTGCCAAAGGCTAAGCAAAGTTAAGACCGCAAAAAACACCAATGACCAAACCGGTAAGGATTGTCCCAAGAAGGTCCAATCCACTTTGGCACACTCACCAGAGCCTGTCAGCACTTGCTCAAAGACCGATTTTAACGGCAGCGTTTCTACCCAATAATCCAGTCCTGGGCCACAGCTCGGTACTTTGTCTGGCGGTAAGTTTTGCAGCCAAATATGACGCGCAGCCACCCCAGCAGACCAAAGAATTGATAGTGTCCCCAACAATGCGTAAATGCGTTTACCCCAATTCGATGCTGGATTGTGAATCAATGCAATCAATGAAATGATGCCGAGTCCAATCAGACCAATACGTTGGAATACGCACAACGGACAAGGTTCTAAGCCTTGTACATGTTCTAAAAACAGCGCAAAAGACATACCGATCACGCTGGCTAAAAACAACAAACCACTCACGAAGCGGAAACTCCATTTCATGGTAAATCCTCTTAAAATTTTTTATCTAAAGTTTTTTAAATATTCTTCAAAACTCAAGGTGCAGTCTTGCTCAAGTTCAGCCTGTTTTTCTAAAGACTGCTCAGCAGCTTGTGCAAAGTATGCTGCAGTTTCAGGGCTCAAGACATGCTGCTCATACACTTCAGCATGTTGTAAGGCCATAAAGCTACCAAAGCCCCAAGTTCCACCTTGTTCTAAAGTATCGCTAATCATACGTGCCGACAATGTTTCATCGACTTCATCGATGCGTGATTGCATCACAGCCATTGCCTGAGTGTAAATATCTGTATTGTAAGAATCATCCAGCAATTCAGCCAACGGTTGCATCGCAGCGACATGTGTACGACACCATGTTTCAATTGGAACTGCTTGGCCTTGCTGTAAAATCACTGCGTTTGGCGCACGACCACGGTTTACCACTTCCGCTTGATTTTTCTCAATTTCATTTTGTTCGGCATCTAACAATGCTGGGCTGTCTTGCAATAAACAGTACAAAGCCACCACTTCGAGCAAGCCTGCCGTGTCTTCATTGATCCCAATCGGGCTATAAGGATTGACGTCTACCGCGCGTAATTCAACATAACCTACGCCACGATTTTGCAGGGCTTCAGATGGTGTTTCACCATCCTGCGGCACTTGTTTCGGACGAACCAAACTGTAGTATTCATTTTCAATTTGCAACACATGGTCATTAATTTGAATCGGTTCACCCAGTTCATCATTTAAACCTAAATGACTAAATGCGGCATATGGGGTATGCACCGCTTTTTGCAAACCTTCCAAATACGCCTGAATGTCGTTGTAGTGAATCCCTAACTGTTTTTGTGCTGAATTTTGATAGCCAAAATTTCCCATACGCAGTGCCGTCGCATAAGGTAAAAATAGCGTGCCTTTTAAAAGCGGTAACAGCTGATGTTCTCGTCCAGTCATAAAACATTTACACACCGACGGGCTCGCTCCAACCAAAAACATCACCAATGGCGTTAAACGAATAAAATTACGGATCAGGCCGAAATAACGATGACTGCGATAATCCTGTAAGCTCAATGCCTTGAGGGCGTCGTCAGTTTCGTGTTGTTGTAATGCTTCAAAGAAATGATCTGGGAAGGATAAATTATAATGCACCCCTGAAATGGTCTGCATCCGGCGACCATAACGCACCCCTAAACCACGACGGTACAAGGTTTTAAAACGTCCTATATTCGAGCTGCCATATTGCGCTAAACGAATACTGTCTTCGTCTTTATCCAACATGCATGGCATCGACAACGGCCAAAGTTTTTCACCATGTTCTAAATGCGTATGCGCAACAGCATGAATATCTTGCAGATAGTTCAACGCCTCTGTAATGGTTTCTTTTGGCGGCGTGATAAATTCCATCAAAGCTTCAGAATAGTCTGTCGTAATATGCGGATGAGTCAAAGCCGCACCCAAGGCTTGGGGATGGTCGGCCTGAGACAAGAAACCGTTGCTTTGCATACGTAAGCTTTCACGCTCAATACCGCGCAACATTCCTTTAATCAGCGAAGAATCTACCCAAGTCGGTAAAATGTCTTGAGAGGTCGATTCGGGTTGACTCATTGCTATCTCGCTTAAATGGAAGAAACTACTAAAATAAAATCATCAGTTTATATCAGTATAACGCGATTTGAAGTGGGCATATGACGCACTGTATAGTTTTGAGACAAACCGTGATTTTATTTTGGCAATTTTTTATCACAAACTTACTCTATATGACATTTGAAATTTGTGATTTTATAAACAAATATATGCTAATAATGCTTAAAACATATGAATTATCAAGATATTCTCGAATTTTGGTTTAACCCAGAAAATCAGCCTAATTGGTTCGCTAAAAGCAATAATTTTGATGTTTTAATCGAAAAAAAGTTTAAAGACATCCATCAAGCGGCCAGTCAAGCAGAACTGTGGCAATGGCGCACCACAGCCGAAGGTCGCTTGGCTGAAATTATTGTTTTAGATCAGTTTTCGCGAAATTTATTCCGTGACTCTGGCTTGGCTTTTGCCCAAGATGCACTGGCTTTGGCGCTTGCACAAGAAGCCATCGCGCAGGGTTTAGATCTACAATTAAGCCCTGAACAGCGCTCATTTTTATATATGCCCTTTATGCATAGCGAATCGACAAAAATCCATCAAAGCGCGTTAAAATTATTTGAGCAACTGGGCAATCCGATCAACTTAGAATTTGAAAAAAAGCATAAAGTGATTATCGATCGATTTGGACGTTACCCGCATCGCAATGCGGTATTGGGCAGAACATCTACAGCAGAGGAATTGGAATTTTTAACCCAGCCCAATTCTAGCTTTTAATTGACGGCTTTTGGCCAGTATCTCCCCTTGCCATGAACCGACTAAACAGGAGTATGCGCATGAACAAACTCATTATCGCAGCAGCCATAACCGCAGCACTGGGCCTCACCGGCTGTGCAAGCACCCCATCGAAGCCTTTAACCTTCGAACAATTGGGTCGTTATGCTGCAACGCCATTAAATGCTCAAAGCTATCGGATTAGCTTCCAAGCTAGACCCAATATGAGCTATGGCACTGCCGAAGAAATCACCTTGGTTAAAGCTGCTCAAACCACCCTACACAATGGCTTTCAATATTTTAAAGTCATGGATGACCCGAGTAACCGGAGTCAAAAACCGCCGCGTCAAGCGGTGATTTACCCAGACCCTATGCCTTATCCATATGGCTATTATCGTCGCCATCCCGGATTTTGGCCAGGCCCGTTTTATGACGCTCCACAGGTGGTCACACTCGATCCAACTCAAGTTTCCTACAGTATTACTTGCTATAAAGATCGTGCCAAAGCCCCTCAGGATGCCTTTGATGCTCGCTTGATTTTGCAGTCACTCGGAGCTAAATATGGTTTAGACAGCCAAGGAAATCCTTTGCCTGTAGCCGCTGAGCCCACCTCTAAATAAGTCAACCCATAGAGACCCGATCATTGATGAGCCCAACTGAACAGCCCGCTGTTTCACCTAGTCTGCAACGCAGTAAACGCTTCGCCACCATTGCTTTGGTGGTGGCGGTGCTGGCGTGGATTGCATTGATGATCGCAGCTAAATTACTGCCCGAATATGTTTGGCTCATTCATATTTTGATGCTTTCAGCAGAAGCTGGCGTGGTTGGTGGTTTGGCAGACTGGTATGCGATAACCGTTTTATTTCGCAATCCCTTTGGTCGTATTCCGATTCCTAAATTTTTACGTGACCACACAGAAATTATTCCACGCAATAAAGCGCGCATTGCTGAGTCCATGGGCCGCTTTGTTCAGGAAAATTTTCTTTCACCACAAGTGGTTGAAAAAAGTTTAGCGGAGACGGATCTCTCTCTTGCCGTCGGGAAATGGTTGGCCAATCCACACAATAATGCGCAAGTGACTCAAGTCATTCAGCAAACGGTACCGAAAATTTTCGAATTTGTCGGTCAGGAACAAATTGGACGATTTATCCAAAATAACAGCGTGCAATGGGTACGCAATACGCAAGTCAACCATCTTGCCAGTGAAATGCTGCGAGCAGTTTTAGAAAATGATTTCCATCAAGATGTCCTGCAACGTGGATTAGATTTAGCCCATGACTGGATGTTACAGCACCCTGAACAAACCCGTGATTTATCACGTCAGTTGTTTAAAGAACTCGGGGTTTGGAAGCTCGCCAAAGGTGCAAGCTGGATTGGTATTGATGTACAGCAGCGCACCATTGATTCACTGGTCAGTCGTGTAGAGTCCATGCTTGCTGACCATGAACATCCGTGGCGCCGTAAAATCGAAGACATGGCACAGCAACTCATGCATGAGTTGGCAGACAATCAAAGTGTAGCCAGCCAACGTTTGAATAGCACCAAGGACGCTTTATTAGACAGCCCACAAATGCTTAACTTTTTAAGCGGCGCTGTTGTGATTTTATGTGATGCGATTAAATCTGATCTACAAAAGCCGGACTCAGGTATTGCACAAAACCTACGCGTCGCCATTCAACAAGTGGGCGAAAATATTGTCTCTAATGTCGCTGTACGCCAATTGCTGAATGAGAAAATGAGTGATATTGCCATCAATCTCTCTGATCAATACAGCGAAAAAGTCATTCGGTTTATCAGTGAACGTATACATGAATGGGATTCACGTGAAATGATCGATAAGATCGAAAACGAAGTCGGTGGCGACTTGCATATGATTCGAGTCAATGGTGTCGTGGTCGGTGGTTTTATTGGCCTCGCACTGGGGATTATTCGTGCCTGTGTAGAATGGCTGCTTTAGCCGCCTGCAGCAGTCCTCCTCAAAGGAGATTGGCCGCAGGTTTGAGCTTTATGCGTAGAACCGTTAAACTTTGCCGATCCGAAAATTTAATAGAACAATAAAATCTATGCATTTACCTGCCATCTATACACTACCATTCATTCTAATCATCAGTAGCTTAAGCGCTTGCCAGACCATTTCCAAAACCAGTAGCACAGTCAGCGACAAAGTGATGGGCATGCTCGGTAAAGAAAAAGCCCCTGAAATCGATAAAAAAGGCACTGTCGATATCAGCAAAAGTACCCAACAACAGTTAGAAACTCTGCTGACCAATATGCCGAAAAATCAGTGGGTCTATATTGAAAATGATCAACAAGGCACATCTACCCTCAAAAATAAATCGGCAGACAATTTCACCTTGAGCCTCAAATTAAATTGCAAAATCAGCACTCAGCGCCCAACTTTCAGTATAAGCAACGCGGATGGCCAAGAGATCCTAAAAGCACATGATACAAATGTGGGGCAAATTCAAATTCTGCTCGACAATAAAAACTTTGGAAATCCGTTTGAGACAGCCCATCAGAAAAAGTTCCAAAGCTTTAAAACCGCTGTCGCTCAGGCCAAAGTCATTAAAGTGTTTAATTCCTCAAAACTCTATACCTTCCAAAACAACAAAGCCGAATTACTCTCTAAAGCAGTAAGTTGTCGCGATAGCCTATAAATATTTAAAGCGAAATGCAGTAAGTCACCGTTTTACTCAACTGTGACTTACATGCAGGCTTATTTTGCAGGTGGCTGTGGCCCTGACATATCAACCAGCAGGCCTGTAAACTTTCGAACAAATGGCAATAAAATCAGTACAATGGGAAAAGCAATTGCCCATGAAATCATCCAATTATGCAGCCATAGAGTAAGAAATCCCTCAAACCAGCCTAAATTTCTGAGCATATTAATAAACGAAATAATACCGCTCATGAGACAAGACAAAATAAACGGCACGATAATCAGCGCCCAGCGTGCAGCTAACTTCGGCACATTGCCAAAAATTTTAGGGGTGGGTTGTGACATGTCCATATACTCAAGCAGTGATCCTGAATCGCTAAACCACTTATATCGTTTTACTTCGATATAAGCAATGCTTCACTTTTATCGAATATTTTTTATTCGCAACAAATGGGTTCACCTAAAGAGCCTGAAATTTGCTATATTTACCGTTTTTCTGCGACATTTATTTTTCGACTGATTATGAATACGGCAATACAAGCAGCGCTCGATCATGCAGTGCAATCCCTTCAAGCTGAAGGTGTACTCCCAACTGACTGGAACAATACTAGCAATTTGACCCGAACCAAAGACCGAAGCCACGGTGACTTTGCGTCAAACATTGCCATGATTGCCTCTAAAGCTGCAGGTATGAAGCCGCGTGATTTAGCCGAAAAAATTCTGGCAAATCTTCCAGAAGTCGCAGATATCAGCAAAGCAGAAATTGCAGGTCCTGGCTTTATTAACTTCTTTTTAAATGCTGACCAACGTTTTGCTGTCTTAGACCAAATTCAAGCTCAGAAAGATCAGTTCGGTCGCACACAGGCCAATGCTGAAAAGCGTGTTCAAGTGGAATTCGTTTCAGCGAATCCAACGTCTAGCCTACATGTTGGTCATGGTCGTGGCGCAGCTTACGGTATGACCGTTGCCAATCTTCTTGAAGCAACAGGTGCCAAAGTTGACCGTGAATACTATGTCAACGATGCTGGTCGTCAAATGGATATCTTGGCGACATCGACTTACTTGCGTTATTTAGAATTGACCGGTCAACAACTGATCTTCCCTAAAAATGCATACCAAGGCGACTACGTTAAAGAAATCGCACAAAGCATTATCGACAAAGATGGCGATGCTTATGTACGCCCTGTTGCCGACATCTACAAAGATGTTCCTGAAGATGTGCAATATGCTGCCGAACTCGATAGCGAAGGCAATAAAGTCGTTGTTTCAGGTGATAAAGAAAAACACATTGATGGTTTGATTCATAATTCACAAAACCATTTGGCTGCGGGTTACCGTGTGTTCCATCAAGCTGCGCTGAAAGCCATTCTTGATGACATTAAAGATGACCTCGGTGAATTTGGCGTGACTTTCAATCAATGGTTCAGCGAAGCAACCTTGACTGAAAAAATTGATGAAGCATTACAAATGCTCGATCAACGTGGTTTCTTATACGAAAAAGATGGCAACATCTGGTTCAAATCAACTGAATTTGGTGATGAAAAAGACCGTGTTGTGAAACGTCGTAATGGTCAGACTACATACTTCGCATCCGACATTGCTTATCACTTAAATAAACTACAACGCGGATATACCGATATCATTGATATCTGGGGTTCAGACCACCACGGTTATATTGCACGTGTGAAAGCAGCGATTGATGCGCTTGGCTATGATTCTAAAAAATTGACGGTGCTTTTGGTTCAATTTGTGAGCCTATGGCGTGGCGGCGAGATGGTTCAAATGTCATCTCGTTCAGGTCAATTCGTGACTTTACGCGACTTACGTAAAGAAGTAGGCAACGATGCTGCTCGTTTCTACTATGTCATGCGTAAATCAGAACAACACATTGACTTCGACTTAGACCTTGCTGTGTCTCAAAGCAAAGACAATGCGGTGTACTACATCCAATACGCACACGCACGTATCTGCCGTATGCTCGAAAAAGCCGCTGCGACAGACGTTCAATTCTCTGCTGAAGCTGCGCGTCAATTTGCAGCTAAACTTGAGTTAGAAGCTGAAACTGAAGTTCTTGCTAAACTTGCGGCTTATCCTGAAATTGTGGTGCGTGCTGCAAACAGCTATGAACCACACCAAGTGGGTAACTACTTGAAAGAATTAGCGGCGTTGTTCCATGGTTGGTACAATGAAAATAAAGTCTTGGGTGATGATGCAGAACTGACTCAAGCACGCTTATTACTGTCTGTAAACGTACAGCAAGTTTTACGCAATGGTCTTGAATTATTGGGTGTGAGTGCGCCTGAATCAATGTAAGCCATTCTTAGTATACGTTAGAATCCGTCCATGTATGAACCATATACATTGACGCATATACAGGCTCTTTATGAGCCTGTATTTTCATGGATATTCAGTCATCTTTAAATGAAAACTTGAAGATGTTGAAATTGTGAAAATTAAACATAAACAGCATGACAGTCATGTAATATATAATAATCAGAACTTGGTTTTGGGTCAGTTCCCACTAGGTTCGTAACAATTAAAATTAAAGAGGTTTCCTCGTGTTTGGAAAAACGCAACGCGGTGTATCAGAGCGGCCAAATCAGCCTAAAAAACCATTGATTCCTGCATGGTTAGGTACACTTGTGATCATTTTAATCGTGTTGAGTTTCTTAGTGGCCTTAATGTTATGGAAGCCATGGGAGCCAGTAAAACCGAAAGGTCAAATTACCTCTGAACACTACCAAGAAGAAACCAATAAAGATTACCGTTTTTATGATCTGTTGCCTCAGCAACAAGTCACCCCGATTCCAGATCAAGCTGTGCCTGAAACAGATACTAAAGAAACCGTGGTGATCGTTGAAGCACCTGAAACGGATACCACTACACCGACTGAGCCGGGTATTGAAGCCACAGAAACAACACCTGCCCCTGCAAGCTATATTTTGCAAGTGCGTAGCTATGATGACCCTGACCAAGCCGATGCCCGTCGTGCAGAAATTATTTTAAATGGCTTATCTGCCGATGTGATCCAAAGTAATGAAAATGGCAAAGTTTGGTATCGCGTCGTGTCTGGCCCCTATGATTCACAAGAAGCTGCTGTGATTGCACAACAAACTTTACGTCATAGCAGTATCGACTCGATCGTCGTAAAACGCTAAATTTTGAATTTAAAAAAAGCGCCTGATGGCGCTTTTTTTTATTCATTCCTTTAATAAAGGGAGGTTAGAAGGGATTCTTTTTTGAATAAATCAGCTTAGCTCAAAAACCTCTCCCTAACCCTCTCCTAAAAGAAGAGGGAATTCATTAAATGGTATGCCCTATAGCTTCGCCCATCACCACAGTCGAGTTGGCTTTAAAGGTCGCATCCCATTGCATTTTGTTTTCTTCAAACAACACTACCGCTGTTGAACCTAAATAAAAACGGCCCAATTCTGCACCTTTTTCTAAGAATAAATCGTGTTGATTGAGTTCCAAACGCCCTGTAGGTTTAACTTTACCTGTAGCCACGGTTTCAATACCTGCCACGATCATTGCGCCCACTAATACAACCGCCATACGACCGACTTCTGTATCAAATAAGCAGACCATACGTTCATTACGGGCAAATAAACCCGGAATATTTTCAGCAGTGGTCTGGTTTACTGAGAACAATTCACCCGGTACATACAGGGTTTCTGTCAATGTTCCTGCAAATGGCATATGTACACGGTGGTAGTCTTTTGGAGACAAATAGACCGTAGCAAACTGACCATTTTTAAACGGCTCAGCCAATTGTGGATCGGCAATCAGGTTTTCAACAGTGAACTTCTGCCCTTTGGCCTGAAATACATCACCATTTTCAATTTTACCCAGTTGTGAAATCGCACCATCTGCGGGTGAAACAACACTGTTGGCATTTGCATCAACTACACGTACGCCTTCTTTTAAAGAACGAGTGAAAAATTCATTGAATGATTTAAATTTCAGGGCATTACTTTGCTCAGCAATCGACATGTCGATGCCATACTGTGCTTTAAATGCGGTAATCACAGCATTTTTCACCACAGGGTTTTCGCTTGCAGCCAATTTACCGACGATACGTGATAATTTGTGCTGTGGAACAACACGCTGAGCTTGAATAAAAATTTGTTTTTTTAACTGAGATGTAAGGCTCAAGACGGCAACTCTCCGGTGATCACAGGACTATCGAGTCGGTTGCCCCACTCGCTCCACGCACCATCATAAGCTCGAATATTCCAACCGAGTAAACGTCCCAGTATATAAGCTAGGCCCGACCGATGATGGGACTGACAATATACCACCACAGGTTCGTTTAAATTGAATCCCAATTGTTCTAAGCGTTGTTGTGTGCGTTCTAAAGGATGCAATTTTAAATGATTTTCTCGGTTAAGGGCAGTACTCCATTCGAAATGTCGTGCTCCCGGAATGTGACCGCCGCGTCGCGCAGCCAAACGTAGGCCTGTATATTCATCTTCGGTACGGCAGTCCCATACTTGGATCTGCTCCTGCTGCACACGAGCCAATAGCTCATCATAATCTGTTTGATACTGAGCACGCGCCTCTGCACTTACTTCAACCAATGGGCTTACGGGTTCAAATTTCTCAATTTCAGACGAGGTCGGTAAGCCTGCCCCAAGCCAAGCATGGATGCCACCATTGAGGAGACTGGTATTTTCAAAACCGAGGCAATGTAAGTTCCAAATCAGTCGACCAGCCCATGCCCCACCTTCATCGTCATAAACTACTACATGATGTTCTGGACTGATATTCAGATAGCTGATGAGCTGTTCTAAACCGGCTTGGTCAGGTAAAAGCCCCATCGCTTGTTCTTCTTGGCGCACTAACAGTTTCGGCTGCACATGCAGTGCATGTGGAATATGCAATTGGTCATAAACCGAACGACGACTCAAATCGACGATCCGTAGTTTTTCATTACCAAGATGTGGAACCAATTCTTCCGCTTCAATCAGCAGACCAAAATTCAATGTAGATGCTGTCATCGTTGTTCGTGTTGTATTTTGTGCGATTAAATTCGATCTTAGCATAAGTCATTTTCACTATTATTCTGAATTTTTGCATTCCTTTAGCAATATTTTAGATATAAAAAAGCCGAATCATTGATTCGGCTTTTTTAGTTTTATCTAATGCTGTGTTTAAGCGCTAACTTCAGAGATGTCAAACACCTGACGTAGATACGCTAAGAAAGTATCATTATCCGTCATGGTTTTACCTGGACTATCTGAGATTTTTGCCACAGATTGACCATTACATTCAACCAATTTCAGCACGATATTCAGTGCAGTTTGTCCCATATCATTGGTCAAGTTGGTGCCAATACCAAAACTCACTTGGAAACGGTCTTTAAAGTAATTGTGTAAATCCCAAGCTTTTTCAATGTTCAAGCCATCACTAAAAGTCAGCATTTTGGTTTTACTGTCAATTTTAAGCTTTTTGTAATGTGCATAGGCTTTATCGCCCCATTCATACGGGTCGCCACTGTCATGACGTAAACCGTCGAATAGTTTGGCAAAGTACAAATCGAAGTCACGTAGGAACGCATCCATACCGACAACGTCCGTTAAGGCTATTCCTAAGTCACCGCGGTATTCCTGCACCCATGTTTCTAGCGCAGACTTCTGGAAGTTACGTAGACGAACATCAAGCGCTTGGAATGCTTGTAGGAACTCATGCGCCATCGTACCAATTGGAGTAATGTTCAAGTCTTTGGCAATCAGAACATTACTTGTACCGCGGAAAATATACGGTGAAGCCTGATTTAATTCTTCAATTACATGCTTTTGCCATGCATAACTATAACGACGACGCGTGCCAAAATCAGAGACCAAGAATGGTGGATCATTTGGATTTTGCCGTGCTTCATACTGCTTCAGCAAGGCAACCTTATGTTGTAAACGGCGCTCACCTTCGGCTAAAACTTCGGGTGTACGAATACGTTGGAAATATAATTCATTGACGATGGCTAAAACAAAGATTTCAAACATCATCGCTTGAACCATTGGGCCTTCTACCCAAATGTCGAGTCGACCTTCATCATCAATACCCGCTTTAATAAAACGGCGTTTAAGCTGAAATAATTCAAGATAATCAACAAAATCGCTTTTAATAAAACGTAAACTGCGTAAATACTGCAATTCATCTTCTTTAAACTTCAACTGACAAAGCATGTCGAGCTGCATGTTTAAATCATCCAAAATTTCAACCAGTGGATAGGCTGTATCATCCAAGTTACGGCAACGAAAGTGATACACACTATGGGTTTGCGGAAATTTGTGTAACACCACCTGAAGCATGGTGAATTTATACAGATCTGTGTCTAATAAGGATTGGATGATTGGAGACATAAAGACTTTCAGTTTTTATCAACTCTTTGCATTAAAGCATACTTTATTGATAAAAAGCCGATTGATTTAGTGGAATAACTTATAAATCACCGCGATTCATCGACTTTTTTCAATTTTTTTGCTGAAGCTGAGCGCGATCAAGCTCATTATTTTTTGAGTAACTGTCGATATTTTTCTTCTTGACCAAATTCACGTGCAAACTGTTCGGCAGTCTTTTGCCCCGTTTTTTTGGCATTTGCATCGCAATCCACTTGGCGTAATTGCTTTGCAATCGCCCATTCTAATTTAAACATGGCACCCATCAATGCAGTATTGCCTTTGTTATCACGTAAGCAACGATCTGCACCATGTTTCAGCAATGTCGTAACAACATCTTGATGACCATAATAAGTTGCCATCATTAAGGCAGTGAAACCTTGGCGATTTTTGACATCGACAGGAAAACCATGCTTAAGAAATTCATTGATGACTTCTTCATTGCCAGTTTTGGCTGCGGCAAAGAAGATTGCGATCAATTCCTGTTGTGAGGTCATCTGATCGCTTGCAGTTGCTTTAGCTAGGGAGATATCTTCCGCGATTGCCACGTTTGCAAATGCGGAACCAAACGCTAGAAAACTGGCTAAAGTCAAATGTTGCATAACTTTCATGATGAACTCCAACAGAAATCGAATGTAGAATTGAATTAGAAATAATTCATTTCATAAAAATGAATATTTAAGGAGTGCCTATGAAACTCCCCCTAGGGTGCAGGAAAGGTATGGAGCTTCATAGGACTTTTTTGAGGTAACGTTCTAGACCCTAGTTACCAATCCTTCAGACTGATCGAAATTAGTCTTTCAGTTGTGCTGCTTTAGCTTTTACAGTTGCAAGGTTACCGTTTACTGCTTTAGTCATACGTGTACCGTAGTCTGCATCTGCTTTATAGAAGTAAGACAACATGATGTGTTTCGTTTCCGAATCTTTCACGTTGCCAAGGTCAGCCGCCAAGTTCATGATTAAGTTTTCTTTCTCTTTCGCAGAGTATGAACGATAAAGTTCACCCGCCTGCTTGAAGTTTTGCTCTTTCACGCCTTTTTGCTGAACTGTGCCAGAAAGCGGCGTTTCAACCGCACGCGCTTTCGCAGTCGCTGGTTTTGGCTCAATACGGCTTGGCTCGTAGTTCACATTTGATGAAGTGCCGCCAACATTCATGTAACCATCTTGGTTGTTGTTGTTTACAGCAACTAATGGACGGTTGACTGGAATTTGTTGGTGGTTCGCACCTAAACGGTACATTTGTGTATCTGAGTAAGAGAAGATACGGCCTTGCAGCAGACGGTCTTCTGATGGCTCGATACCTGGTACTAAGTTGCCCGGAGCCAATGCCACTTGTTCCGTTTCCTGGAAGAAGTTTTTCGGCATACGGTTCAGTGTCAACGTACCCACTTTAGTTTCTGGAACTAAGTTCGTTGGCCAGATTTTAGTTGGATCTAATGGATCGAAATCGAAGCTGTTGAGATCTTTAGGATCTAACACTTGGATATAAAGATCCCATTTCGGGAAGTTGCCCGCGTTGATGTTTTTGTAAAGATCGTTGGTTAAGTGGTTGAAGTCTTTACCTTGCAGCTCCATCGCTTCTTTAACGTTCAGACCTTTCACGCCTTGTTTAGAGCGGAAGTTGAACTTCACGTATTTATATTCGCCTTTGTCGTTGTACAGTTTGAATGCGTGTACACCGAAACCATCTTGCTCACGGTAGCTAGTTGGAACACCTTGGTTACCATACACATAAGTCAACATGTTGGTTGCCCATGGTTGGCTAGACAAGAAGTCAAATACGCGGTTCGCGTCTTGAACGTTGTCAATTGGGCTTGGCTTCATTGCGTGAATGAAGTCAGGGAATTTAATTGCATCACGGATGAAGAATACTGGAGTTTGGTTACCCACTAAGTCCCAGTTGCCTTCTTGTGTATAGAACTTGATCGCAAAACCGTGCGGGTCACGTAAAGTTTCTGGAGAACCTTTACCATGAATTACAGTCGAGAAACGTAAGAAAACTGGAGTCTTAGTACCTGCTTTGAACAATGAAGCAATGGTGAGATCAGATAAATCTTTAGTTGCAACGAATTCACCATACGCACCTGTACCACGGGCATGTACCACACGCTCAGGAATACGCTCACGACCAAAACGTTGTAATTTTTGAACCAATTGTACGTCTTGAAGTAGAACTGAACCATTTGGACCCGCAGTAATCGAGTTTTGGTTATCGCCTACTGGTGCACCATTGTCTTTAGTTAATGGCGCTGCTTGAGTCGCCGCTGTTGCTGTTGCTAACATCGCAACCAATAAAGAACGCTTAAACATCGTCTTAATCTCTCTGTTAAATACCTTTCCTGCCCCGCAAAGATACTGATACTTAATAAATAGATAAAACAGATTATTTTTATAAATTCAATCGTATTATTAGATTTATAAAAAATATACATTTCATTTTCAAATGTTTGAGCCCAAAATTTTCTAAACATCGCTTCGAAAAAATGCTGTCTTTGCTACAATCCCCGCCCTATGTTCAATTTTCTACTCGGAAGAATTTATGCGGGCCTTGTTACAACGTGTTTTGGAAGCCAAAGTGGTGGTCGATGGTGAGATCACGGGTGAAATCAATCACGGTATTTTAGTGTTTTTAGGACTTGGTAAAGCTGACGATTTAGAAAAGGGCAAAAAACTGATCGATAAGATCTTGAAATACCGTTTTTTTGATGATGAACAAGGCAAGATGGGCTGGAATGTCAGTCAAGCTGGCGGCGGTATCCTCTTGGTGTCTCAATTTACTCTGATGGCACAAACGCAAAAAGGCCTGCGCCCTGATTTTGGCCCTGCCATGCCGCCAAGCGATGCCAAAGCACTGTATGAACAGCTGGTCGATTACACCAAGCGCCAATATGACCATGTACAAACAGGTATCTTTGCTGCCGACATGAAAGTGCATTTGGTCAATGACGGTCCAGTGACCTTTAATTTAGAAGTTGAATAACAACTGAAGCATTAAAAAAAGCCCTCAAAAGAGGGCTTTTTTTAAATTCTCCCCCCTAACGGAGGAGAACAAGGCGTAAATCTTACTTACCTGTTTTTTCTTTAATAAACGCACGTGCCAGTTTGATTTTTTCTTTCACTGGTTTTGGAAGTTTAGGTGGAATTAACTTCGCCACTTGGTTAAACCAAACCAAAAGCCCAAAATCACCTTCCATTTTAATACTGCCATTTTGCATACCCGTCATGAATGCAGTTGGGTCACCTTTCATCAGGGTTTTTACGCCCTGTTCGCTGTCCGCAAATTGCAAAATAAAGTCTGCTTTTTCAGCATCGCCTGAAACAGTATCAATCTGTCCATTATTTACAATAATTTGACGTGCAACACCTAAATCCGTGCCGATTTGAATACGGAATTGACGTTCATGAACCAATTCAATGAATTTAGGGCTAGTACGTGCAAGCTGTTTCATACGAAGCGCTAAACCTGCCACGAGTAAATCAAGTGGATCCGTACTGACATCAACTAAAGGTAGTTTTACGACAGGAATTGATGATAGTTTCATGACTTAAAGCCTATTGTAATTGTTGGAAAATTGACTGGTTTCATCCTACCATAACTTGGCTTTTGAGAAGTAAGGCTTTGTATCTCAAATCGGACTAATGCGTTCATAAAAAAATGCGCCCTTAGGCGCATTTTCATTGAAATTTTTTTCTGGCACTTATCGGCTCGAACATTGCTGTTCTTCATCATATACAGGCGTGTGCTCTATACATTGGCGCTTTGCCATCGCACGCTCTGCACGGCGGTCTTCACGTAACAATACTAAAGTGAATACCACCATTGCGGCCATTAATGCCGTTAAATAACTATAAGTCACTGATAATTCAAACATGGTTTGTGTACCAAATCGAATCACTTCAATGAGTCCCCACACCAGCATCCCCGCCAGCATAAAACTTAACCAGCGACGATAAGGCGAGAAGAAAACAGCAATCACAGCCGCCGATACCAAGCTCAGGCCAACGATTGTTGCTAAATTCGCTGTTAACATAAAAACCTCCGTCATTTGACAACTGACATCTCTTGTCTTACAGGATGCTGAGCCGTCTCACTACTGTATCTTCAGTAAATAGATTTGGTCGATCTCAATCTCTTGCAAGCATTATGCTGAGTTTTTTGCATAAAAAAAGTCTCGTTTTTTGTTAATGCGACACACCTTGTCGCAACATTATTTTGTCATTACATTTTTTCTTTTTAAAGAATTTCTGGAACAATGATGGCATCTCGTTTCGAGTGTCATTACAAAAAAAACAGCTGGTTTTAGGCTAAAAAAATTAATTTTTCGAATGCTGTTAATCGTTGTTTTTATCGACAATTTTCTTCTACCGCTCATCGGATGAGCTGAATTCTTGGCATAAAAAACGCAGCCTTTTGGCTACGTTTTTTAGTATGAATTAAATGCTTTTAAGCACGATTTAAATCTTTATCATGCACACCAAGCAGGTAAAGAACACCATCTAGACCCACGCTTGAAATGGCTTGATTGGCATTTTGACGCACCAAAGGTTTCGCACGGAAGGCAACGCCTAAGCCGGCTAAAGACAACATTGGCAAGTCATTCGCACCATCACCGACAGCAATCGCTTGCTCTAATGAAATCCCCATTTCCTCAGCGATTTGAGTCAATAAGAAGGCTTTGCGGGCACCATCCACAATATGGCCTTTCACTTCACCGGTTACCGCGCCATCTTGGACGTCCAGTACATTGGCATGCACTTCATCGATACCCAGTTTTGCTTGTAAGTATTCGGCAAAATACTGAAAACCACCTGACAAAATAGCTGTGCGATAACCCAGTGATTTCAGCGTTGAAATCAGACGTTCCGCACCTTCTGTAACAGTCAGACGTTCTGCAATTTTAGGCAATACCGAAGCATCCATACCTTTGAGTAATGCCACACGTGCACGGAAACTTTGTTGGAAATCGAGCTCACCTTGCATAGCACGTTCAGTGATTTCAGCTACTTGAGCGCCGACACCCGCTTCAATCGCCAATTCGTCAATTACTTCTTGCTCAATCAGCGTCGAGTCCATATCAAAGCAGACCAAACGACGATTACGACGGTAAGCATTGTCCTCTTGAACGGCAACATCTACCCCAAGTTCAGTAGATAGACGTAAACATGCTGCACGCATCGCAGTGGCATCCAACATTTGGCCTTTTAAACCAAATTGAACGCAGGCACGGCGTGGACCTTCGCTTGATCCATCTAATTCTGGACGGCCAGATAAACGAGTCACAGTTTCAATATTGAAGCCTTGGCTCGACACAATATTTGTAACTGCCTGTAAATGAGACGCCTGTAATTCTGGCGCAAGTGCCGTAACGATATAGCGTGTGCGGCCTCCCTCATTTACCCATTGTTGATATTCTGTTGTAGAGATTGGTTTAAAGCGCACAGTTAAGCCAATATCATGTGCTAAAATCAACATCTCCTTCATGGCTAATGCTGTCGCAGTCTGGTCTTCCGACGAAACAACAATACCTAAAGTCAGCTGATTGTGGATGACTGCTTGTCCGACATCTAAAATCTGTAAGGAATGTGCGGACAAAACCTGCATTAATCGTGTAAATTGATTAGGTTGGTCAGGTCCTAAAAGTGATATAAGAATGATTTCTCGCATGAATTGACTCGGGTCTGAGCTACAACTAATGTAAGAATCATAATCTAAATTGAATAGAAATGCCTTGGAAGTTTACGTTGAATGCGCCTAGACAAGGGCTATTTGCTAGCCTATTAGTAGTTTGTTTTGCTTTGCATACCTTTTTATTGGTATTGGCAACAACCCACCAACTGAACGAAAACCGTGCCAGTCAGGGACAACTGATGACCAGTCAATTGGTTACAGACAGCCTATCTGAGCTTGAGCCGGCCAATACCGTATCATTAGCTTTACTTGCTGACCGCTATGCAACCAACCCGAGCGTGGCTTCCATCCGCATCTTAAATGCCAATAATCAAGTTTTGGCCACAGGCGGTTTGACCAAAACCCGTGACGGTGAAATCTTTGTTCGTGATGCGTTGCAAAACGAAAAGAAAGTCGGAACGGTTGAAATCACCTTAATTAAACCAAGTATTGGTGAAATCTTACGTACGCAATGGGCTGCGATTCTATTTTCATTATTCCTACATGGCTTGTTGTGGTTAGCGTATCGTGCCATTGCTCGCCCTAGTCGTACTGAATATTTAGCGCGAATCAACAATGAATCACGTCTAAAACATGAAATTCAAACGCTAGCGCAGGCCTTAGAACAAGAAAAACATAATGCCGCTGTGGCGATTGCTCAAGCGCAGCAAAATGCGCAAGCCAAAGCAAAACAGCATAAAGACATGAAACCAGTGGTTCTCGACAGCAACAGCTTGGCATTAAATATTCAATTTTATGATCCGAAACAGCTGCTCGATAGCGTTAACAAAACCGTGTCTGTGCCGTATTTTAATCTCTGCCAAATTTTCTTAAATAAAACTACAGAACTCTGTGTTCAACATTATAAATTGAACAGTTCTGACATCAGTACGGTACATAAGTTTGATGAACATGGCGCAACCATCAGCATGACCGCTGACACTCCAGATGCGCTGCGTTGCCTCACCATGATCAGCTCAGTATTCCAATTGCTTTCAGATGTTTTATATAAACGCTACCGTGAAGAAAAACGTTTCGTTTTACAAACCCGTAGCGCGATTTCAAGCTCTGTCGAAGCCATGCAATTGTCTTCTGTACAAGCGGCTGAACGTTTAGTCCAACAATTGGTTGCTAAAGAAAGTGCCATTCATGTGCCGACAACTTTGCTCAAAGAGATTTCAGATCATTTCCAATTGGTCAGTTTGCCAAATCCGACCAATGTGCTCACTCGTCATGCATTTATGCTCAATGGTATGGACAGTGATGCCGCTGAATTGGCTCAAAACTTCAGAACTGAAATTTTAAAATCCAAACAGTCAAAAGCCTCGTAAAGGTTTGAGCGAAATCAAAAATCCCGACTTAAGTCGGGATTTTTTGTCTTAAACAGTCGAAATTTTCTGTGCAATCAAATATTTTTGCGCGTCATGCGGTTCGGTACCTGCTTCAACCGCGACTTTCTCCCATTGCCCATTCGACTGCATTTCCCATGCATTTTGATTATCTTCCAAATAGTTAAGTAAACCATCTTTCATAATGCGTTTTTTCAAACGGCTTTCCAAAATGGGAAAACAGGTTTCGACCCGTGAAAATAAGTTACGTCCCATCCAATCGGCACTGGCACAGTACAATCGTTTTTCGCCTGCATGCTCAAAATAATACACTCGAGTATGCTCTAAGAAGCGTCCAACGATAGATCTCACATGAATATTCTCAGACATCCCTTTAACCTGAGGAATCAAACAACAAATCGAACGGATAATTAAATCTACACATACCCCTGCTTGCGATGCACGATACAAAGCAGCAATCAGTTGCGGTTCCGTGAGTGCATTGACCTTCACAATAATTCTTGCGTATTTTCCCGCTTGTGCAGCAACAATTTCCTGTTCAATCAGTTTCAGTAATTCAGTATGCAGGGTAAATGGTGCATGCAGTAAGGCTTTCAACTTTGCCATCTTGCCCATACCGGTCAATTCCTGAAACATACGATGCACATCTTCGCAAATATCGGGATGCGTCGTCATCAGGCCATAATCGGTATACATCCGCGCATTGCCTGCGTGGTAATTACCTGTTCCCAAATGGGCGTAGCGTAACAGCTGATTATTTTCACGGCGCACAATCAAAATCATCTTGGCATGGGTTTTATAGCCCACAATGCCATACACCACGACAGCCCCAGCTTCTTGCAATATATTGGCCACGGTAATATTGGATTCTTCATCAAACCGCGCCCGAAGTTCGATGACGGCGGTTACTTCCTTGCCGTTGCGTGCCGCCTCCGCTAAAACTTGTACGATGTCCGAATCTGGCCCACTACGATAGAGCGTTTGCTTAATGGCTAATACCTGAGGGTCTTTTGCAGCTTCACGTAATAAGTTGATGACCGGTTGAAAGGAGTCAAACGGATGATGTAACAACACATCTTGTGTTTTTAATACATCAAAAATCGCGGTTTGTTTACGAAAAACTTTAGGAATAATCGGTGTATAGACCGGATATTTCAGTTCAGGTCGATTAAAACTGGTACTGAGACGCGATAAATTGATCGGGCCGTCAATGCGATAGAGCTCCTGCTCACTCAAATCAAATTCATCTAACAAATAATCAATAATGCTTTGCGGACAATCAGCTTCAATTTCTAAGCGAACTGCCCGACCAAAACGCCGTGAAGACAATTCATCTTTTAATGCCACCGCCAAGTCATCCACATCTTCAGCCAGAACTAAATCTGCATTGCGTGTCACTCGAAAGGCATAACAGCCCGTCGCTTTCATCCCCGGAAATAGGTCATTGATGTGTTGCTGAATAATGGCGGTCAGGAAAATTTGTGTCTCTGCACTGCCTTCAACCTCGGCGGGCATTTTGATTAAACGCGGCAATGAGCGTGGCGCAGGCACAATTGCCATTTCAATGGCACGACCAAAGGCATCTTTGCCTTCTAGACTCACAATAAAGTTGAGGCTTTTATTGACCAAGCGTGGAAACGGATGCGATGGATCTAAGCTAATCGGTGTTAAGACTGGTTGAACTTCTTTACTAAAATAATGGCTAATCCACGCCCGATGTTTTTCTAAAATATCTTTAAATTGAATAAAGCGAATACCTTCACTTTGTAATGCAGGCAATACAGCATGATTGAGGGTCTGGTATTGCTGTGCAACCGTGTCATGAATCACTTGGGAAAGTTCATCTAAGACCACTTCAGTCGGAATGGCATCAGGCGTCCGTGCAATTGCATTCAAATCTCGTTGTTTCATTAGCCCCGCAATGCGAATTTCAAAGAATTCATCTAAATTGCGTGAAAAAATGATGAGAAAATTCAAGCGTTCAAGTAACGGTAAACTTGAATCGAGTGCCTGAGCCAAGACCCGCCGATTAAAATCTAAAAGCGACAATTCACGATTATAATAGGTCTCTGATGAATGCTGAAAATGTGGCATACCCTCTCAATGCTGTTTGAAACAGTCTATATCTAAAGTGGTTGCCGGCATGTTAGGCAGCGGAGATGACACTTATGTTACAAATAGCATTAATCAATTAAAAAAGCATGCAACTCCCTAAAACCGTGTTCATCAAATCGTAAAATTTATTTTAGACATCAAAAAAGAGGGAGATTACCCTTTATTTTACTGAATTTTTTTGTTTATTGAACAGGCTTGTCTTGTTCCGATGCTTTGGCCTCACTCGTCTGTGCTGCCCAATAGGTTGCCAGTGCAGGACCCGAGATATTGTGCCACAAACTAAAAATCGCACTCGGCACAGCGGTCAAAGGTGAAGCAGCAAAATGGGTCGCCGCCAATGCCACACCCAAACCTGAGTTTTGCATCCCGACTTCAATTGATACTGCTTTACAGTCTGCATAGGGCAATTTAAATATTCGGCTGGCCCAAAAACCCAATAGATAGCCCAAGCCATTATGTAAGGCAACTACCCCAAGAATCAGTAAACCTGATTGCAAAATCTGTGTTCGGCTACCCGCAATGATTGCCGCCACAATCGCCACAATTGCCACAACAGAAACCAATGGCATGACCTGTATATAGGCATCCACTCGGTGCTTAAATACAGTTCGAATCATTAACCCCACAATGATCGGAAATAAAACCACTTGTAAAATTGAAACCAACATCGATGCCGCATTAATTTCAATCCATTGGCTTGCCAGCAAATAGAAAATCGCAGGGGTTAAAACCGGTGCGAGTAATGTCGAAACAGAGGTGCAGGCAACAGATAATGCGGTATTACCTTTTGCCATATAGGTGATGACATTAGAAGCCGTTCCACCCGGACAGCAACCGACAAGAATGACCCCTATCGCGATTTCTGTCGGCAGTTGTAATAATTTACACAAGAAAAATGCCAATCCCGGCATCACAATAAACTGTGCCAAAACCCCGATCATCACAGCTTTCGGACTTTGCAATACACTTTTAAAATCTTGCAGTGTCATGGTCATGCCCATACCCAACATAATGATGCCTAGCATCCATGGGATATATGCTTTTAACCAAACAAATACATCGGGAAAAAACATGGCGAGCGCTGCAAACAGCACCACCCAAATCGCAAATGTTTTCTGCACAAATTGAGTGAATTTTAAGAAAGCCAACATAGGCATCTTCCATTTAAAAACAGGGACCAAAAAAGGCACACCCTTGTGCCTTTTCTCAACTGAGCCCACTGGGTCATGCCAAAGATAATGCCTGTGCATGCTGCTGCACAATATCTTTCAGGTAAATACGCTTCACCCCATTCGCCAACATGTCTTGCCATGCATGCTGTAAAGAACCCTGTAAATCGATCCCTTTGGTCAAATCAGCAATCACAAAAGTTTCAAAACCAAGCTTACGTGCATCCATTGCCGTCCATGCAACACAGAAATCCGTGGCAATGCCCACCACAAAGACTGTATCAATACCACGTTCGCGCAAATAGCCCGCCAAACCTGTTGAAGTTTTCTGATCTGCTTCCATAAAAGCAGAGTAGCTGTCGATATGCTGATGAAAACCTTTACGGATAATCAGCTGCGCCGTCGGTAAATTTAAATTAGGATGCAATTCGGCATCCTGTGTGCCTTGTACACAATGCGTCGGCCACAGTACTTGCGCCCCATAACTCAACTCTATGCTGTCATAAGGTACATGCTCAGGATGATTTTCAGCAAAAGAGATATGGTCGGCTGGATGCCAATCTTGAGTCAGCACAATATTCGTAAAGTATTGCCCCAGTTGATTAATCCCTGGAATAATTTGATCGGCATTGGCAACAGCCAACTGACCACCCGGGGTAAAACCATTTTGTACATCGACCACAATCAGCGCTGTATTTTTTTGCATATCTCTCCATCCGTTGTCATGCATTTTCGGCGACTCTACTGATTCGCTCATATTTTAAAAACCTGAGTATTCAGTCCTGTGCGTAAAAATAAAATGACTGTCCTTCCTGACAATACCGATACTTGGGCAAATGCTCAACCAGCCGCTGTGCAAAGCGTGGGTAAATACGGGCTTTTCGCCGAGTCGAAGCATGAAAATAAAAATATCGCGGTTGATGTTTAAAGATATATTTTAATAAATGGCTGCGTGTCTGTTGCATGACCTCAAACGCATTAATATTTTCAGCAACATCTTCTAGAGTAGGTTCATCGGCAAAGGCCAACCACGCATTTTTTCTCGGCTGTTGGCGATTTCTTTGAAATACAGGTTTGAGTTCCAAGATCAGTTCGTATTGATGTAGATACAAACTGAATTCACGTTGATCAACTTTAAAAATTGCGACCAGTTTTCTTGCTGACATAGCCCCTCTACGTTGATTTTTTGTTTTCTCTTTCTGCTGTATTTTTACATCAAATACGTTTATTTATCTTGGCTTAAAGCATTAGTGCGACTTCTATTGTCGCCATAAAAAAGCCCGCAATATGCGGGCTTTTTTTGATATGGCATGTTCCTTATGATGGAATACGACGTACCAATAACAACATAAATATTGCAGAGATTGCGATACATGGAATTGCCGCGGTAATCACCCCTGCCGCACCAAAACCTGCTGCCAATAACTGACCAGCAATTGCAGGGCCTAACATTGCACCGACACGACCAACGGCTGAAGCTACACCAACACCCGTACCACGTAACTGTGTCGGATACACGATACCACCGAAGGCGTACAATACACCTTGGCAACCAATCACGAATGCACCGACTAAAGCTGACGCCATGTACATTTGAGTCAATGAACCTGCACCATTCAGCGCAAATAGACCTGCCAAAATACCGCCGTACATCAAAATGATCACATAAGCTTTCTTCCAACGATCAGTCAACATACCTAAAATGATCGTACCAATGGTTGCACTCACCATGAAGTAGAACTGCGCAGTTGCACCATCTTTACGAGTGAAACCGAGTTCGGTGAACAACGACGGTAACCAGCTCAACATGATGTACACCACCATCAAGGTGAAGAAGTAGCTCACCCAAATTGAGAAAGTACGTAAACGGTTTTCTGTGTTAAAGAGGTTTTTGAAAGCACCTTGTTGCACTTCGCCATTGGCGGTCGCTTGAACCGCTTGATCTTTGGCTTTCAAGAATTCACGCGATTCGGGCAGGAACCAAATCATCAATGGAATCACAACAATCGGTAATAAACCGCCTAAATAGAAAATATTTTTCCAGTTTGCACCGAAGTCCGTCATTGCAACTAATGACAAGATTGCCGCACCCACAGGCATACCACAGTACATCAAACCGACTGCACGACCACGATTTTGTGGCGTTACCGCTTCAGATGCCAAGGTAATTAAAATTGGCATTGCTGCACCTAAACCTGCACCTGCAAGAAAACGTACAGCGAGTAAGCTATGGAAGCTATTTACCCATACCGTACATAAGGTAAAGATGGCGAACATCCCCGTAGACCAAATTAATACTTTTTTACGGCCCATTCGGTCTGCAATCCGACCACCCAACAAAGCACCAGGTAATAATCCTAAAATACCGGCACTAAAAAACACCCCTAGCTGCGAGCTATCCAGCCCGAAATATTCACGAATCCCTGCTGCTGCAATACCTGCAGCCTGAATATCCAGACCTTCGATTACGGCAATAAGGAAGCAGATTGCTACCGTGACAATAGCATGCTTGTTATCTGACTTTTCCATTGGAGAATCCTTGTTGTCATCAGCGTTCAAATTAAGTCGCATCATCGCTGAGCCTTATAAAGGATATAACTACCAATAAGTTGAAGCCTTTCGTCCAAAATTGGATTACGTGCATGGTGTAATAGTTTTTGTGCTTTAAGTCACAAAGTCGTAAAAACAATTAAAAATTTAAAATAAAAAAATATGAATCGTGCAATGAACAGTCAAATCAAGCGATCTTTTTAAACACTCATAAAAACATGTCTATTTCTATTAGATATAAAAAAGATTATTACCCAAGTTTTTAACAATCATTTGTAATAAAACCCGAGCGAATTGATATAGTTTTTAAATCTTTAGTCATTGTTATTTAATCTTAAATTCTGATTAAAAAGCACGGAATACACATAGATCAACCTTTTGCTGATGATTTAATCAATCCCATCAACCATGCCAACCCTCTCGATTGAATAACACATTTTCAAGATTCAGCCCTTGCTGAACAATTTTCAGGCTGCAAAAAAACCGCTATTTTACACTTGATTGTTTTAAGTTTGATTTGTATAAAGAATTTTATGGCTTTGACCAAAGCATATTGTTCTTATGCGTTTGATCAGTCATAATTTGCGTAAGCATTATTCAATTTGGGTATAGCCCAATGAACATGCTACAAATCAAAATTCGAAACCATCCAGAAATCAATATTTCATCTTGTCGGATGGACAAATAGGATAGCTTTTCAAAATGACTCAGCAAGCTCAGACCATTCAAGGTTCAATTGTCGCAATCGTCACCCCAATGTTTGAAGATGGCAGCGTAGATTGGAAGAGCCTCGAGAAGCTGGTTGAGTGGCATATAAAGCAAGGCACCAATAGTATTGTTGCTGTAGGGACTACAGGTGAAGCTTCTACCTTGAGCATGGCCGAACACACTCAGGTGATCAAAGAAATCATCCGTGTGGCGAACAAACGCATTCCAATTATTGCCGGCACAGGTGCAAACTCAACCCACGAAGCAATTGAACTCACCAAAGAAGCCAAAGAATTAGGTGCAGATGCGGCATTATTAGTTACACCATACTATAACAAACCTACCCAAGAAGGCCTGTATCAACACTACAAAGCGATTGCTGAAGCTGTTGATTTACCTCAAATTTTGTACAATGTACCTGGCCGTACTGGTGTAGACATGCACAATGACACCGTGATCCGTCTTGCTGATATTCCACAAATCGTGGGCATTAAAGACGCCACTGGCGATGTTCCTCGTGGTCAAGAACTCATTGAAGGCCTTAAAGGCAAAGATATGGTGGTGTACTCAGGTGATGATGCAACGGCTTATCAGTTAATGGGTTTAGGTGCTAAAGGCAACATTTCGGTTACTGCGAACGTGGCGCCAAAAGAAATGAGCGAAGTGTGTGCAAGCGCTTTGGCGGGTGACGCAGTCCAAGCCGAGCAACAAAACAATACTGTTGCAAATTTACATCAAATTTTATTTTGCGAATCGAACCCAATTCCTGTGAAATGGGCACTTCATGAGATGAACCTGATTGAAACAGGCATTCGCTTACCATTAACACCCCTTGCAGAACAATATCGTACTCCGCTTCGTGAAGCACTCATCACTGCGGGCGTTATCAAATAAAGAAGAGCAAACATCATGCAATTACGTTTAGGACTTAGCCTGGCACTTTCAGTATTTACATTAGCCGGTTGTAGTTCACTTGCCTTTAATAATGGCACACTGGACTATAAACAAACCACAGATGTTGAACCGCTGAAATACCCTGAAGGGTCAATGGTTCGTCCTGCAACGCCTTTGTATCCTGCTCCATCAGTTGACCCGCTAGCAATTGAGCATGCACCAAAGCTTGAAAATAAGCGTGGCAATCGCTATGCCCTTCCGCGTCCAGCCGCGGAAAAAAATAATGTCGTTGCAGATTCCTCAACAGACAGTACAAATATTAGCCGCCCTCAACTATTGGTGGATGGAAATCAAAATCCACTGATCAAAGTTGAAGGAAATTCTGCTACAATTTGGCAATACACACTTGCTACCCTCAGCAGCCTTAACCATACCATTGTTGGTCAGAGCAAAAACCGTTACGAAGTAACCGTCAAGGTCGATCAGCAGACCTATGTCTTAAGACTTTCTTCTGTAGGTTCAAGCAATAACATCGCTGTGTTCAATGCCGATAACAGTTTTGCAGACAAAGAAAAAGCTGCAGATCTGTTAGCTCAGATTTACCAAAATTGGCCAGCCTAGTCGTACTAGGCATTTTTTCTCGAAAAAGGTTCCCTCATGTTAAAACAAACCTTGCTCTATACTGGTAAAGCGAAATCTGTTTATGAAACAGATAGTTCTGACCACCTCATCCTAGTTTTCCGTGACGATGCTTCTGCATTCAACGGTGAAAAAATTGAACAACTGGATCGCAAAGGTAAGGTGAACAACCGTTTTAACGCCTTTATCATGGAAAAATTGGCTGCGGCTGGTATCGAAACTCATTTCGAAAAACTTCTTTCTCCAACTGAAGTTTTAGTGAAAAAATTGACTATGGTTCCTGTAGAGTGCGTAATCCGTAACTATGCAGCAGGTTCACTTTGCCGTCGTTTAGGCGTTGAAGAAGGTAAAGAACTTACTCCGCCAACTTTCGAATTGTTCTTCAAAGACGATGCGTTAGGCGACCCAATGGTGAATGAATCACAAGCGATTGCATTAGGTTGGGCGACTGCAGAACAACTCGCTCAAATGAAAGAATTGACTTACAAAGTAAACGAAGTACTTAAAGGTCTATTCGATGCAGGCAACATGCTGCTTGTTGACTTTAAACTTGAATTTGGTGTGTTCCACGACCGTATCGTACTGGGTGACGAATTCTCTCCAGACGGCTGCCGTCTATGGGACAAAGACACTAAGAAAAAACTCGACAAAGACCGTTTCCGTCAAGGTTTAGGCGGTGTAGTTGAAGCTTATGAAGAAGTTGCTGCACGTTTAGGTATCGACCTTTCTGATATCTAAATCGTCCATCGATTATAAAAACCGAGCTCTTTAGCTCGGTTTTTTAATGAAATATTACTCGATTAATCCATGATCGAAAAAACAAATGTTAACCATAAAAATCCTCTGTTTCACATTTACCCACGTTCACACTAAGATAGCTACATATCAGGCAGCACCAGGATCTATACTTCTCCAATGTGTATGCCGACCAGATTTTCCATCTACCCTCTAGGATGTATCTCCCCCAAAGACATCCTATTTTTTCAGCCCAGCTCGCCTTGAGTTGGGCTTTTTTTTGCATGAAATAGACATAAAAAAAGGGCGCCGAAGCGCCTTAGCATTATGATCATTCAAATCATTGTTGCTGTTGTTGCATCCAACGTCGTTGCTGCAAACGCTCACCTTCAACTTCACGTTTATTACGTGCAGACTCATACAGCTTAGTGCCTTTCAGTTCAGGCGGCATATAATCCTGCATGACAAAATGTTCAGGATAATTATGTGGATATAAATAGTCCACGCCATAGCCTTGCTCTTTCATCAATTTGGTTGGTGCATTTCTCAAATGCAATGGCACGGGTAGATTCGAGGTTTTTTCTGCCAAATCTAAGGCTTTGTTGATGGCCAAATAAGTACTGTTACTTTTAGCACTGGTTGCCAAATACACCGCACATTGCCCCAAAATGATTCGACATTCAGGCATACCAATTGCCTGCACAGATCGGAAACATTCTCCAGCCAACAGTAAAGCATTTGGATTTGAGTTGCCAATATCTTCAGATGCCGCAATCAACATACGACGGGCAATAAAAACAGGATCTTCACCACCTTTGAGCATTCGAGCCATCCAATACAAAGCGGCATCTGGATCACTGCCTCGAATCGACTTAATAAAAGCCGAAACTAGATCATAATGCTGTTCGCCCGATTTGTCATAGCGTGCAATATTTTGCTGCGCAACTTTGACTACCACCGCATTGTTAATGATATTTTCTAAGTCTGGCTCAAACGTACTGGCGATTAAATCTAAAAGATTTAATGCTTTACGAGCATCACCTGCGGCAAATTGAAATAAAGCTTCATATTCTTCGATTTGAATATAACGCTCTTTTAAAAACGAATCTTGCTGAATGGCTTGATCTAATAAGCGCTGAATTGCGTCATTATCCAGAGCATTTAAGGTATACACCTGACAACGCGACAATAAGGCATTATTAACTTCAAATGAAGGGTTTTCTGTGGTTGCACCAATCAGGGTAATTTTGCCCTTTTCAACTGCATTCAGTAAGGCATCTTGTTGTGACTTATTAAAGCGATGAATTTCATCAATAAACACCACAGGTGTCAATAAATCTCCACCATCGGCGATGATTTCACGTAACTCTTTCACCCCAGTATTGAGCGCAGATAAACTAATAAATGGTCGGTCAACGGCCTGCGCTAACAACAATGCAATTGTGGTTTTACCTACACCCGGAGGTCCCCAAAAAATAATCGATGGCAAATGCCCTTGGTCAATCATCTGGCGTAACGGTGCATCTTCACCTAAAAGGTGATCTTGTCCAATAATTTGAGATAAATCATGAGGACGCATGCGTTCAGGAAGAGGAATTTGGCTGTCTGACATCTTATTATTTCGTTTCCGGCAATTGGGGACGTTTTTTCTATTCTAACACTGCCTTGGCAGAATCTTTGCTTTATTCGGTATTCAATTTAGGAGGGTGGTTTAATGTCGTTATTTAATTATCTTGCATGTAAAAAAGCTTAGGCGAATGTTAACTATAATGTAACAAGACATCCTAGCCCTTATTGATCAAATTAAAGTATCATCGGCAAGATATCCCATTTTAGACTTGCCTGACCCAATTGGACAGATTGTATGAAGCAATCAACAAAGCAAAAGCGAATCGTTCAAGTTCAACAAGGCATTGATCTACCTATAAATTTATTTCAAAAAATGCCCCAAGCCAAGAATATACAATTACAACATAATCAATGCGCTGAATTACGAGAAAAACTGAATAGTCGTAATCAAATGTTAGATGCTAGTGTCGACTGTATAAAATTATTAAGTCTAGACGGTCAAATTCTGCATATGAACCGCGCGGGATGTTTAGCTCTGGGCGTATCTCCAACTGAAACTGAGTTTGGTATGTCTTGGCATAAATTACTGCCTGAAGAAGTCCGTGACGCGTGTTTGAATGCTTTTGCCGAAGCCAAAGATGGCAAAATATCTCGCTTTGTCGGCATGAGCCAAGTAGCAGATGAACCCTTGGCTTATTGGGATAATATGCTCAGCCCAGTATTCAACGAATATGGCCAAGTCAAAGAAATTCTCTGTGTATCACGTGATATTACGATACAGCGACTTGCAGAAAATAAACTTCAACGCATCATTGAACGAGATGATTTAACAGGTTTATTAAACCGCCGTGCGTTTAGTCGAGTATTTAAAAGCCAATTAAAAGTGGCGCGAGAACATCAGCAACAACTGGGTTTGTTATTAATCGATCTAGATTATTTTAAGCATATTAACGACACCTTAGGTCATAGTGCAGGAGACCATTTACTGCATACCCTTGGGCAGCGTTTTCAGCAATGTTTTGATACAAATATTGTAGTTTCACGTTTAGGTGGCGATGAATTTGCCATTTCTATTCCAAATTTAAAATCGCAACAACAATTACAGAATTTTGCCAGCATCGCCTGTCAGCAAATGGACATGCCCATTTTCTATAATGGGCAAAGTATCAATATTGGTATGAGTATTGGCTGTGCGATCTACCCTCGCGATGCACAAAATACCTCCAATTTACTTAAATGTGCTGATATTGCGCTAAATGATTTAAAAAGCAGTGGTCGTGGTGGTGTACGAATGTTCAACCATACTATGTTCAAAACCCTTGAAAATACTACTCGCCAATTAACGCTTGCACGCAGCTTGATTAAGTCCAATCAAATTATTCCGTTTTATCAACCCAAAGTTCGTCTGTCTGACAGTCAAGTTATCGGCTTTGAAGCGTTGTTACGTTGGTATGATAAAGACCAACAATTACAATTACCTTCTCAAATTTTTGCTGCATTTCAAGATTATGAATTGGCTTCACGCATTAGTGAAACAATGCAAATTAAAATCTTTCAAGATATTCAAAAATGGATTGAACTTGGACTGCAACCGCTACCGATTTCAATAAATGCTGCACCTGTCGAATTTTTACGTGATGACTATGCGGAAAAATTACTGAATCGCTTAAAGCAGTTTGGTATCTCACCAGACATTATTGAGGTCGAAATTACCGAGCAAAGCCTGTCAGAACGTGGCTCAAATTATGTGATTCGCGCTCTCCATTTATTAAAAGAGCATGGCATACACATTTCTTTAGATGATTTTGGTACAGGTCATTCATCATTAACACGTTTGAGTAATTACCCTGTCGACTGTATTAAGATAGACCGTAATTTTGTGGAACGCATGCATACCGACTGTTCAGCACTTGCCATTGTCAAAGCGATTACACAAATTGGTGCGAGTGTTTCCCTGAATATACTAGTCGAAGGTATAGAGAAACCGGAACAGGTCGATACATTAAAAGAATGTAATTGTCATACTGGACAAGGTTTTTACTTTTATCGTCCGCTCAGTTATGACCATGCGATGGAACTTTTGAGTCACTAAAACTTGTGGAGCAAGACACGATGACACTGAAGTATTTAGTCAGTGCCTGTCTGGCAGGCCAACCCGTTCGTTATGATGCCAAATCAAATACACAACAAGCGATTTGCCAACTGATGCAGACTCACCAAGTCATTACGGCCTGCCCAGAAATGATGGGCGGCCTGAGCTGTCCACGTTTTCCTGCAGAAATTCAAAATGGTCAAGCCACTGATGTGCTCAATGGTACAGCTCAAGTTAAAGATGTTTTGGGGACAGACGTTAGTGCTGAATTTATTGCGGGTGCTCAACGAATGTTAGAATTGGCCCAATTTCACAAAGTTGATGTTGTTGTCTTGAAAGATCGCAGCCCGTCTTGCGGCAGCCATTATATTTATGACGGCAGCTTTACCCGTACGAAAATTGAAGGCTATGGGGTAACCACAGCACTCCTCAAACAGCACGGTTTTCAGGTTCTGTCAGAACAAGACTTTCTGGCTATGATACAAGATCAACTCTAGATCCAAAATTGAGCGTATCTGTGTCCTTTAGCGTACCCAACGCACAATATAATCTTCAATATCGTCAGGGTTGACGTCTTCTTCACTGATGCAACGCCCTGCGGCAGACTTTCGTGCCTTCAAAATACTGTCACGATTTCCCGTCACTAGATGATGCCAACGTGGTAAATCTTTACCCTCAGAAATTCTACGATAAGCACAGCTCGGTGGTAGCCAATGAAATTGGTGAATCTGATGTGGCGTCAGCTGTATACAGTCTGGAACATGTGATTGACGATTTGGATAATCGGAGCAAGATGCCTTTTCACAATCTAAAAGTTTGCATGCCACTTTGGTGTAGGCAACCTCATGAGTATCTTCATCTTCAAGCTTAATTAAACAGCAAAGCCCGCAACCATCACAGAGTGACTCCCACTCCAAATGGGTGAGTTCAGTCAAAGCATGCTTTTTCCAAAAATGTGGGCGTAGAGTATCGGTCATCTTCTCGCTCGCAACAAAGGTGGCAGGCATATTAACTGAACCTGCACATTAATTCTTTGTTTAAGTTACCGAATATTGAACATTAAATAAACAAAAGACTACATAGTAGGTTTTTTTAGCCTCTTATAATGGGCATACAGAATAAAAAATCACATGGAGATAAAACTATGTTCCGCTGGGCTATTATTTTCGCTGTAATTGCATTGATTGCTAGTCTGCTAGGTTTTGGTGGTGTGGCAGGCTTATCCAAAGACTTTGCTGTTATTCTTTTGGTTATTGCAGTCATACTTGCAATTGTTGGTTTCCTCTCTCGAGGAAAAGTTTAGGCGACGGATTGTATGTCGTTTTAAACTACAAATTACCCCTCTTAGACTCATGGATAAGAAACGTACGTTTTTATCATCTTGAGTGTCAATGAAAAAAATAAGAGCCTATGTGCTCTTATTTTTTTACATCCACGTAAACTTACTACGTTGTGTGGTTTTAGCTTTATGGTTTTAAATGACGTGGTCTAAAGCCTGTTGCAATTAAGGCGATACCATAAGCAGCAACACCAATCACACATAAGATGATCACTTCCGCGACACGCATCCACGCAGATACATCACCGTTGTACCATGTTAAGCCATACCACAGAGCAGCAATCATCACAGCATTGGCTATCGCAAACTGAATCACCAACTTTTTCCAATGCGCACCAAAACGGAAAATATTGCGCTTATGTAAATAAAAATACAGCATCCCTGCATTTACTAATGCGGAACCAGAGGATGCCAATGCCAAGGCCATATGCTCAGCATGCCAATCAATCAGTTTAAAGAATCCAATAAACACCACATTAAGAATGGCATTGGCTGCGACCGCCATTAAACCTACACGTACTGGAGTTTTGGTATCTTGTTGCGCATAAAACCCTGGTGCAAACACTTTAATGAGCATGAATGAAATCACACCGGCACTCATACATTGCAATGCCAATGCGGTCATCTGTGTATCTTCAAAGCTAAATTGACCACGTTCAAATAAGGCCTGAATAATAGGTGTAGAGAGCATGAAAAGCGCAATACTGGCAGGCACACCCACCAAGATAATGACCTTAGCTGCCCAATCAATCATACGGCGGAATTTGTCCTGATCTTGTTCAGCATGGCGTGCAGACAATGACGGTAAAATCACGGTACCAATAGCTACCCCAATCAAACCTAAAGGTAGCTCGGTCATACGTTCAGCACTATATAGCCATGATACTGAACCATCTTGCATAAAAGACGCCCAAATGGTGTTCAACAGTAGGTTGATCTGCGTCACTGAGACACCAAACAGTGCTGGCAGCATCAACTTCATGATCCGATCAACACCTTCGTGTTTGAAGTCTACTTTGGGTGGAATCAGTAATTTTTTACGCCACAGCTCTGGAATCTGAATCGCCAATTGCAAGAATCCTGCTGCGACAACAGACCAACCCAAAGCCATAATTGGCTCAGCCATATAAGGGGTTAACCACAGCGCACCGGCAATCATCGCGACATTGAGTAACACTGGAGCGAACGCAGGTGTACTGAATGAGCCATAACTGTTCAAAATACTGCTGGCAAATGCCGTTAGGGACATAAACAGTAAGTAAGGAATCGTTAGGCGGAACATATCGGTAGCTAACGCAAACTTGTCTGCATCACCATGGAAACCCGGTGCATAGATATAAATAATCGCGGGTGCCGCCACCATCGCGATGAACGTCAAACTAGTCATCACCAGACCTAAACAGCCAAAAACACGGCTAATCAGAATCTGGACTTCGGCATGGGTTCGACTGGTTTTATATTCAGTCAATACAGGAATAAAGGCTTGTGAAAATGCCCCTTCTGCGAATAAGCGCCTAAAAAAGTTAGGAATACGAAAGGCAACCACGAAGGTATCGAAGTCTTTACCTGCACCAAATACATTTAACAGGACAATATCCCGTACCAGTCCCAATACACGGGACAACATAGTCATTGCACTGACAATGACTGTCGAACGCCAAAGCGCCATCGGTATTTCTCACTTTTGAAAGTGCGCCTATTGTAATGAAACTCGTCAAGGAATTTCATTGGTTTATTAAACGCAGTATGTATTGTTTATTTGTTTTTAAAATGATGCAGCTGTTGACGAAAAGCGTTCCACTCAAAAAATGGACCTGGATCTGTTTTACGTCCCGGTGCAATATCTGAGTGTCCGGCGATATGTTGTTGAATTTTAGGATAAGCCTGTTGTAAACACGCCACGACCTCGGTCAGCACGGCATATTGTGCAGCTTCAAAAGGTAAATCATCACTTCCTTCGAGTTCGATGCCTATCGAATAATCATTACATTCTTTTTGTGCTAAATAGGTTGAGCGACCTGCATGCCAAGCTCGATCATTAAAATTGACAAACTGTAGAACTTCGCCTGTGCGCAGGATCAATAAATGTGTCGATACTTGCATCCCTTCAATAGTTTGAAAATAAGGATGTTTCGACCAATCCAACTGATTTTGGAAAAATTGTTCGATATAACCACCGCCGAACTGAGAAGGTGGCAAACTAATATTATGAATGACGACAAGCTGAATTTCGGTATCTTCAGGACGCTGGTTAAAATTCGGTGATGGAATTTGACGCGCACCTAGCAATTGCCCATCCTGCACCTGAAATGTTATTGCTTGTGACATAAAAAAATCCTGTGTCTAAGCCGGCCTGCAATGCTGCAGATCAAAACGCCGAGCCCTACTTGAAAGTTTTAATGCTAAAACTTTCACATTGAAATCTCAATTCAAGTCTGTGAAAGGAGTTAAAAATCGCTCATTTTTAAGGAACAATGCTAATATAACGCGCACATTTTCCTGGGTTAAAAAGATACGGAACTTCTTATGAGCATATCGCAATCTTTGCTTGAACAATCAATCCAAATCAATATTCAACACGCACTACAAGAAGATATTGGCGAAGGCGATATTACAGCCCTGTTAACTCCAGAAGATGAACAAGCCACTGCAACGATTATCAGCCGTGAAGAGATGATCTTGGCGGGTCAGCCTTGGGTTAATGCACTCATTCAGGCTTACGATGCCGCTGTCCAAGTCACTTGGTTGAAACATGATGGTGACCGTGTTGCCGCAGGCGAAGCCTTTTTAAAACTCGCAGGTTCTGCGCGTAGTTTACTCACGGTTGAGCGTCCAGCCTTAAATTTTATACAAACATTATCTGCAGTAGCGACTAAAACTGCTGCCTATGTCCATCAGCTTGAAGGTTTGAATACTCGTTTACTCGATACCCGTAAAACCTTACCAGGCCTACGTATTGCACAAAAATATGCAGTTGCTGTCGGAGGTGGTCAAAACCATCGCTTAGGTTTATTTGATGCGTTTTTAATTAAAGAAAATCACATCATGGCAGCAGGTGGCATTAGCCAAGCTATTGCTAAAGCGCATACCATTGCTCCGGGTAAACCCGTTGAAGTGGAAGTAGAAACTTGGGACGAACTCAACCAAGCGTTGGAAGCAGGTGCGGATATTGTGATGTTGGATAACTTTAGTCAGCAACAAATGATTGATGCCGTCAAACATGTGAATGGTCGCTGCAAACTTGAAGCCTCAGGCAATATCACTATTGCAAATTTACGTGAAGTGGCAACGACAGGGGTCGATTATATTTCGATGGGTGTGCTTACCAAAGATGTCACAGCGATTGATTTATCGATGCGCTTTAATGCCTAAGCTCTAGGCTTACTCTAAACATAAATAAAGGGTGCTGTCGCACCCTTTTTTCTGCTTAACCTCTAGCATGACTTAATCATCATCTTGCTGTTGTTTTGAACTTCGTCGAGCTTCATCTTCATGCTCGGAGTCCTTTTCATGCTCCGCATCGTCTTCATGCTGCTCGCGCTCATCTTGATCATCGTCCTGATCTTTTGAGTTTTCACTTTGTTCAGAAAAACGACCACCTTCTCGCTCTTGAACCTGATTTCCCAAAAAATCACAACCACTGATCAAAAATACGGTGAATAAAGAACAATACATCATCCAATTTTTCATTTTTAGTCCTTCAAAGCATCCTGATTCTATTAATTTGAGTCAAAGGCACGCTACTGAATAGCCGATTCTTGTTGGATTTTCTATATTCAGCGCATAAAAAAACGCATCCGAAGATGCGTTCTTTATTCAGTTTAAACTGAATCAAACAACTTACCAACCCAAAGCTTCTTGTTGTTTCTTAATTAACTCTTGAATGCCTTTTTCAGCCAATTCAAGCATTTCATTACACTGTGCACGCGTAAATGGTTTGTCTTCAGCTGTGCCTTGAAGTTCAATGAACTCACCTGCTTGTGTCATGACCACATTTAAGTCAGTTTGGCAGTTTGAATCTTCTTCATAGCAAAGATCAAGTAATGCTTCATCTTGATACATACCTACAGAAACAGCTGCAACTAAGCCTTTAAGCGGATCTTGTTTGATTTTTTTATTTTCAAGCAAGACATTCATCGCATCGACCAAAGCAACAGCTGCACCTGTGATTGATGCTGTGCGTGTACCGCCATCTGCTTGAATCACATCACAGTCGATGCTAATTGTATTTTCACCCAATTTTTTCAAATCAACCATGGCACGTAAGCTACGACCGATCAAACGTTGGATTTCTTGTGTACGACCACTTTGTTTACCACGTGCTGCTTCACGGTCACTACGGGTATGTGTAGAACGTGGAAGCATGCCGTATTCCGCAGTTACCCAGCCTTGACCTTTCCCTTTAAGGAAACGTGGCACTGAGTTGTCTACACTTGCAGTACAAAGAACTTTTGTATGACCAAATTCAACCAATACAGAACCTTCCGCATAACGTGTGTAGTTACGGGTAATTTTTACTTCACGTAATTGATCTAATGCTCGTTGGTCGATACGCATGATGAGTCCTTAATCTGACAAAATTGATTGCGGTACATTATAACAGAAGGTACAGCCAGATTCGGGACGCATTCGTGTGCATTTACAAAATCCATTCAACCAAGTTTTGATAGGACCGTCGTACGTCATCAGGAAATTTGTTAGACTGAAGCCACGCAATATTCAGGACGAATTGCATGTCGATACGGGAAGAACGTAAGCAACAAAGTCGTAAAGCTATCCTTGATGCAGCGCTTGCATTGAGTACCACAGGCCGTTCTTTTAGCAGTCTGAGCTTACGCGAAATTTCCCGTCATGTTGGCTTGGTCCCCGCTGCATTTTATCGCCATTTTCAAGATATGGACGAACTCGGTTTGGAACTAGTCGACCAAATGGCCCTGCACCTTCGGAATGTCCTCAATCAACTGAGTCAGCAATGCTTTCAAGCACCAGATGCACGCACACGACAAAGTCTGGATTATTTATTTCATGCCGTTGAGCAATTTCCTGAGGCATGGATGTTTCTTATTGCTGAACGTTGGGGTGGTTCAGCATTCTTAAGACAAGCCATTACTCGTGAGTTTAATTTTCTCAGTACCGATTTGGCCCATGCACTGGCTCAAGTTGAAGCGACTCAACATATTCAATCCGAACAAGACCTCAAAGTATTGGGACAAATTTTGTTTGAATTGGCCTTAAGTTGGGCAATGCAGTGGATTGACTTACATCGACATATTGACCTTCCACAACGTACTGATGCGCTACAACAATTTCGCCGCCAAGCTCAGACTCAAGTTCAGCTCTTATTTCGTGGCATCTTACATTGGGATCGATCTTTGGCTCAAATCTCTGATCCACAAAATTTATCGCCATAAAAAAGCCGCATCGAGTGCGGCTTTTTCAAAACATCTGTTATTTCGCTTTACGTTCTTTATCAACAAGGAATTTCACGATTTCAACGGTACGTGCATCTTCACCTTGTACGATGTATTTACCATTGACGGTAATCGCAGGCACGCCGCTCAATTGATATTGAGCCGCTAAGCTTTTCGCTTGAGCAATTTTTGAAGACACAGCAAATGATTTAAATGTGCTGTTAAATTTCGCTTCAGGAACACCATAACGGGTGTAGAACTTAGCAAATGCGCCTTGTTCTAAGATATTTTTTTGACCCACATGAATGTCATGGAACAATTGTAAATGTGCTTTTTGACGAACACCCAGTGCTTCCGATGCATAGTAAGCACGCGCGCCTTGTTCCCAAAGTGGATTCATTGCTGCAGGTGTACGGACAAAACGTACATCTTTAGGCAATTGCTTTAACCACGTTTGCATATGCGGTTCTAATTTAAAGCAATGTGGGCAACCGTACCAAAAGAACTCACGAACTTCGATTTTACCCGGACGTTCGACTTTAATCGGTTTTGGAATAACTGTGTAATCAGTCCCCGCGACAAATTGCGCTGCCATCGCACTGCCAGAAAAAGCCAAAATAGCTGTTGTAATCGTGCCTAAAAGGAATTTTTTCATTGAACTTATCGTCCTCAAAATCATTATGATTAGTTTATGGCAACACTATAAATCAAATCTGTCGATTTCGTTTTCATTCTGTGAACTTTTTTAAGGCTTTTATCGCTTTTTTTTCAGGACGCGCTACACTAACTCCCATAAACTTTTTTCTAAAATATAAAGACTTGATTGAGGTGCAACCGATGTCGCAATTGAATGTTGATCCACAAGAAATTGCCAAATTTGAAGCTTTCGCAGCCATATGGTGGGATCAGCATTCTGAGTTCCGCCCTTTGCACATGATTAATCCCCTGCGTTTGAACTGGATTGATGAGCATTCAAATGGTATCACTGGCAAGAAAGTATTAGATGTAGGCTGTGGCGGCGGTATTTTAGCTGAAAGCATGGCACGTCGTGGCGCACAAGTATTGGGTATCGACATGGGCGAAGCGCCATTAAATGTTGCACGCCTACATGCCGAGCAAGAAAATGTGCAAAATATTGAATATCGCCAAGTGCCTGTAGAGCAATTGGCAGAAGAACAAGCAGGTCAATATGACGTCGTTACCTGTATGGAAATGCTCGAACATGTACCTGATCCAGCATCAATTATTTTAGCCTGTCAAAAACTGGTAAAACCGGGTGGTCATGTATTCTTCTCGACCATTAACCGTAATCCTAAAGCGTATTTGTTTGCGATTATTGGTGCGGAATATGTTTTACGTATGTTGGCGAAAGGCACTCATGATTATTCCAAGTTTATTAAACCTTCAGAATTAGCTCATGATATTCGTCAAGCCGAGTTAAAACTCAAAGATATGACAGGTTTACATTATAACCCGATCACCAAACGCTATTGGCTCGCACCCAATGTGGATGTGAACTACATGGTTCATACGGTGAAAGAAGCCTAATGAAAGCTGTACTCTTTGATCTTGACGGTACACTGATTGATACCGCGGCTGATTTTATTCGTATTATTCAAGACATGTGCCGTGACAAAGGCATTGCGGTGGTCAGTGCAGAAGACATTCGTGTACAAGTATCTGAAGGCGCGCGTGCGATGGTCAAACTGGTCTATCCAGAGTTAGACGTTGAAGATCCTGTCTTTCTGGCACATCGTCAACGCTTTCTAGATCTGTATGGTGCTGATATTGCAGTTGATACCGATCTGTTTGAAGGCATGTATCCACTACTCGCAGAGTTAGAACAACATCAAATTCCGTGGGGCATTGTCACCAATAAGCCGCGTTCACTCAGTGAAGCGTTGCTCAAAGCGTTGAATTTGACTGAGCGCTGCTCGGTATTGGTTTGCCCAGACGATGTCAGTAAAACCAAGCCAGACCCAGAGCCGATGTATTTAGCAGCCAAGCATATTCATCTAGATGCTCAAGACTGTATCTATGTCGGTGATCATCCACGTGATATCGATGCCGGTCGTAATGCGCAGATGTACACAATTCTAGCGGCTTATGGCTATTTACCTTTACAACACAAAGATGACTTAACAGCTTGGCATGCAGATTGTATAGTGAAGACTGTTGCTGAATTGCATGAAGTCATTCATGATTTGGTCATCAAACCGAAAACGCTCAACACTGCGACTTTATAACGATAGAACACAACACAATAAAACGAGGAGGTACGGATGAAATATTCAGAATATCAACCTCGCCCCGATCTGCTTAAAGATCGCATTATCCTGATTACAGGTGCGGGCGATGGTATTGGCCGTGCGGCTGCCCTCAGTTATGCCTTACATGGCGCAACCGTGGTCTTACATGGACGCACACTGAATAAACTAGAAGTGATTTACGATGAAATTGAAGGATTGGGTGCCCCCCAACCGGCGATTTTACCGCTACAACTGTCTAGTGCCTCTCCTCGTGACTATGAGCTATTGGTCGACACCTTAGAAAAGCAATTTGGTCGCCTAGACGGCATTTTGCATAATGCAGGGATCTTGGGTGAGCGAACTGAACTAGAACATTATCCTGTGGATGTTTGGGATGATGTTATGGCGGTGAACCTTCGTGCGCCCTTTGTACTGACTCAAGAGCTGATGCCACTATTGCAAAAATCTGAGCATGCCTCAGTGGTCTTTGCCAGTTCGGGTGTGGGACGTGAAGCCCGTGAACGTTGGGGCGCGTACTCGGTCTCAAAAATTGCCATTGAAGCCGTGAGTACATTGTTCGCCAAAGAAAATGAGCATCCCAATATTCGTTTTAACTGCATTAATCCCGGTGCGACACGTACTGCCATGCGTGCAAAGGCGTATCCAGACGAAGATCCAAAAACTTTGCCTACGCCTGAAAGCATCATGCCTGCATATTTATATTTAATGGGTGACGACAGCTTGCATTTAACCGGTGCCAGCATAGATGCCCAAGATGAATAAGCTTAAAGCCAATTTAAAAAAGGAAGCGCGAGCTTCCTTTTTATGTATTGAATGCCTACAAGACATCATTAACCGACTGATTTCGCGGTGTCCACGCGAAAGTCGACTTGAGTTTTTAGCAAATTTGCCGATACTTGAGGCATTCTTTAAAAACATTGGATTGATACATGTCTGACTTTAGCAATATTACAGTGACTCCAACTGAGGATGGCATGGTTAACCTACTGGTCGATGGTCAACCGATTTCAGCAAAATATGGCATGAAATTCGACCCGAGTATCGTGGACGATTTAAAAGGCTTAGATGTCGGTCAAAATGCAAAATTATTTGAACAATTTATTTTTTCGCATACTGACTTAAACTTTGAGCATGCCTATTTCTATGTCACTTGCATTCAAAAGCAAGAAGCAGGCTTTCAAGTGATCACTAACTTTGTTTATCGCATCATTGCGCAAGATCAAGCACCGTTTGAGCATGTGATTACCAAACAAGGTGCAGCAATGACACCTGAAGATATTAATGAATTTATTCAAGCTCATATTCAAAAATCATTAACGGATTATACCGACCTGAAATACGCATACTAATTACGTTCCAAGTGACACATTTAGAACTAAAAAGGGCCATTTGATGCCCTTTTTTAAACTCTTAGATTAGCATTTGAAATTCAACAAGCTTTGATCAATAGACAGCTTCATTACCCAACTTTCCATTAATCGTATTTTTAAATTATTTTTATAATAATATTCGGTTTTTCAAATTAAGTATAAAAGCATAGACTGTTGGCCATGACATAGACCGACGGCAAGGAGACCCAAATGGCTGATCAAAAACGCAAAATTGAAACCATTCGTTCAATTGAAAACTTACAACTGACTGAAAATTTGATCTCTGCAATGGACGATGCCGAGCAAGCTGAATATGTGGCTCAAGCAATTTATTCACTCCAATGCCTAAACGAGCAGTGGTACTAAAACCCGAAGTTACTCAACATTTTCAGTCTTTCATCTCTCCCCTCATTTGCCTGTCAAGACTTGATGGGCGTTTTTGATCGTGCTTACAATAGACCTCAAATTTAATCAAAGCTGAATTGCAAGGATAAAAAGCGCGCATTATCGGACCATCTCTTCCAAGATGGAAAGATTGTTCTCAGCACGAAATTTATCGCATAATATCCGCAATCTCTTCGTTTTATTTAAAGAAATATTCATCTTTCTTCACAGTTTCTCTGCATTTAATGCGTACAGTAGTGATATTGAAGATAAATTACTCATGAGGGTTGAACATGAAAAAGATTTTGCCAATTTTGGCTATTTCTTTCAGTGCTTTAATAGCAAGCAGCATCACGTCTGCAGCGCCTCACTTCAAGAACGATGAACGTGGCTTTGATGGCCCACGCGGCAATGCATATGGTCAAATGAAAAAAGATCGTGATTTCCGTGGTTATCAGGACGATGACGATCTTGAAGATCGACGCCGTATGCGTGAACAACGTGGAGTCAAACGTTTGCAACAACATAAATGGCAAACGGGCTATGTGATGCCACAGCATTATCGTGGTAATGGTTATAAAGTCGATTATAAAGACCATAACTTACCTAAACCATCGCGTAATCAGCAATGGTATAAAATCAATAATGACTATATATTGGTCAACTCAGATAGTAACAGTATTCTGAAAATTTTAGGTATGTAAGCCGTTTTGAATTTAATTTCGCCATATTTTAAAGCCCAGATCAACTCTGGGCTTTTTTTATGAGGTTTTTTTAATGTTTAACCGCAAAAGCTGATGCTGCCTAGCGTTCAGATCATTTACACACCTTCAAATTTCCTCCATACATTTCACAATTCAACTATATTGCCCCCACGCTTTCTCTGAACTTTCTCGCTAATTTTGAATCATCAAAAAACAGATTAGAAATGTATAGAGGTGTCCCATGAACAAAATCGTATCGAGTTTAGTTCTTTCCGTATCGGCTTTGATGGCAACAACAGCAGCCATTGCTGCGCCAGACCATCGTCAAGATGACCGCCGTTACCATCCGTCATACCAACATCAAGACAACCGTTGGAACAAAGATCACCGTCCGAGCAATTGGAATAATAACAACCGTTATGACAATAATCGCTACGACCGTAATGACTTTCGTCGTGTAAATCCAAGCCGCGATTGGCGTGTTGGTCAAAGCTTTCCTCGTTATTTCGATTCAAGCCGCTACAAAGTGAGTGATCGTGAAGCGCGCCGCTTACCGAACACCGGTCGTTATCAACAATGGTACAAAATCAATGGTGACTACGTGCTAGTCAATGATCGTACCGATCGCATCATTCGCATTAAGAATGGCTAATCATTCGACGATCTCTTAAATCCCTTTCCCAACACCTGAACACTGTTCAGGTGTTTTTTTATATTTGCTTTCCGCTGCCATATGTTTTTGTTTAGAATCATCCATACCAAAGCGAATAAACAGGCATAGGCATGCAAACGAATATCACTGAACCATCTTCCAGCACAACCTTACAGTATGTGCATTGGTTCCGTCATTCTGCACCCTATATTAATGCGCATCGCAACAAAACCTTTGTCATCATGTTTGATGGTGAAGCGCTGCAACATGAAAATTTTCAACATATTATTCACGATATTGCCTTATTACACTCGCTTGGTATTCGTCTAATTTTGGTGCATGGTGCCCGTCCGCAAATCAATCATAATTTACAAAGCAGCGGCATCCAGACACCATTTCATCATCATCGTCGCATCACCACTCGCGAATCTTTACCTGCTGTGATGAATGCTGTTGGCTCCATTCGTCTGCAAATTGAAGCCCTCCTATCTATGGGTTTAGCCAACTCACCGATGTACGGCGCGCGTATTGATGTGGTCTCAGGTAATTTGGTCACGGCAAAACCGTATGGCATTCGTGACGGTATCGATTTTCAACTGTCTGGTGAAGTTCGTTCCGTCGATATTGATGCGATTCAACGTCATTTAGAGAGCCAAAACATTGTGGTGCTTGGGCCGACAGGTTATTCCACTACAGGTGAAGTGTTTAATTTATTGGCTGAAGAAGTTGCGACCAAAACCGCGATCAGTTTAAAAGCGGATAAGTTAATTTTCTTGGGCAAACAACACGGTTTGCACAATGAACATGGGCAGCTACAACGCGAAATTACACCTCATCAACTTGATCAGCATATTTTGCAATATCAAGATTCTAACCCCGATATTGCCCTGCATTTAAGCGTTGCCAAAGATGCCTCCCTACAAGGCGTGCACCGTGTTCATCTTATTTCCTATGCTTATGATGGCGCATTGATCGAAGAATTGTTCACGCGTGACGGTTCTGGCACCATGATCACTGATGCGCATTATGAAGAAGTGCGTACTGCCGATATTCAAGATGTGGGTGGCTTAATCAATCTGTTACGCCCTCTCGAACAAGAAGGTATCTTGGTTTATCGCTCACGCGAACGCCTGGAAAATGAAATTGGACAATTTGCAGTGATTGAACGTGACGGTACGATTTTGGCTTGCGCTGCGTTATATCCGATTCCTGTCACAGGGAATGAAAAACGCTCTGCTGAAATCGCATGTGTGGCTGTGCATCCGGGTTATCGAAAATCGAATCGTGGCAGCCAAATTTTGCATTATTTAGAAGAAAAAGCGCGAGATTTAGGTATTGAACAATTGTTTATTTTGACCACACGAACAGCGCATTGGTTCCTTGAACAAGGTTTTGAACAAGTCAGTGTCGATGACTTACCGAATGCCCGTCAGGCCTTATACAACTACCAAAGAAACTCATTGGTTTGTAAAAAGTCACTTTAAAGTGGCTTTTTTTATGTGCTGAATAGCATTATTTTGCATAAGGTTATGCCGAATCCATTGGCTACACCCTCAAATCACTTTGCAAGCCACAGAATAACCATATCTGCCATTCAAATAACCCAAATAAATAAAATAATTTCAACAACTTAAAACAATACATTGAAACATTATATGTTTTTATAAAATCATATTTTTTCATAACTTTTGCTGATTTTTATTTATCTTTTTTCCTGATTTTAAATTTAAGTTTTCTTATTTTTTTCGAAAAAGAAAACTCTTTAGCTTATGTGTTTATAAATCAACAGTTCTGCACATTTAGACCTTTATAGGAGCAACACATGCGTACTCACAAAGCAAAACTTTGGACAAAAACACTTGTACTGTCTACAGCGGTTGTGGGTGCCATGATGATGTCGGGCTGTGGCAAAAAAGAGGCTGAAGAAAATGTCACCTTAAATATTGGTTTCCAAAAATATGGCTTATTGCCAATTTTAAAAGAACGCGGAACCTTAGAAACAGCCTTAAAAAGCCAAGGTGTAAATATCAAATGGGTGGAATTTCCTGCGGGTCCACAGCTGCTTGAAGGCCTCAATGTGGGCAGCGTGTCATTTGGTGAAGTCGGTGAAGCACCGCCTATCTTTGCTCAAGCCGCTCAAACCGATTTGGTTTACATTGCCAACCAACCTGCTGTTCCAAAAGCTGAAGCGTTAATTGTGCAAAAAGATTCGGCTATTCACAGTATTCAGGATTTAAAAGGTAAACGTGTGGCCTTAAACAAAGGCTCAAACGTGCATTACCTGTTGCTCAAGTTGTTGGAAGCCAATCAGCTTAAATTTAGCGACATCAATGTCGTGTATTTACCGCCTGCCGATGCACGAGCTGCCTTTGAAAAAGGTGCAGTCGATGCATGGGTAATTTGGGACCCGTTCCTTTCTGCCGCTGAGCATCAACTTAATGCTCGCACCATTGCCAATGGCGAAAACTTGGTGAAGAACTACCAGTTCTATTTGGCCGATCGTAAATTTGCTCAGGAAAATCCAAAAGTGCTGCAAGCTGTGGTGAATGAGTTGAATTTGACCACGCAATGGGTCTCAAAAAATCAAGACGAAGCGGCCAAGTTACTCGAAGGCAAAACCGGCTTAGGTCTGGATGTACTTAAAACATCAATTTCTCGCTTAGGCAATCAAGTGACGCCGATTACTGCACAAGTGGCGCAAGAGCAGCAGCAAGTCGCTGATGCGTTTTATAACGAAAAATTAATTCCCAATAAATTAAATATTGAGTCGGCCATTATCAAATAAGCCGACCACAGCATAAGGGCGATGCCATGCGTATTCTAAGAACATTTTCCATACTGACTTTAACCACTTTGGGCCTTGGACTCAGTGCCTGCCAAAAACAAGAAACAGCACAGCAGGATCGTGAAAAACCAGCTGAAACAGCCGTAAAAACCTTGGTTATTGGTTTTCAAAAATCAGCCTTAAATTTGCTGGTTGCCCGTGAACAAAAGCTCTTTGAACAACAATTTCCCGGCGCTCACATTGAGTGGAAGGAATTCCCTGCTGGCCCACAAATGTTAGAAGCCCTTGCCGTCGGTGCAGTGGATTATGGCTATGTCGGCAACACCCCGCCTATTTTTGCCCAAGCTGCCAATAAAGACCTGAATTATATTGGCTATGAAGTGGTGCCTGAACAGTCGCTTGCTGTCGTGATTCCAGCGGATAGCTCAATCAAAACCATTCAAGAATTACGTGGCAAACGCGTTGCTGTACAAAAAGGCTCGAGTGCGCATGAGTTATTAGCCAAAACTTTAGAAAAAGCCGGTTTGACTTGGAATGACATTCAACCGATTTGGATTCCACCAGCAGATGCACGTGCCGCATTTGATAAAAAATCAATTGATGCATGGGCCATTTGGGACCCGTTTTTATCTGCAGCGGAGTTGGATGCTCAGGCTAAAGTGCTGATTCAATCTGGTGATTTTCCAAAGACCTATTCATTTTATGTAGCAAATCCAAAAGTCGTTCAAGCGCACCCTGATGCCCCAGCTAAATTTTTAAAGGCCCTAGACGCTTCCGATCAGTGGATTGTGAAGAACCAAAATGTGGCTTTAGAGATTTATCAAAACAGCACTGGGCTGCAAAAGAATATTGCTGCGCAAGCCTTTTCTCGCCGGTCTAAACCATCTCCTGTGCGCCCACTGACACCCGAGGTCATACAAGCACAGCAAAATATTGCGGACTTATTTAAACAAGTCCAACTGATTCCAAACAACATTCAAGTCCAAAAGCAAGTTTGGACACCTTCATCACATTGATACCCGAGCCATCAAAAATACAAGGAACTGAACATGAAAATTTTCTGGTTTATCCCTACCCACGGTGACAGTCGCTACTTAGGAACAAGTAAAGGTGCACGCCAAGTCGATCATGCCTACATGAAGCAAATTGCGGTAGCGGTGGATAATCTTGGCTATGAAGGCGTTCTGATTCCGACAGGTCGTTCATGTGAAGATCCATGGCTTACAGCTGCAAGCTTGATTGATGCCACTAAAAATCTAAAATTTCTAGTCGCGCTACGCCCAGGGGTGACAACGCCTGCACTGACTGCACGTATGGCTGCAACATTTGACCGTTTATCTGGCGGTCGTATCTTACTGAATTTAGTTACAGGCGGTGATGAGCAAGAACTCAAGGGTGATGGTGTCTATGAAGATCACGCAACGCGTTACCAAACTGCTGCGGAATACACCACAATTTGGCGTGAAATTTTAACCCGTTCACATACTGGTGAAAGCTATACCTTCCATGGCGAACGCCTGAGTGTGGACGACGCAAAATTACTTTATCCACCGGTACAAAAACCGTATCCACCACTATGGTTTGGCGGTTCTTCAGAGGCAGCTGTTGAACTGGCAACGGATCAAGTTGACACCTATTTAACTTGGGGTGAGCCACCTGCTGCGGTAAAAGAAAAAATTGCTGTGGTGCGTGAAAAAGCCAAAGCCAAAGGACGTGAACTGAATTATGGCATTCGTTTACATGTCATTGTGCGCGAAACCAATGAAGAAGCATGGAAAGCAGCAGAAGAGCTGATCCAATATGTCGACGATGCCACCATTGCAGCCGCGCAAGCCAAGTTCAAAACCATGGACTCTGTTGGTCAACGCCGTATGGCTGAACTGCACAATGGCGACCGTAGCAAATTAGAAGTATCGCCAAACTTATGGGCAGGTGTTGGATTGGTTCGTGGTGGTGCAGGTACGGCACTCGTTGGTGATCCTGAAACTGTAGCCGCACGTATCCAAGAATATGCCGATCTCGGGATTAATACCTTTATTTTCTCTGGTTACCCACACCTTGAAGAGTCGATCCGTTTTGCAGAATTGGTGTTCCCATTACTGCCATTGGAAACACGTCAAAAATTGGTTCAACCTAACTTAACCGGCCCATTTGGTGAGATCGTCGCGAACAACTACACCCCAGATGAAAATAAAAAAGCTGAAAAGATTCAGGAGCCGGCCTAATGTCCAAAACTGTTTCTGTTGAAACCTTCAAAGCACCGAAGGTTTCACGTGGAACACAACTCGGGCAGCGTTTGCTGCCTTGGTTGTTTCCTATTGCATTAATTATCGTGTGGCAAATTGCCTCTGTTACAGGGCTGTTAGAAAGTCGTATTTTGCCTGCGCCAAGTGCGGTGGTGGTGGCCTTTTGGAACTTAATGATCAGTGGTGAACTGTGGAAGCATGTTCAAATCAGTGCGGGTCGTGCTTTGGTTGGGCTTTTAGTCGGTGGTGGATTAGGTCTTTTTTTAGGGCTGCTGAATGGTTCATCCAAAACAGCATCGACGCTACTCGATACCACGCTGCAAATGATCCGTAACATTCCTGCTCTTGCCCTGATTCCATTGGTGATTTTATGGTTTGGGATCGATGAATCGGCCAAGCTTTTTTTAGTCGCTATTGGCGTATTCTTTCCCATTTATATCAATACCTATCACGGTATTCGTTCTGTAGACCCTCAACTGATTGAAATGGGCAAAAGCTACGGTTTGAGTGGCTGGCAACTGTATAAAGAAATCATTCTGCCGGGGGCGATGCCGTCTATTTTGGTTGGTCTGCGTTTTTCACTCGGTCTCGTTTGGGTTCTGTTGATTGTGGCAGAAACCATTTCTGCACAAGCCGGCATCGGTTATATGACCATGAACGCACGCGAATTTCTACAAACCGATATCGTCTTGGTCGGGATTTTATTGTATGCCCTACTCGGTAAATTAGCCGATGTACTGGCTGTTGCCTTAGAAAAATATTTACTCCGTTGGCACTCGGGTTACCAAAAATAAGGAGCATGTGATGACCGATTTAAGCATAAGCCGTCATGCAGACGACTCAACCCAACCTCAGCGTTCTTCAGTCGAGGATATCAACCCCCATGCGGTGTTGGGCGCAGAGATCCTGATTGAACAACTACACAAATTTTATGGCGATGTTAAAGTCCTTGAGGACCTTGACCTGCATATTCAACCCGGTGAATTCTTGGCGATTGTCGGTCGTAGTGGCTGTGGTAAAAGTACCCTGCTTCGCCTTATCGCCGACTTAGAAAAACCGAGTTATGGCGAAATTAAATTTAAGTCTGCACGTCATATTCGTGAAGGCATCACCAGTGATGATATTCGTGTGATGTTCCAAGACCCTCGCCTCCTGCCTTGGCGTAGCATTGAGAAAAATGTGCAACTCGGTTTAAGCAAAGACCAACATGCCAATGCCACAGCACTCCTCGAGAAAGTTGGTTTAAAAGACAAAGCAGGGCTTTGGCCAACACAGCTATCAGGGGGGCAACGTCAACGTACTGCACTGGCACGTGCTTTGTCACATAAACCACGCATTTTGCTGCTAGATGAACCACTGGGTGCGCTCGATGCCTTAACACGTTTAGATATGCAGAATTTGATTGAAAAACTCTGGACTGAACAAGGGTTTACCGCGATTTTGGTCACGCATGATGTAAGTGAAGCCGTGCAGTTGGCAGACCGTATAATCTTGCTCGATAAAGGCCATATTGCCAAAGAATTTCATGTCGATTTGGCCCGCCCACGAAAAAAAGGCATTGAATTTACTGAACTTGAACAACAAGTCTTACAAGCGGTCTTGGCCACTTAAGCTGTACTTGTGCAGGAAATCATCACTTAAACCGTGTGACTTCCTGTACTATTCAAGAACAATATCGCAACAAAACCATGTTTAGCATTGAGGGGAGATTTATCGCCTGTTGACAAATACATCACAAAAATTACTACAAATCATATAAATCCATGACTAAAAATAATGATTTATTTAAATTTCACCCTAAAATGATTATTTGAAATATTATGGCATTCGTCGTATTTATTTGACCGTTGAACAGAATAAACTGCCAAAATTCATAAAATTAAAAACGATGATTGTGCACAAATCTGTTGATTTGCCGTACAATTCAATATTCCCTTTTCATTTTCTTAAAAGAGCTAATGGAACAAAAAAAGAGTACCCAGAAACGCCACCAGTTGCTTAATGCAGCACTGGATGTCTTTTCCCTGTATGGCTTCAATGGCGCCAGCTTGGATGAGATCGCACAGATTGCAGAAATGCATAAATCGAATATTTTCTATTACTATGAAAATAAAGAAGCGCTTTATGTTGAAGTTCTGACAACGGTTCTACAAAAGTGGCTTGCTCCGCTACAAATGTTGGAAGCAGACCTTGAGCCTGAAGAAGCGATCACCAATTATCTATTGCAGAAAATTGAAGTATCTCGTACCCAACCGAAAGCCTCACGTTTGTTCGCACTTGAAGTCATTCAGGGCGCACCACACATTCTTGAAATTTTAAAAGGTCCACTAAAAAAATTAGTGAAACGCAAAGCCAAAGTCATTAGCAACTGGCAAGAACAAGGCAAAATTTCAAAAGATATTGATCCAGAACTTTTAATTCTGAACATTTGGGCAATCACGCAAAACTATGCTGACTTTGCAACCCAAATGGAAATGGTCACTGGAAAAACCTTACGTAATCGCAGTATGCAACAACGGATTATTCAACATACCGTCCATATGATGCTTTACGGTGTAATTCCACGCCCAGAAAAGTAAATTGAATTGGGTCGAATTGGCATACGACCATAGCATTCTATGGTCGCCGACCGAAATTAGCTGAATGCCTTATTTTACTGTTTGATATAATTCCAATAATTTCTTTGCGCCGAATAATAAATTTTCTTCCCAATCCAGATGTGCTGTGTCATTCGCACCATCGGTAATATATTTTACCGACACAAAGCGAACACCCAGTTTTTTACATACTTTAGCGATTGCGTAGCCTTCCATATCGACAAGATTACACGGTACTTTCGGCAGCCCAGTTTCAAAGCTGTCGCCTGTACCACAAATTCCTTTAGGCAAATGGCTAAACATGCTCTCTGGCTGAATTTCAGCAGGATGATCGGTATCCATCGGCGTCACCCCGACATCAAAACCCAAAGGCGATACATCCATATCCCGTTGTACAAATTGAGCCACTTCAACCAAAGCATGTGCATCAAAATGTGAACTTCCCGCTGTGCCCAAATTCAGTAAAGTACGACATCCGGTTTTTTGAATCACATCAAAGGCTTTAAATGCGGCATTGACTTTACCAATACCACTGTAATGCACTTCAATGCCTGCGGCTTCAAACAAGCCTTTAGATTCACTCGGCAGTGCCATAATTAAAGCGATTTGCTGACGCATAGCGGTCTCCTCAAATTGATGCCTTCATATAGCATACATTTGCACGTGCGCAGAAAAAATCAGCTTCAAAAATCACATTGCTCAGAAAAATAAACTCCTCAAGCAGATTCAACTGCTATCAAATTTGAAATTGCATCGGACGTTTGCCAATAAAAGATGGTGCCAATTGTTGGTCGTGACGTAAGGCATCTAAAATCTTCTCTAAGGCAATATGTGCCATATCCCCTCGTACACTATGCGAATGGGTCATCGGCATATGCTCGATGCCAGCTCTTCGCGCTGACAAAATTTTAATGTCTTGTTTGTTGACCACCCAAGTATAGGCATTCACAGCCGGCATCAATGCCTTAGACAACAATTTTGGAATCGGAAATTTATAACTAACACAGGTATAAACCCTTGACTCATACGGTCCCACAGGGCTAATCAGACTATTAAACACCATGCCCGACGGCTCTCCCCAATGGTATTCCACCAAGGTAATATTCGGCGCGATAAAACTGTCGCGGTGGACTTGTTCAGCACCATGCGGATTGGTCAGCCATGGCATCATGCCAACATCTGCATCATGGTCATGATAGTCAACGACTACTTTGCGCGGTCCCACATCTATGATGGCATCCACGGCTTTTCCCGACTCTGAACGAAACCAGCCTTCATGGACAAATATAGTATGGGTCACATCCATAATATTTTGTGCAACAGCGCCCATCTCACCATCATAACTGCCGACCATGTAATAGCTGACCCAGCCGGCTTGATCATAAAACGGTAATTTAAATATTTCTGGGCGTTCCTGTTTGGGCTTTTCACCGAGATAAATCCATACCACCCCATCTTGCTCACACACATCAAAACTACGCTGTTTAAAGGGATGCGGTTTTTCTGGAAAAAACTGCCCATTGACACTGGGAATATGCGCCACATGGCCATCACCCTGATACGACCAACCATGATATGGACATGTCACGCAGCCATCAGTCATTTTACCCTGAGACAAAGGCACACCACGATGCACACATTGATCGAGCAATGCAGCGGCTGTTCCATCTTTTTGTCGGAACAGAACAATTTTTTTACCATACAGGGTCGCTGAAAAAGGCTGATCTTTTTTGAGTTCTTTAGAGGTACAAGCGACGTACCATTCTTCTAATAATCCTTTGGCATCATCCCAAAAACTGGTTTGATTACACATAATTCGATCCTTATTTTTATCTTTTTTGTTTTAATCCATAATCCTTACTCTAGCACCTACACTACAAGCAAGTTTATATCTCGAAGCCTGTTGATCTCTCGAAAATACGCGCAAATTTTATACAGGAATGTTTTGCTTGGATAGCAAAATAACGTAACTGCATCACACGCTTGCAGAAGCTCTATATTTGTTTGCTGAAATCCGTCAAAGCCAACGCGCTATATTTTTCTTCAACGGATTTACATTCACCCGACATCATTTAAGATGCGCGCTGAGCATCACAATACGCTTTTAAACACGGAGAAAAAAATAAGCTACCGCGATAAAACCCTTGTATGGTTTTCAGCATCACCAATAACCAAAGCGTACAGAGCAAAACTGCAAAAAAGGTGCCGCACTGTTGGATAGCATTTAATTGCGTATGTTCCGCCAAATGGATGACCGCCAAACTAAAAACGCCGAATGGAAACGTCATCGCCCACCATCCGAGATTAAAGGGTAAATCTCGTAAATGTTTTAGCGTGATGAGTATAGCGATTCCAAACCACCATACACCAAATCCGAGTAGAACAAGGGCTGCGAACACACCGCCTTGAAGTAATACCTGTCCCAAATCAGCCAAATCTACTGCTGTCAAAATACGTGGGGCTTGCTCTCCCAAAAGTAACAGCGCTAAAGCCCCTGTCCCAATCGGTCCTAAGGCCAACCAACTGCTGATCGCCATTTCCTTACTTGGAAGTTGATGTAAAGCCAGACGCAGCAACAAGATACTTAAGATGGCAAATGCTGGAAATACTGAGATCCCCCAAAGCAGATAACTCCCCAGCAAAATATGGACAGCATGAGCCTGTGCAGGTAAATGTGCCACCAATAAACCTCCTGAACTGGCAGCCACCTCGCAAGCAACTATCGGCAATAACCATACTGCAGTCATGCCTTGCAGCACATGTTGCTGACGACTAAACATCAGAAATGGAACACACCATGCAATCGCAATTGCCATCAATACATCGACATACCATAAGTATTCAGCCCATGTGATGATGCTTACGCCCAAAAACTCAGTGTACAGCGTGGTGCCAAATTTCAATGCGCCATTGATCAGGGTTGCCAGTGCCATGGGGATTGCCCCAAGAAATAAACTCATCACCGGATGCTGAAAAATCTGCTTGGCTTCTTGTGGGTATAAGATCCATCGGCTGAGATACATCCCACTAAACAATATGAACAACACGATGCTGATCTGCCACAACCCTGCTCCGATGGACCACATCCACTGCGGCGCCACCGCTATAGATGGTAAAATGAGGGCCACCACACCTGTGCCCATCACCACCGTAAACCAGTTTGGGGTGAAATGACGAATCAAATCTTGTTTATGCTGGAGTTGATAAAATGGCATTTTCATCGCATGATGCTCATCAAAATGGAATGTCTATAGTTTAAGCACACCATTAAATAAGAAAAATTGATTAATATTTATTTTTATAATTTATTTTACTGATAATAAATTCATCTCTGCATAAAAAAACTTGAGTAAAAACACAACAACAAGACGAACGCAGAAGATTATGGCAATATATAGCCCTCAAACATTTTCAACAATTGATTCGCCCATGAAGCTGCTCCGTCTGAATGCTTTAGCGCCCCACTTAGAACTCCCCAAAACTGCCGTGACCATTGGCAATTTTGATGGCGTACATTTGGGTCATCAAGCGATGGTCAGCCAGCTCAAAGACATAGCACAGCAACAAAACTTAAAAACAGCTGTGATGATTTTTGAGCCACAACCACTTGAATTCTTTAAAGCTTATGACGCTCCACCTCGAATCAGTTCACTACGTGAAAAAGTCGAATATTTAACTGAACTGGGCGTCGACTATATTGTGGTGGCGAAATTTGACAATGCCTTTCGTAATCTCAGCGCTGAAGAATTTGCCGATATTTTAAAAAATAAGCTTAATACACAAAGTTTAGTTTTGGGCGAAGATCACCACTTTGGCAAAAACCGTCAAGGCAATAGCGAATTTTTACGCCAATACGGCTTCCAAGTCACAGCCCTGCAAAATGTCGAAGTCGATGGCGAACGTGTCAGTTCAACACTGGTTCGTCAGACATTACAAGCAGGCGACCTTGCCCATGCCGCAAAACTTTTAGGTCGTCCATATAGCATCACAGGTCGTGTGCAGTATGGCGATCAAATCGGTCGCACGATTAATTTTCCTACCATTAATGTGCGTTTAAACCGTCATAAACCTTGTTTAAATGGCATTTATGCAGTCGATGTCATTTGTGAAACCGAATCTTTAACAGATAAAGTAAAAAACGAAAATGCTGACAAATTAGGGGTTGCAGGTTATGCACCCTCTGCCCTGTTTGGTGCAGGGCATGTTGGTACGCGTCCCGCAATTAAACAGGAACATCCTGAATGGCGATTAGAAGTACATTTTCCTGATGTTTCTGCTAATCTGTATGGCCTGTTAATGCGGGTGACGTTCTTGAACTTTTTACATGGCGAAAAGGACTACCCTTCGCTTGAAGCACTGAAAGCCGGAATTGATGACGACGTCGAAAAGCTCCTTGAGTTTCGAGGTCAGCACCCTCATTTCCCCTTTTAAACCCCCGATTATTTATTGTAAAACGCGTCAGTCAACGGGCTGATAAATTTGGAAGACAACTTGCATGAGCGATAAGCAAACTCCTGAAAATGCAGTGGATTATAAAGCCACGCTAAACCTCCCAGGTACTGAATTTGCGATGAAAGCAAATCTCGCAGTACGTGAAGCGAAATGGTTAGAAGAGTGGTATGCCGACAACATTTATCAGCAGATTCGTGCATCGCGTATTGGCAAGAAAAAATATGTGCTTCATGACGGCCCTCCATACGCAAATGGCCAAATTCACTTAGGCCATGCGGTGAATAAAGTCCTGAAAGACATCATCATCAAAAGCCGTGTGATGGACGGTTTTGACGCGCCGTATGTACCAGGTTGGGACTGTCATGGTCTTCCAATCGAACTGAAAGTTGAAGAAAAAGTCGGTAAAGTCGGCGTGAAAGTAGATGCCTCCACTTTCCGTAAAGCGTGCCGTGAATATGCTTACACCCAAGTCGAATTACAGAAAAAAGACTTCGTGCGTATGGGCGTATTTGGTGATTGGGACAACCCTTACCTCACCATGAACTTCAAACAAGAAGCCGACATCGTTCGTTCGCTCGGTGAAATTGCTAAAGCAGGCCATATTGAGCCGGGTCTTAAACCTGTAAACTGGTGTTTGGACTGTGGTTCTGCCTTAGCTGAAGCTGAAGTAGAATACGAAGACAAAAAATCAGATGCGATTGACGTTGGTTTTAGCGTTGTTGATTTAGCTGATTTATCTGCACGCCTAGGTGTTACAGTTAGCGATTCTACAGATATCGTAATCTGGACAACCACGCCTTGGACTATGCCTGCCAACCAAGCGGTTGCTCTACATGCTGAGCTTGAATACCAATTGGTGAAAGCAACTGGCGAAGACAAAGCAGCGCAAAACTTCATCCTTGCAAAATCATTAGTTGAATCTGCAACGCAGCGTTATGGCTTTAACGCAGTTGAAGTGATTGCTGAGTTTGCAGGTGCAAAACTTGAAAACCTAGTACTACAACATCCGTTAATTGCTGAACGCCAAGTGCCAGTAATCTTAGGTGAGCATGTCACAGACGGCAGTGGTACAGGTGCTGTACATACCGCGCCAGGCCATGGTGTGGACGACTATAAAGTTGGCTTACAGTACAACCTAAAAGTCGACAATCCAGTTGGCGGCAACGGTGTGTATTTACCGACTGCACCAATTTTTGCAGGCGAGCACATCTACAAAGCTAATCCAAAAATCATTGCTGCTTTAACCGAAGCAGGCAAACTTTGGGCACATGTGGTGATCAAACATAGCTATCCACATTGCTGGCGCCATAAAACACCGATTATCTTCCGTGCAACACCGCAATGGTTCATCAGCATGGATGCAAAAGGTTTACGCCAAGGTGCATTGAACGCGATTGAAAATGACATCAGCTTCGTACCGGATTGGGGTAAAAACCGTATCCAGTCGATGATTGAAGGTCGTCCAGATTGGTGTATCTCACGTCAACGTACATGGGGCGTGCCAATTCCATTCTTCGTGCATAAAGACACCAACGAACTTCACCCGCGTACGCCTGAGCTGATCGAAGAAGTGGCGAAGCTGATTGAACAAGAAGGTATTGATGGTTGGTATAACCGTGATGCGTCTGAGTTTATCGGTGCAGATGCAGAGCAATACAATGCAGTTCGTGACACTCTAGACGTTTGGTTTGACTCTGGAACAACACACTTTGCAGTATTGCGTGAACGTGAAGAATTGCAAGACCCTGCTGACTTGTACCTTGAAGGTTCTGACCAACATCGTGGCTGGTTCCAGTCTTCATTGTTAACATCTATGGCGATTAATAACCGCGCACCTTACAAAGGCTTATTGACTCATGGCTTCGTTGTTGACGAAAAAGGCCGCAAAATGTCGAAGTCGATCGGTAACGTGATCACTCCACAAGACATCATCAAAGACATGGGTGCAGATGGCCTACGTTTCTGGATCGCGTCTGCAGACTACCGTTATGAAATGACTGCGGGTAAAGAAATCTTCAGCCGTGCATCAGATGGTTACCGCCGTATCCGTAACACATTGCGTTTCTTGTTGGCTAACTTGAATGGCTTCAAACCATCGACTGATGCTTTGCCTGTTGATCAATTGATCGCGCTTGATCAATACATCTTGCAACGTGCTGCGGAAGTGCAAAAAACTATTCAACAAGCTTATGAAGATATGAACTTCCATATCGTGACCAGCGCATTGACCAACTTCTGTATTAATGACTTGGGTGGTTTCTACCTCGACATCATCAAAGACCGTCAGTACACCACCAAAGCCGACTCTGCGGCGCGTCATTCTGCACAAACTGCGTTGTATCACTTGGTTCAAGCCTTTGTCCGTTGGATGTCTCCAATCTTGAGTTTCACCGCACAAGAAGCTTGGCCGCTAATTCCAGAGCAATCTGAGAAATATGTATTTACTGCGGAGTGGTATGACATTCCTGTAGCCTCTACAGCGAATCTGGTGACTGAAGCTGAATGGCAAACCTTAATCACTGTCAAATCTGCAGTGAACAAGTTTATTGAAGCTGCACGTACTGCAAAAACTGTGGGTTCAAACTTGTCTGCCAAAGTTGAACTTTGGGCCAATGCTGAACTGAAAGCTGTTTTAGACAAATTCGGTGAAGAACTGCGTTTTGTCCTCATCACTTCTCAAGTGATTGTCAATGAGTTTGATGCAGCGCAAGGTGAAGCCTCTGAGCTTGACGGTTTAAATGTCAAAGTCTCTGCTGCTGACGGTGAAAAATGTGCACGCTGCTGGCATGTACTGCCAGATGTGAATACACATCACGAACATCCAGGTCTTTGTTCTCGTTGTATTATTAACCTTCCTACAGGTCAAGGCGAAGAGAGAAAATATGCCTAATCCACAAGAAAAAAAGGGCTTCTTTCAATTCTACCCACACAATTTAGTGTGGGTGGGCTTATCCATTGTTGCCATTATTTTGGATCAATGGACCAAATGGATTGCAAGTACACATTTGAACTACGCAGATCCTGTACCTGTCATGCCCTTTTTAAATTGGACATTACTACATAACTATGGCGCTGCCTTTAGTTTCTTGTCCGATGCCGGTGGATGGCAACGTTATTTCTTTACTTCACTCGCAGGACTTGTGTCTGTCATTTTTGTATTTTGGCTCATGCGTATGCCAAAAAACGTGAAAGTCCTTCCAATTGCCATTGCCCTGATTTTAGGCGGCGCAATCGGCAACTTAATTGACCGCGTATCTTTAGGCTATGTGGTGGATTTCATTCACGTGTATTACAACAACAGCCACTTTCCTGCATTTAATATTGCAGACAGTGCCATTACTTTAGGCACGATTCTGCTTCTTATCGATACGTTTTTCTTAGAAAAACACCGAATTCAACGTGCGGAAGCGCAAAATGACTGATTTTATCAATCCTAACGAGGAAACTCGTATTGAAGAAGGCTCTAAAGTAGACCTTCACTTTTCTGTTGCTATTGAAAATGGCGTAGAAATTGACAATACCCGTAGCCGTGCTGAACCTGTCAGCCTTGTCATGGGTGATGGCAGCTTATTACCGGGTTTTGAGAAAGCTTTATTCGGTTTACGTGCAGGTGACCGTCGTACCGTGAGCCTTCCTCCAGAAGATGCTTTTGGTCCATGGAACCCAGAAAACGTACAAAAATTCGATACCGTCAAATTTGAGCAACGTCCTGTCGAAGGCCATATGATTGAGTTTGAAGATAAAGCCAAACAAAGTCTGTATGGGGTGATCAAAACCGTCGGTGAAGACATTACCGAAGTGGATTTCAACCACCCTCTAGCTGGTAAAAATATCACCTTTGAAGTTGAAATTTTCAAAGTGACCCCTGCCGGTCAACAAGGCGTAAAACTGATCTAAGTTTCAGCAAATAAAAAGCTCCTTCGGGAGCTTTTTTTATCACTATTTTTATAACTATCAATCGACTCGATACATTTTCTGTATATGCAACGGACCGTTTTCATATTAATTTAATGCAAGACTTTAAAACAAGACAGGAAATACGATGAAACTTCATATTATTGTCGGCAGTGTCCGCGAAGGCCGTACGGCAATTAAGATTGCCAACTGGCTACTTTCAGAAATCGAAAGCTATGACTACAGTACCGTAGAAACTGAAATTGTCGATTTAAAAGAATGGGATCTGCCTATTTTTGCAGGCGCACATCCACCATTAACCGGGATTTATGACCAACCCAAACAACAAGCATGGGCAGATAAAATCGCACAAGGTGACGCATTTATTTTCATTAGCCCTGAATACAACCACGGCTACAGCCCTGCGCTCAAAAATGCGTTGGATTACCTTGGTAAAGAATGGGGCGGAAAACCCGCGGCATACGTTAGCTATGGTGGCACCAATGGTTCACGTTCAATTGATCAAATTCGCCAAGTGGCAACCCAATTGGGCTTAATTGACAGTAATGCTGTAGTTGAAATTCGTGACATTTTCACGCGTAACCGTGCTGAAACCTTTGAAGGTAATGAGTTTGATAACAAAGCTCTAAAATCTGTGTTTGATAAATTGGTGCAGTATGTCAGTGCTTAACTCATGTCATGCGTTCGATGTAAGAAAATGCTTACAGCAGATGGCGTCCTTGACCACTATGCTAATTGAAGCACCTTATTTATAGTTAAACCATACAGAGACAGGAAGTTTCTAGAATAAAAAGAATGGAATATGCAGGAAGCGATTGATTTGACAGGAGTTGAATCTTAGCAATATACGAAAAAGCCCCAACAGGACGTTGGGGCTTTTTCATTTCGTTCTGTATGCTTAATCATAATGAAGCCCACCTAGGTAGGCTCCTTCTAATCATTGCGATATAGAATATTATCTTGCTTTCGACACATCCACAATTAATCGTGTTGCCAAATACAAACGCGGAATAATACTGTCTTTTAAAATATATTCTGCATTGCTTGAGTGAGCCCCATCTCCTGATAATCCCATTCCCTCAATTACAGCAGCTTTCGACTTTACTCCAGCAAAAGCAGCATCAGTACCGCCTCCTGTTGGAGTCAAAGAAACAGTCAATGGAATGTTTAACTCATTTTTATAGATGTCTTGCGCTTTTTCAGCCAACTTTTTAGAGGCATCATTTACAGCCAACGGTGGACGGCGGACTTCAAATTTCACACTGACTTGGCTATCTGATAACTTTTTATTTTTGATTTTCTCATTTAACGTTTTTTCCACGGCCTCAAAGTCTTGGACACGTAGTGCTCTGACATCCGCCTGTGCAGCAGCATGTTCTGGAATGACATTGCGTGTTTTACCCGCTTCCGCCACAGTCCAATTCAGCTTTAACCCAGTGTTAGGATCAGATAGATTTTGCATTTGTGCGATTTGGTGAGAGAGCTCAGTGAGTGCATTCACCCCTGCCTCAGGTTTCACACCGGCATGTGAAGATTTTCCTTTAATTTCTAAATAGGCTGCGCCAATGCCACTGGTTGCCAGACGTAAGTTACCATCTTTACCGCCCCCTTCAAAAGACAACACCACATCCTGATCTTGTGCTGTTTCTGTAATCAACTTACGTGAGGCAGGTGAGCTGATTTCCTCATCTGAATTCATCAAAACAGTGATCGTGCCATAATCTTTATAATTCAATTTTTTAAGGGTATTCAAAACATGTAAAATTGCAGCTACCCCTTGTTTATCATCAATGATACCTAAGCCATAGACCTGATTACCGTCAATTTTAAACGGTTGGTTTTTAAGCATTCCTCGTTCATAAACCGTATCCATATGCGCGATCATCATGATTTTACTTTTACCTTGACCTTTCAATACCCCTTTAACTATTGGTCCCATTTTCTCAGGTGTATCGTCCATGCGATAAATATCTGTACTTTCGATCACACTCACTTCAGCACCGACATTCTTCAACTGATCTGCCACCACTTTGGCCATTTGATTCAGGCCTTCAAGATCCTTACTGCCGGATTCAATATTGACCAAGGTTTTCAAGGTCTCTAAATAACTTTGCTTTTGACTTTCCGCAATTTGCATAATCTCTTGTGGAGATGCTGCCCAACTTGCTGAAGCACTAAGCGCAATGACGCAGCCTAATGCGAGCTGAAGTTTTGATGTCGTCCGTTGTTGTGTAAGTGTTCTTAGCATCGATCTTATTCCCTGTATATTTTTCATTATGAATTTTTAATGTCTGATAAATTAGTTCACCATTCAACAAATTAATCGCAAAAATATGTAACACCGCTGATGAAGATTTTAATCTCATCAAAACCAGCTTCCCGCTGTTTTAAAACAGGTTTAGATCGATTTGGGTCAATAGTTTTATCGGTCGATAGCCTTAATGCTGTGCAATACATTGACGCGACGGACAAAATGATAATTTAGGTGTTGTACGTTTTGGCTTACATCAGATGCGGATAATAGACACTATTCACGTTATTGGATTACTTTTATATTAAGGTCATACAGCGACAGGATGTCACTGAACATAAAACAACAATGATAAGACAATGAGCAGGAAGCTTAACGGTAGGACAGGAGTTATACCGCTAGAATGAATCCGAAAAAGCCCCGACAGGATGTCGGGGCTTTTTTCATTTCAAATGCTACATAAGAATAGCTCTAACATGAGCCACAACCAAACTCAGGGCAATGGCTCATTAGATCTCACCCAATCGGATACGATTACTTTTTAGAACTCTCCACAATTAAACGCGTCACCAAGTACAAACGCGGTACGATAGAATCTGTCAAAATATATTCAGCTTTATCTGAATGTAATCCATCACCTGACATGCCTAGTCCCTCAATGATCGCGGCTCTCGAACTAACCCCAGCAAAAGCGGCATCAGTACCACCACCCCAAGCGGTCGTTTCAACTTTCATCGGCAGCTTTAATTCGTTTGTGTAAATCTGCTGGGCTGTCGCGGCCAATTTTTTGGCTTGTGGACTGGCTTCTAAAGGTGGTCGACGGACTTCAAATTTGACCTCGACCTGACTTTCCGCCAATTTTTTGGTTTTGACTTTTTGCTTCAAGGTTTTTTCCAACTCAGCAAAATCTTGTGGTTTTAAGGAACGAGCATCTGCCTGCGCTGTCGCATGGTCAGGAATCACATTTCGGGTTTTTCCAGCCGTCGCAACAGTCCAATTCAGCTTTAAACCCGTTTTCGGATTGGATAGATTTTCTAATTGTTGAATCTGAAAAGCCAGTTCTGTCAAGGCATTGACCCCTGCTTCAGGTTTTACCCCCGCATGCGAACCCCGCCCTTTAATATCTAAATAAGCCGCACCAATCCCACTAGTGGCTAACATCAAACTTCCCTCTAAACCACCGGTTTCAAAGGAGAGAACAACGTCCTGATTTTGAGCTGTATCCATAATCAATTGGCGCGAGCCGGGTGAACTGATTTCTTCATCTGAATTAATTAACACCGTAATGGTGCCGTAATCTTGGTACTTCAGCTGTTTCAGCATATCCAAGACATGAATCACTGCAGCAACACCTTGCTTGTCGTCCAAAATACCTAAACCATAGGCTTTATTACCATCTATACGAAACGGTTGACCTTGTAATTGGCCCTTTTGATACACCGTATCATTATGTGCCAACAACATAATGTTCGTTTTACCTTTGCCTTTCAGTACCGCTTTTACAATCGGCCCTGTCTGATCTGGCGCACCATCGAGTTTCATGATGTCTTTGGGCTGAATCACGTTCACCTCAGCCCCTGTGGCTTTTAATTGCTCTGCGACCACCTTAGCAATTTGATTCAAACCCTCAATATCTTTACTGCCGGATTCAATATTGACCAAGGTTTTCAAGGTCTCTAAATAACTTTGCTTTTGACTTTCCGCAATTTGCATAATCTCTTGTGGAGATGCTGCCCAACTTGCTGAAGCACTAAACGCAATGACGCAGCCTAATGCGAGCTGAAGTTTTGATGTCGTCCGTTGTTGTGTAAGTGTTCTTAGCATCGATCTTATTCCCTGTATATTTTTCATTATGAATTTTTAATGTCTGATAAATTAGTTCACCATTCAACCAATTAATCGCAAAAATATGTAACACCGCTGATGAAGATTTTAATCTCATCAAAACCAGCTTCCCGCTGTTTTAAAACAGGTTTAGATCGATTTGGGTCAATAGTTCTATCGGTCGATAGCCTATCTGCTATGCAATACATTGACGCGACGGACAAAATGATAATTTAGGTGTTGTACGTTTTGGCTTACATCAGATGCGGATAATAGACACTATTCACGTTATTGAATTACTTTTATATTAAGGTCATACAGCGACAGGATGTCACTGAACATAAAACAACAATGATAAGACAATGAGCAGGAAGCTTAACGGTAGGACAGGAGTTATACCGCTAGAATGAATCCGAAAAAGCCCCGACAGGATGTCGGGGCTTTTTTCGTTTAGGCTCCGTAAAAGCAACAATCCATGTATTTGCACAGACTAAACATCGACCTGAAAACCTAACTCGACATCACAGGCGGCTTGACCACCTCGTATCCCCCAATTTTCTAGAGGGCTTTCACGTAAGGTAATGATGATATGGTCGGCCGGAATGCCAAATTCCACCAAATTCTGCACCAGTAATTGATATAACTTACGCTTGGTTGCTAAGGTTCGTCCCGCAAAACAATCAATGGTGATATGCGTAAAGCGCTCAGGCTGCGTCAAATGATCAAACACCTGAAACCGATGTGGCGCATGCACTTGCAAACGTATATTGCGGTCATATCGAGGCAATTGAAAACTCTGTTGTATGGCGTCAAAGACAGCATTTATCAGCTGTTGCTCTTGTTCTATGCTGTATTGCACCCGTATATCGATTTGTGTTGCAGGCATGCGCGAAACTCATTGTTGTTATATCCATCACTACACTAACAGGATTTAGCGGCGTTCTGCTGTAGGCATTTACCTACAGAGCTTGCAGTATTTACGCCTATGGCCTCAACAGCAACGCGTCTATAGTAAGAACATACAGAGACAGGATGTCTTGCAATAAAAATAAATAATGCACATGCAGCAGGAACGCTGATCGGTATGACAGGAGTCATATCTTTAGAATGAATCTAAAAAGCCCTCGATAGGATGTCGAGGGCTTTTTTCATGTCGTCATTCATTCAACGATCGCACTCTATTCGTCGAAAAATCGCAATTTATCAACAATACTTACATCGCAACAGTAAAACTGTACTTATAATCGGCAGAGAATTTAGACAGAATAACGGCTGCGAGTTCAGCAGCTCGAACTGTCAGCGCTTAGGGATTAGGCGACAACAATAAAAATTGAATTAAAAAATTAGAGAATGACCTATGCAATTGCAACAGCAACAACTGAATAGTTTTACCCGCATTTTTCATGCCGCTCCAGAACACAATAGCCCGCAAGATCTTGCACAATATATTGGCGCGCATCGACAAGAGCTTTTACAACAAATCCATGAAAATGGCATCTTACTGTTTCGTGGTTTTAACATCGAGCAACCCGAACAATTTAACCAACTGATTGAACAATATTTCCAGTTTACCCCATGGAATGCATTTAACCCCAATATGCCCAGCTGGGTTGCATCATGGATGCGAAAATACAGCGAGAAATTGCTCGGCGCAGGCGACTACCGTCGTTATATAGATCGCAACACAGTGCAATTAGGTCCAGTCGAAAACTCAGTACAAGGTCCGCATGTTGAAGGCGGCGTGCGTTCAGAACGCTCGCGTTATATCGCCTTATTTTGTCAGGAACCTTCGACGTATTTAGCAGAAACTGGATTTAATAACTTAGAGCAAATTTGGGAGAGTTTTCCGAAACATCTACAAGAAAAATATCTCGGCGCATGGAACCATTTTTCTTATGTTTCGGCACGTGAGGTGGGACTATTTGACCGATTATTGCTGAAAAAGAGCCCGTTTAGTTTAGAGATTCGACAAGATAAAAAAGCCAAACTAACCTTGCAGCGTTCGCCACTGGTGATTCATCACCCCGATACAAAAAAGCATGTGATTCAGCCGTGGGCTTTTGCCAATAATACCAATCCATTTGCCCATCAGGCCGCGAAAAATTGCTTTGAAAATCGCGGGGAGATTGAAATCGATTCGACGGCGGACGGCATGCAACTGACTTGGGAAATTTACACGCCAGAAGGTCAGCAAATTGAATGGAGCGATGCGGAAAAGCAGCAATTTTTTGATGCGATGTATAAAGATGCCCTGCTTTTACAGTGGAATAAAGGCGATGTTGCGATCGTTGATAATATTAAAATTGCGCATTGGCGGATGAATGGAGAACAAGGAAATCGTAAGTTGATTCAAATTCAAGCCAATGCCTTTAATGCCGATGAGCACTATGCGGCTTAGCTGACGTATTTAAAATTCGTGCAGGCCTGTATGTGAGAAGCCCCGTAGGGGCTTTTTTTTTATTTTTTGAATTTTTTGTTTATTTCTTAGCCGCTATTTTGGCTCAATTTTGAATAACCATGCTTTTTCACCGTCCTCAATCCCCCAAATGGCGCCATCTTTGGCCTCAATCAAGCCACGGATCCGCTGTTTCATGTCGATGCGCTGGATTTCTGTTGCCAGTTGATGTGTTGTATCCACAATCACGATTGCTTGAGACGACAAACCACCAATCAACGCTTTATTTTTCCACAAGGGGAACTTTTGCCCTTGGTAAAACATCAAACTCGACGGTGAAATCACCGGTGTCCAGCTGATGGCAGGCGCTTCAAATTCAGGCCGTGTATGATGATCAGGAATCGGCTGATCATCATAATGATCACCATTCGACACATGTGGATAGCCATAGTTTTTCGCACGCTGCACAAGATTTAACTCATCACCGCCTTTCGGGCCCATTTCGGCCACCCACAGCTGTTGTTTTGCATCAAATGCCATGCCTAAAGGGTTACGGTGCCCGAAACTCCAGACTTGCTTTGCAACCTCGCCTTGGGTCTGAAATGGATTATCCGCAGCAGGTGTTCCATCACTATTTAAGCGCAGCACTTTACCCAAATTTGACTGTAGATCTTGTGCAGGATCAAACTTTTGACGTTCCCCCGAACTCACCCATAATTTTCCATCTGTACCAAACTGCATTCGGTGTGAATAATGGCCTTGACCTTCTGCTTTTGGAATTTGCCTCCAAATGATTTCCCGCTGTTTTAAACTTGGTGCAGCTTCATTGAGGTTTAATATGGCTTTTTCGATGACAGCGCCATAACCGCCCTGTCCTGCTTCTGCATAGCTCAGGTATATCTGATGATTTTTTTCAAACTGCGGATCAAGTGCAATATCACCTAAGCCGCCTTGTCCACCATAGGCAACTTTGGGAAGGTTTTTCACCTGTATTTTCTGCTGGTTTTGAGGATTAAAGATGATCAGTTGACCTTTTCTTTCTGTCAGCAATAAACGTCCGTCTGAGAGCGGCTGGATGGCCCAAGGCTCATTAAATTGAGCGATTTTTTGTATTTTAAAGCGTTGTTCTTGCTGGATTTGTGCCGATTTTTGAGCTTGGCTTGGTGTTTGATCCTGCGCTGTAGATGCGGTGTTTTCCGCATGGCATGCGGCTGTCATCAAGATACCGACGATGAGGCTAGGCGTTCGAAAATATTGTATACATTGTTTCATTTACTGTTCCCTTCCCTTTTATAATCATTTGATTCTAATCAATTAATCAGATGATTTTTCTTTGGAAAGGTAACAGAATAATTTTGTACGTTTTGGCTTACATGACATGCAGAAAATTGCTGCTATTCAATTTATTCAAACAGGCCTAATCTACAGCTATCAGGAAACAGGAAGTTTCCGAAACACCAAAACAATAAGAATAGTTTCTGCATCAGGACGTGAGATATGACATGGAGTTGTATCTAAAATACGAAATACGAAATACGAAGAAAACCCCAACAGGATGTTGGGGTTTTCTTTTTCTAGCTGATTTTTAAAAGTTCGCTCTAATCTAGAACTTTCGCATAACATCTCTGTCAAAACTTCTTACAGTTTCCTGCGAAATTATTACATACCCAAATCCGTCAGCTTGTTAGCGTGGTAGACAATCCTCATTGCAAGGAGTCAATCATGACTTTAAAAGCTTTAGTAATAACGTCAAATGTCGGTGTTGAACATGATGAGCTGATTCAACCCTTAAATTATTTAAATGAAAAGGGAATTGAAGCCATTCATGCCGCTGTTAAACATGCTGCGGTCCAGACAGTAAAAGCCGACAAAAAGGTCGAAGCTGAAGTCCAACCCAATGCCCAATTGAGCAGCGTAAATGCTGAAGACTATGATGTATTGGTGATTCCGGGTGGAACTGTCAATGCAGATCATCTACGGATCGATGAAGATGCACTGCGACTTATTCAAAACTTTGCTGACCATCAAAAACCTATTGCTGCAATTTGTCATGGTCCTTGGGCGCTCATTAATGCTGAACGAATTCGTGATAAAACTCTGACGTCTTATAAAAGTATTCGTTTGGATTTGGAAAATGCGGGTGCACATTGGGTCGATGAGCAGGTGCACCGCTGTAATACGGGCGGTTGGGTGCTCATTACTTCTCGCTGTCCAGATGACTTGCCTGCGTTTAATCAAGCGATTCAGCAGGAGCTTGAGCAACAGCAACAGCAACAGCAACAGCAACAGCAACAGCAACAGCAACAGCAACAGCAACAGCAACAGCAACAATAATACTAAAATGAAAATACCCGCATATTGCATGCGGGTATTTTATAATGTTGATTCATAAAATATATGGCTTACAAATTTTTTAAGTACGCCACAACATCGTCATTGCCTGCCATTTCTGCAAGTTCTAAAGCGGTGTATTGGGTTTTGTGCTGTACGTCTGCACCTTTGCCTACCAATAGCTTCACTACGTCTAAATAGCCGTTTTCTGCGGCTGCATGCAGTGCGCTGTAGCCTTCGTCATCGGCAGAGTTTACGTCTGTGCCATTTGCCAAAGATTTTTCGACTTCTGCGAGTTCACCTAAAGATGCCCAGTACACCAGTTCAGGCAGATGCAGTTCTTCATCATCTTCAGGGATTGGGGAGATAGAATTAAATTGCATGATCATAATACCTATTTGTAATTTCTATAAATATCGCTTGTCAATTAATGACCATGGCAGAATTGGTCATATAAATCAGTTTATTTAACGAATTTTATCAAATCTATTTAAAGCGTAATTCACAGTTTCCTTTGAATTTAATAAATATTTTCCATTTTTATCGCGTTCAATACGAATGGATAATTTAGCCGCTTGTGTAATAGTTCCAGATTCCAGTAATCGACTGATATCACTATTTGGAAGAATAATATAATTATTTACATAAGATGGACCATTACATGATCGTAATACAAAAATATAGAAAGTAGATGATGCATCCTTTGAATCATAAGATCTCTGATTTATCGTGAATCTATACTGATTATTTGATTCAGATATATTGGCTGTTTTAACCTGTATATGAAAGTATTTATTATCTTTTGCTGCGACAAGATCAATACCATCATCAACAGCCATATATGATGTATTAAATCCAAAAAAAATAATTCAGCCATCACTGCAAATTCACCAGCCTTGCCCGTATACAGTGCATTAACTGTAGGTGGCGGTGGAACAATATCAGGTACAACTTTTTTGATTTTTAATCTGTAAATTCCCCGTCTTGGAGCACCTTTAGAATTTTTTGGTTTTGTGAACTCTGATTTTGTTTTATATTTGTCAATATCCTTTGAAAGTATCGAAGAGATTTTCTTAGATAAAACATCTAGATGCTGCTGAGTATGAGGATATTTCGCTACGATTGCTTCTGCTATTTGATCAACATGCATTTCTTTTCGCGATTCCTTCATTACTTCTTTAATTTGCTCAATAAACTCCATCTCTCCCCCCATAAAATAGTCATAGTTAAGTTTTTATATCTTTTTTAAAAACTTATAAATATAGAATATTAGAAAATATAAAATAATTATTTTATTAGCATTTTAAATAACCCAAAAAAGCCCCCTTTCGGAGGCTTTTCTTTTTAAAGAATCATAACTTAAGCTTTGGCTGTAGTTGCCTCTTTAACATCAATTTTATCACTGTCGTTTTCATGCATGATCAATGCAACCGCGATCGCAGTAATCAGTACAGGTAAACCCACCGCCATAAAGTTGAAATGCGCAGGTAAGTTCATACCAAGTAAACCACCAATCAGAATCGGCCCTACAATCGCACCCATACGACCAATGGCAGAAGACCAACCAATACCTGTCGAACGTACAGCAAGTGGGTAATACTGCGCCACATAGCTGTACAGCAGCATTTGCGAACCAATAGATGCAGCACCTGCCAAGAATACCAAGATGTATAGCAAGAATTGATTTGACTGGAAGCCCATCAAGCTCATCACAATCGCGCCCATCATACCCAAAACCATCAGCACAGGTTTTAAATGGAAACGGTCAGCCAAAATACCACCGCCAACAATACCCACAACTGCGCCCACGTTCATGACCATCATGAACATCAAGCTGTTATCCATAGAATAACCGGCTGCCATCATCAGTTTTGGTAACCAGCTGCTTAGCGCATACATGGTCAATAGGCACGTAAAGAACGCCACCCAAAACAGCAATGTATTTACGGCACGACCACGGCGGAACAAACTCACCACGTTAGCAGCTTCAGGTACATTTTCTTGCGGTAAAGTGAACACTGTATTTTCAGTCACTTTCACTTCAGGCGCTAAGCGCTTCACGATACTGCGGGCTTTTTCCTGTTTGTTTTCTTTCACCATAAATGCCAAAGATTCAGGTAAGAATTTCCAAATGACAGGTAAAAGGAAAAGTGGAATACCTGCGATAAAGAACATGATTTGCCAACCAAAATCAGGGGTGAACCATGAACCTAAAAGTGCCGCCATCACACCACCGACTGCATAACCACTAAACATCGTCGTTACTAGTGTACTGCGCATCTTCTGCGGCGCGTATTCCGACGTTAAAGCCACAAGGTTAGGCATTACACCGCCAATCCCTAAACCAGCCAAGAAACGCAAAATACCAAATTCTGTTGGATTTGACGCAAAACCACCGGCAAAGGTCAAACCACTAAATAAAACAATACAGATCATGATGACTTTTTTACGGCCAATCTTATCTGCTAAAGAACCAAAGAACATGGCACCAAACATCATGCCTGCGAGCGCAGTACTGGCAAGCATCCCCGCTTGCATTGCAGTTAAGCCCCAGTCTTGCATCAATAATGGTAAAACCACGCCATTAATCGCTAAATCGTAGCCATCAAATAAAATAATCAATAAGCACCAAGCCACTACATTGAAGTGGAACGGGGTAAATTTAGCCTTATCGACTACAGAATTTATGTCTATTTTTTCCGTTGTCATCGTTCTCATCTCCCATGAGTACTTGTCCATAACATTCATTGAATTTTTAAGTAAAATTCAACAGCCACGGAATATACGGAACAGTAATTTCTAGGGATATTAGACGTATGTTTAATAAATCGAATTGCTTATAAGTGCATGTTAATTGTGTTATTTTTCATGTTTTAGTTTAATTATTAAACATTATCAATATATGATTATTTAACTGATTTTTTTAAATCATAATATCCTAGTTTTTAGGTCTAATTCTTCTATTCTTTCATTAAACTTCAGAACGACACACCATCATTTATTTCTATCTTTAGTTTAGAAAAATTTTAAATGTCTAAAAAACAAACGTAATTACATCTTTAGAAAAGCTCGTTTGAACGCTCTTGATTGTTTTAAATGCATTGAGAGCACTGAGATTAAGCGATCACTAGCTAACAGCGAAATCGACGAGACGCATAATATGACTGCGCGCCATTATGGTAGCTAAATACATGATCGTAACGTCGGTCACAAAACAGTGCCCCGCCCTTTTGCCGAATATCCGCTGGCGTTACGATCCAACTCGAAGTCTTTAAATCGAAATGAAAAACTTGCTGTATCACTCGATAGTCTTCTTCCGTCAGTAGCTGAGCACCGATGTCTCGAACCATGTCTATAACGTTATTTTTGGGAAGGATGATCCTTCCGGTTCTCCAAGGCATCAAGGTCATAACATAAGCTTCGTCTAAGCTTTGGCGACTTTAAACTGCAATCATAAAATATCAGGTCATGAGATTGCTGATTCAGCATCACAATATCTGGCTCACCGCCTGTTTTTTCCATTTCGATTAAATTTTTTAGTTTTAAGGGCTGTACAATCAATTGTTTTTTAACATCATCCCGAAGCAATTCTGGATGCCGCTGCATATTTGCCTCAAAGCGTTGCTGCAATATCTCTAAAACAGAGACTTCATCGAGATTTTGGAGCATATGTACATCCTATTCTTTTTATACATTGAGACCGTACTTCACTATAAAGAATATAAACTCACCTTGATGTAAATTTTTAGCGCTGTTTAGCCTCATTCATTTTAAATATCTCTCGTTTTCCTATTTTTGTGCTTTAGCTTTTTCTACTTTTATAACGTTCTTTTCCTTTCCCTTTTTCCCCGCACATAAAAAAAACACCCCCTGACGTATCAGGGGGTGTTTCGAATAATGAGCTGGCGATGACTTACTCTCACATGGGTAACCCCACACTACCATCAGCGCTAAGAGGTTTCACTTCTGAGTTCGGGAAGGGATCAGGTGGTTCACTCTTGCT
>NZ_VPBZ01000009.1:0-198184 GCF_013418475.1 Acinetobacter sp. YH12140
ATTACAAAAGCCGAAGCCGATGGTGCGATCAATCCGACCGAACACAAAGCCATGCTTGATGCGCTTAAAACCGCACAAGATGCCAAAGAAGTCGCTGCTGAAGAAGTTGGTAAGCTTAAAGACAGCTTGATTAAGACTGAGCTTAAAGGTCGCCTAGAAGACCTGAAAGATCCAAACATCCCAGCGATTAACGATGCGGACAGCAACGGCACACCGGATGACTTTGATACAGCACAAGAATTATTAAATGAAGCACAAGCTGCAGTGACAGCGGCTGAGAATAAGTTAATCACTGCGCTTGAAGACGATGAATTGACTGAAACTGAAGTTGCTGCACTTGAAAAAGCGATTGCTGAGGCAAAAACTAAGTTAAATTCGGCGGTTGAAGCGATTAATAAACTTCCAGTAGGTACAGCGAAAGAGGGCTTAGAGTCACAAGCTAAAAATATTCAAGATCGATTGGATGTGACGGATGCATCAACCTCTGTTGTAGTGGCTGAGCAAGCTTATGCAGATGCGGAGACAGCTATTGCAAATGCGAAACAAAATGGTTTGACACCAACTCAAAAAGCTGAACTTGAGCAAGCTGTAAAAAATGCAGAAAGCTTAAAAGCAATAGCTCAAGATAAAGTTGATGGTTTAGCTCCAGGTGCACAACCAGAACTTCAAGAGCGCTTAGATGACTTATCTAAACTAGATATTCCAGTAAATCTGAATATATCTCAGTTAACGCCTGTAGATACGGATGAAATGGCGGACGGTGAAGCAGATCGGCTGATTGTCAAAGGTCAAACCAGTGAAGCAAACACCACGGTTATCATTAAAGATCACGCTGGTGAAGAAATTTATCGCGGTCAAACTGATGCAAATGGTGAGTTCTCATTCACAGTTGATACCACGAAGGTTCAAGCGGGCAATCAAGTTCAAATTGAATTGGTTGGAGAGCAAGGCTCACTTGCAAATACTACAGCAACAGTGGGTGACTTAGAGTTTGTAGATGATACAGCGCCATCAACACCAACTGTGACAATTGGAAGCAATGCTGATGCATTTATTAATGCGACAGATATTGATGAAAATGGTCAGGTTACAGTCACAGTCACATTGCCAAGTGATGGTTCTGTGCGTGCAGGAGATACATTAACGATTAATGGTGAGGATCAAATCTTAACTGCTGAACAAGTTGCGGCTGGGAAAGTACAAGTCCAATTTACAACACCAAGTGAAGATAAGACATTAGCGTTATCGGTCAGCTTAACAGACCAAGCGGGTAACATTTCTAAGATTGTTAGTGCTACAGCAGTGGTTGATACTTTTGCAGATATCAAAATTACAGATTTTGCTGAAGATAATCTTGTACAGTGGAGTGAAAAAATAGAAGGTTTCACCATTAAAGGCACTGTCGATGGTGTGTCTGAAGGTGCAACTGTGACCTTAACTTTCAAAGATGCTCAAGGTCAGCCAATTCTTGGTGAAGATGGTGCACCAATCATGGTAACTGCGACAGTGAACGCAGAGAAAGGTTGGACAGCTGAAATTTCATCTGAGGTCTCTAAACAGCTGAAAGATGGTCAAGTTCATGCAAAAGTGACGGATACCGCAGGTAATATCGCCCAATCAACCCAAGATTATACTCTGGCTGCACCACCAAAGTCTGTGATTGAAATTACAGGCTACTATGACAATATCGGTAGTGTTTATAATAAAGTGACAGACACAGGTATCGCTGCAGATGGTCAAGGTAAACTAACAGGGAAAATTACTAATAAGTTTGGTCAGGTGATAGAGTTTGAAGAGTCTTCAGGTTCTAATGATCTTTCAGGTATTGGTGAAATAACTTTTAATACAGATGGTTCATGGGTTTTGAATATTGCGGACATTCAAGAGCAACTAGACAGTTCTAATGCGCCATTACATGCAACCTTTACTCTTAAAGATACATTAGGTCACAGCTATCAAATACAGTTCTCTGTTCGTAAGGATGTTGATTTTGCAACTACAGGTAAAGTCAGTGTTACAACGACGACAGTAAGTCTTGTTGATAAAGAGGTGGTTGAGAGTGATGGCGAGACTCACACCCAGCTTACCAATGATGTCTTAGGCGAGCTGACTGGTAAAGTCGATTTAGCATTAGTGCAAAATGGTAAAGCTACTATTCGCCTCTATGTCAATAAGTTTAATACATCTGACACAGAGTCTTCGGTCGAGCCGTATCCAAATGGTGCGGATGTTGAGGTAAATGTTGAAGCAGATGGTACGTGGAGACTGACGGAAGCGGACTTGCAAAAAGTCTTAAATGAAATTTGGGCAGCAGATGAATTACGTGAAGATAATATTTATATTCAGGTTAAAGTTTACGACCCGGTCACTGGAAAGTTAAGTGAGGTTACTGACAAGTACACCTTTAAGACAGACATCACACCGCCAGAGGCGACCAATGTTGGCTTTGATGCAAGTCATGGCGAGCATGGCCAGGTGACGGCTTTAATCACCAAGTCAGGCGAAACTTCTGCCGAAACAGGTAATATTGTCACGGTATTGTACGATGGTAAAATCGTGGGTACAGGTGTAGTAGGTGAAGATGCACTTGGATTTAATGGTTACTTAGATATTAAAGTGAGTCTTGATCAAGCTATTGAAAACTATGATCCACTTAAGTTACAAGTGTTTGTTGAGGACAGTGCGGGTAATGTTGGTGTCAATAATGGTAAGACGCTTAACCCAGAGTTGAGCTTAGCCACTCCTGAAGTAACAGCTTATGTAGACAATGTTATTGGCGGTATTGTTGGAAATATTGCCAATGGTGGTATAACCAATGATGCACAAGGGGTGATCAAAGGTACAATTGACCTTGGAACAGATGGTTTAGTCAGCCAAATTTGGGTGTATTTACATAACATTAACACCCCAATTAAGATTGATATTCCACAGGGTGCAACGGGTGTTTATGAATGGAATGTACCATCTGATCAACTTTCTGCTGCAGTGACCACTGGTAAGTTGGTAGGTAACGTTAAAGTTACCGCAAAAGCTTATAATGATGAAACTGGCTTGCTCAGTGATGCATCAAATGAGTTCAACTTTACAGTCGATACTACACCGCCAGTGATTGAAAATATCGTTGTCAGCAACCAAATGGCAGCGGATGGTTCGGTTGCAAGCACCATAATGACAGTAAAAGTCAATGCGGATGCACAACAGGTGTATACAACGCTTGATGGGGTGAAATACACTGCGGTTGCAACAGGTGTTGCAGGTGAATATAAATTAACACTTCCTGCGCTAGCGAAAGGTAAAACACTTGATATCTATGCTGAAGATGCTGCAGGTAACGTTGTGGTTTCAAAACAGTCTGGTCTAAACAACCAACCGACTGCGCCAGGCACGTCTTTCAATATCAAAGAAGATCAATCGATCATCTTGACACAGGCAGATTTACTGAAAAATGCCAAAGATATTGATGGCGATAGTTTGAGTGTGACTGCAGTGACTCTGGCAGACCCAAGTATGGGTAAAATTGTAGCCAATGCAGATGGTACATGGACATTCACACCAAAAGAGCATTTTGCGCATGCCAATACTACGGATGCTATTGTGCTGAACTACACAGTTTCTGATGGTACGCAGCAGATATCGACTACAGCAAAAGTTAATGTTGAAGCAGTAGCTGATGGTGCAAACATTATCTTAAATGCCAATATTTGGGATAACTCAAGCACAGGTGGTACAGCTGGTTCAGGTGTTGCATTAAAACCAGCACCTGCTTCAACAGGTCTAATTTTTAAACAATATAATGGCCTGAGCTTAAGTAATAGTAGTAAACCTACGTTTGATTCAAGCCGACTTGAAGGTTTACTCGACACTGCTAAGGTAAATAGCACTGGACGTGCCAACGAGTTTGCAGGCAACTTTAGTGGTAGTAGTGTTGCTAGTTCAAGATTTGACGCTGTGTCTTATACGGGCTTAATTTACCTAGAAGCTGGGCGTGAGTATAGCTTTGAAGGTTATGCCGATGATGCAATGCATATTGAGCTTGGAGGTAAAGTTCTAGCACAAACTACTGGTGACGCCTATGGCGACTATCATCCGACCATTATTGGCGGAGATGGTAAAGGTACCATTAATATCAGCAGTTTTGTACCTGAAAAAACCGGCTTTTATACTTTTGAAGCTTATTTTGCCAATCTAAATCGTGGAGGTAAATATAACATTAGCGTTCTAGAAAAAGGCAAAGGACAAAGTTGGGATCAGGCAACATCGAAACTATTGACTTCTGAAAACTACAAACTTTATGGTAGTGCCGAAGAGTTACTGACTTTAGGTGCGGACGTGGGTGGTTTTGTAAGCAACACGACTGGTAAACCTGATGGGGGTTACTTCTCTGCTGAAGCGGTTGATAATGGTATGCAAGACACACCAATCAAGTTATCGGGTATCCAGATTGATTTGATTGATAAAGATGGATCTGAAACGTTAACAGCACTTGAGCTCAGTGGAATTCCAGTTGGTATTACCATCACCGATGGTGTACATACCTTTACTGCTAAAGCGGGTCAAACAGGTTTGAGTATTAAAGACTGGAATTTGAATAACCTCAGCTTAATACCAAGCAAAGGCTTTACTGGTAAGATTAACTTATCTATTTCAGCAACTACGACTGAAAGTAGTAATTCGCACAGTAAGACCACAACTAAAGCGTTGGAAGTAGAAGTACTTGACTTTAATAAAGCAACGACAGGCTTAGACAAAGATATCAAAAATACAGATAACTTGTTTCAGAATGGAACTGCTGCTAATGACCTTGTTGGTCATAAGCTGACCGCAACTGTCAAAGGCGAAACAGGTTCAGGTACTCCATGGTCATTGCAATATCATAATGACAAACCAAATACTTCAATTACTAAAGTGGTGATTGATCTAAGTGGTTCTAAAACTTCTGATGTGCATTTTGGTGCTGCCAATACTGGACGCTTAGATACTGATAAACAAGGTAATCAGTTTAAGTCAGATAGCCCGAGTCATAAAGCTATTATTAATAATAGTATGGTGCAAAGTTACGAGATTAAACGTAAAGGCACAAATGCAGATCGACCAGAACTCTTAGAAATTGACTTTAAGGCTGGGCAGTTTACTGTAGGTAAAGAGTTTAATTTTGCTGCTGATACAGATAATAGTTCTTTCTGGTTTTCTAGAAATGACAGTTATGCCAGTGATATGAAAGGCTCCACAATTACGGTTTACTTCAGTAATGGCACGAGTCAAACCATGACCTATTCAGGTTCAGGTAATGGTTCATCAAGTGTTTCACAGGCGGTAGATGGTATCGGTTATCAATACTACAACGGTGGTGCAGGTGATGACACGATCTTTGGAACGACTTTAGATGATTACTTGGTGGGAGGTGATGGTAATGACTTTATTGCTGGTGGTGCCGGTAATGACTATCTGCTGGGTGGTGCCGGTAACGATATCCTCTATGGTGGTGCAGGCAATGATACTTTCGTTGGTGGTTTAGGTAGTGATACTGCAGTCTATGATGTTTTAGTTGCTGCCGATGCGACTGCTGGCAATGGTACCGATACATGGAATGATTTTACCGTTGGTAAGATTGGAGCGAATGTCAATGCCGATAAGATTGAGTTTAGCCAAGGATTCTTCCAAGGATTACTGGATGTCAATCAAGGCGATATCGGGCAGTACATTAAAGTCGAAGATGTGAATGGCACAGCGACGGTGAAAGTGGACCGTGATGGTGCTGCAGGTACGCATGATTGGGCAAACCTATTGGTACTTGAAGGGCATAAAGCTGCCGATGTAAATTTACAAACTTTATTAGATAATCAACAGATTATTATTGGATAAAGTGAATTGAATCCATGCCTCGGCATGGGTACAATAAAAAGCTGGTTGGTTGCAACCAGCTTTTTTTATTTTAAGAGTGTGATATTGTTTTTCTATCTCTTATTGAATATTTTGCAGCGAATGATAATACTATAGGATGAGATACCTAAAGTTTGTATCATTACATTTTATTCGAGTTTTCGAGGCGTTCTATGTCCCTGCTGCGAAGGTGGTTTGATCCAATTCGTTCCAAATGGTATTACAAGCAACTACAGTGAACCGTACCGGGTTTGTCGGAGACCAAGCTTTCTGAGAGAATGTCCCGATGAAAAAAGTAAAATATACCCCCGAAATTAGAGAAAGAGCGGTTCAATTACTAATTGAATCCGAAAAAGATTATCCATCGAATTGGGCTGCAATCACTGCTATTGCGCCTAAGATAGGTTGTACTCCTGAAACACTACGTGTTTGGTATCAAAAATATTTAGATCAACAAAATCCTATCAAAGTACAACAGGCATCAGATCAAGAAAAAATGAAGCAGATGGAACGTGAAATCAAAGAATTAAAGCGTACCAATGAAATTCTACGTAAAGCAGCTGCTTTTTTCGCCCAGGCGGAGCTCGACCGCCCACACAAATAATAGTGGATTTCATCCATAGCAATAAAGACTTATATGGTGTTGATGCGATTTGTAGGATTTTACCGATCGCAGCTTCAACCTATTACCGAACTTTAGATCTCGCGGACAATCCAGAACATCGAGCGAAACGTGCTCTGCATGATTTACATCATGCAGAGCAAATTAAACGTATTTGGAAGGAAAGTTTGGGCCGATATGGTGTTCGTAAAGTTTGGCAACAACTGAGACATGAAGGCTATGTGATAGCACGCTGTACCGTAGTTCGCTTGATGCGAAAGCTAGATATACAAGGTGTTTGGCGTGGTAAGAATAAACAAACCACCCGTAGCCGAGAGGATCAAAAACAAGCAGATGATTTAGTGAAACGTAATTTTAGTGCTGATCGACCTGACCCTTGCGAAGCAGTGCTTCTCAGGTCAGTGACTTTACGTATATTCAAACCAAGTCAGATTGGGTGTATACCGCATTTATTATTGATGTGTTTTCACGAGCAATTGTTGGATGGAAAGTATCGACACGCATGAATACAGATATGGTACTTGATGAATTAGAACAAGCTTTGCATGATTGAGGTATGCCAAAGAATGTAATTCATCATTCAGACAGAGGTTTGCAATACCTCTCTATTCGCTACACCAATCGTCTAGAAGCAGCAAATTTACGAGCGTCAGTCGGTACGACCGGTGATTCGTACGATAATGCTTTGGCTGAAACGGTAAATGGCTTATACAAAACAGAGGTGATTGAATATTTAAAAGCAGATTGGCAAGGTTTAGCGGATGTACAACTTGCGACACTAAATTGGGTAGATTGGTTTAACAAAAAGCGTGTACACAGTGCACTGGGTTATGTATCGCCTTTTGAGTTTGAAGCAATGTACTATGATAAGATTAATCCGTTAGGTCACGTGGCCTAACTTAAATAAAAATGTCTCCGACAAACCCGGTACGGTTCAATTTTGGTGGCTATTCACTATGCTAGAATGGCATATAAATTATTCTGACTAAGTGAATGAAAAATGAATGTAAAAAAAACAGCTTTTTTTTTAGTATTTTTGAGTTTACTTGGTCTTAATAGTTGTACAAAGACTGTACCTCAGAAAGAAAAAAATCTTGTTAAATCAGAGTCTTTATATAAACAAGGTCAAAAATATTTTTTAGGTGATGGTGTAGAACAAAACTATCAAAAAGCTTTGGAATATTTTGAAAAAGCTGCAAATGAAGATTCTGTAGTTGCTCAAAATGATTTAGCAGGTATGTACTTCAAAGGAATAGGTACACAAAAAAATGAAGCTAAAGCTTATTATTGGTTTAATGAAGCATGTAAATTAAATTCTTCTGAAGCTCAGTATAATTTAGGTGTAATGTATGACAATGGATATTATGTAGATAAAGATCGAACAAAAGCTTTAGATTATTATAACTTATCTGCAAAACAAGGATATGCTCGGGCTCAATTCAGCCTCGCTAATGCATATCTTGATGGAAATGGTATTGAAAAAGATATCAATAAGGCCATTAGCTTGTATACCGATGCGGCTAAACAAAATTTACCAGATGCTCAATACAATTTAGCCAACATATATGAAGAAGGAGCTATAGTTCCAAGAGATGAAAAAAAAGCGCTCGATCTTTATATACAAGCAGCAAACCAGAATTTTCCTATAGCTCAAAATAATTTGGGTTATATGTATGCGAATACCTATAATGATCTAGAAAAAGCAAAATATTGGTTTCAACGGGCATTTGAGAATGGTTATAGAGATGCTGGGGATGCACTAAAAAAAATAGAATCAATATCTAATTTGTATTAGTTCAGATTTGATCGTACATTCTTCTTGAAAAAGAGAAAGTTACCCGTTTTGATAAAGGTGTCGAAATCTTAATCAAATAAAGGTAACTTTCTTATGTTGCATACTAACAATCAAATCATTAAACACAAAGTAGAGGTCTGCTCAATTTAGCTAAAGAGCTTCAGAATGTATCCAGAGCATGCAAAGTGATGGGTGTTTCAAGAGATACATTTTATCGCTATCAAGAGTTAGTGAAGTCTGGTGATATTGACGCACTGATCAATAAATCCCGTCGAGTACCAAATTTAAAAAACCGTGTAGATGATGCTACTGAACAGGCTGTTATTGATTTCGCAATTCAATATCCCGCATATGGTCAGCACCATACTAGTAATGAATTACGCAAGAAGGGTGTATTCGTTTCAGGGAGTGGGGTTCGCTCTATATGGCTTCGTCATGATTTAGAAAACTTTAAGAAGCGTTTAAAAGCACTTGAGGCTAAAGTGGCACAGGATGGTATTGAATTAAATGATTAGCAGATTGCGGCACTTGAACGTAAGCATGAGGATGACGTTGCTTGTGGTGAAATCGAAACAGCTCATCCAGGCTATTTAGGCACACAAGACACCTTTTATGTGTATGATTCATAGAGATCGTTTCAATTTAGCGATCTCTAAATCCATTTTGTAATTGGCATGTTTAATCCGTTCATTGGATGGGTTGTATTGCTTCAGAACCTCGTCTGAGAAAGGAGTTTCTTCACATAATTCAAAGTACCTTTCCATCGGTATTTTACCTTTCAAAGCTGAATGTGGTCTCATCCAGTTATAGTAATGCTGCAATTCGGCTAGCTTGTCTTGGATAGCTTCAGAATTAATATCTACAGTAGCGTAGAACTCAGATTTATCAGTCTTTTGTGAGCGCTCTACTTTGTGATTCAGATGAGGTTAACCTGGTTTATTTGGCCTAAATTTTATCCCATGCTGCATCATTTTTTTCTGTACTTTTTCAGCAAAGAATTCCCGCCCTCGATCGGTCTGTATTCGCTGTATGGGAAAAGGCATTTCTTCAATTACGCAATCTAAAAAGTCGAGAGTATTCGCTGCTGTTCGGTGTTTATATATCCTTAAAACGCGATATCGTGTGTAGTCATCGATAGATGTATACTGATATAGCCCAGGACCCAGTTTACAGGTATCCATTTGAATTCTATCGTCTGGTAATGGGCGTTCATAACGAATAAAATCTGCTTTACGACGAAATTTTTATTGGTTTGGCTTGATGGGAGGATAGTACTTTATGGATAGACGCTAAGGACAGCGAGACTCCGTGCAGCCTCATCAATTCTGTTTGCAAACGTCGGGCACCAAGATTTCTGGCTGAACGTATTTCTAATATTTAGACTTCTAGCTCAGCACTGATTTTAGTATTTGGCGATTTTAAGGGACGTCTACTCTGGCTACTTAACCCATCAATACCTTGCTCAGAATATCGTTTCCACCACTTGCGTAACGTTGGTCTGGAAATGCCACATCTCCGACAGACTAGGCCAGCATCATTGGTCTCTTCAAATAATTTAACCCATACGAGTCTTTGTTGAATTTCTCTGTTCATAGACACCCATTAGATTGAAATGATGTCTATGAATCACCCCCCTAAACTAAGGCTGATCGGCAATCAATTCACATTGGTTAATGAGCTTAATCAAAGTGTTTTGCACATATTCTTCAAACTCAATACCTTGTTCTTCCGATATTTTTTCAATTTTTTTAAGAACATCACTATCTAATTCAAATTCTATTTTCTCTGATGTTTCCATTAGTAAATCATAGTTATTTTCGACCATTTTTTGAACATTTCTTCTAAGTTGTTTCTCGATGATACTTTGAAAGATAGTCGTAAAGAGCTATTAATAATTTCAACATGAGTATATCCAATATATTCAGTCAATTTTCCTACAAATCCTAAATGCTTCATAATCATGCTCAAATATACTGAAAGGAAATAGCTCTCTACTAATAGCTATGTAAATTTAGCTAAACTTTCCTTTACAAACGTTGGATCAACAATAAATAACCTAATTAATGATGTTGCTGCACCAGAAGGTCTTCTCACACCTTGTTCCCAAGATTCTAATGTACGTTTGGAAACACCAAGGAGCTTAGCAAACTGTTCTTGTGTCAGCTGTGCCTTTCTACGTGCTAAAGCTACATCTGTTTCAGTAATTACTGTTCTTTTTGCAGCATTATTTGCCAACATATCATCGATGCCTTGTAAGATTTCAGCCTCAATATCTCTTGTTGCTTCAAAGGCTTCTAGTTCTTTTTCAGTCATTAAACGAGTCATTTAATTTCTCCACGAATACTTGAAGGGTTTTCTTACTAAGTTGTACCGTTTGCTTTTTACTGTACAAGGTTAATAACCAAATCTCTCCATTCGTTAAACGATTAAAGTAGATGACTCTGACACCACCACTTTTGCCTCGACCACCGCTAGTCCATCTGATCTTACGAATGCCACCCGAATTAGGTTCGACATCCCCGGCCTCAGGATTTAATGCCAAGAATGTTTTAAATTCCTCATATTCTTCCTGAGTTCAATAAACAAGACAGTATTTGGTAAATAAAGGGGTTTCACATATTGTATACATTGCTTGTGTTTATACTACCTTGTAGTAGTTTATTTTATACTACTTTGTGGTACTTTTAAATATGAATGTGTAATTCGTAGGATGAAAGATGATATATTATTTTACAGAAGAGCCCTTCTAGGTAGTGTTATCTAGGAGGAAAAATGAAAAAACTGAAACTGATCCTAGCCAAAATAATGGACAGTACTTCCCTCTAAAGATAACGTAACGTTAACTTTGGAGATACAAGAAATGGCCAAACGTTTTAGTCCTGAATTTAAACAGCAAGCAATTGATTATGCACTTTCAAACTCACACGAGTCAGTAGCTGCAATCTCCCAGAAATTAGGTGTGGGTTATTCAACATTAGATAAATGAATTCGTGAAACCAATCCGGCAGGTTCAAGCAAACGTCAACTTTCACCAGAACAACAGCGGATCCTAGAATTAGAGAAAGAAGTCAAACAGCTCAGGAAAGCCAATGACATCTTAAAAAAAGCGCATGTGTACTTTCTGACAGATCATGCCAAGAAAAGTACACGGTAATTCAAGATCTAGCTGTGAATGGAGTCACTGTATCTTCTGTCTGTAAATGCCTGGGTGTCAGCACTTCAGGCTATTATGCCTGGGGTTGCTGCGCATATGCGTCCATTCCTCGGAAATATTAGTACGACACCTTCACGTGACTTACCAGACTCTCAAAACTGCCACGACTTTGGTCAGTATTTGATTGATGCACCGCATAAATTCGGAATGACTGATGAAGAACTTATCGCAGCCAAAACAGACGGTCACATGGATACCAATTCGATTCATCCAGGCTGTATTTTGATTTGTCCTGTGAAAGTACCAGGTGCAGGTGTCTACATGGGGGATATGCATGCGCAACAAGGCAATGGTGAAATTGCAGGACATGCCATGGACGTTTCAGGCGAAACAGAATTACAAGTAGAAGTGATTAAAGGCTTAACAATTGACGGCCCAATTTTACTTCAAGCACCAGATGACTTACCACCAATGGCACATCCATTTACCAAGGAAGAGCGTGAAAAAGTGAAAGCTTTAGGTGCGCGTTGGGGACAAACTGAGATTGAGGAAAGTGCTCCAATCACATTTATGGGAACAGGTAAGAACCTCAATGATGCAACGGACAATTCATGATTACATCCATTATTATAATCATGAAAGAATACAACTAAATTTAAAAGGATTGAGCCTTGTTCAATTCAGAACTCAATCCTGTTGTTAACTAAACTGTCCAAGATTTGGGGTTCAGTTCAAATGGGCGGTTTTTTAGTTGCCTAGATTGTAGTAATGGTCCAGTTGTCTCATTTGGTAGTCGCTCATTTCAGCATCCTTAAAGAATTCATCTCTTGACTCAAGTACATCTCGAACATCCTTTATGATCTCTTTTGCCTGAAACTCGGTTAACCCAAAGGCATTGCAGCGACTCAATAGATTTTGCGCCGTTCCGATTCGGCCTTCTTCTCCCACGGCGATCGCATGTTCTTTTGGGTAAGATGCGCGAGATCCGTGCGGTAGAACATCAAATAGAGGGCTGAGTGAATAATGATGATTTTTCATGTCATGCATTAAGAAGCCATGGTTTTTTAAATGATCATCTGTATTACTGATCATCACATTCAAGACCATGCGCTTATATAGCTCTAATTGATTGCTGATTGCGTCATGGCAAATTTGACTGCAGATCTTAGACAAATGCATATAAGACATCTTTAAGTCGTCTACGCGCACTTTACGAATGTTCATAAGGCTGTGTGCGCTGATGTAGTGTTTCTTTCGCTCAGGGCAGTTACGATCAAAGCGCTCAACAAGCAAAATAGGGTTGCCTTCAACTTCTTCAAGCTCGACATTGCTGACATTCAAACCTAAAGCTTGCGCCATCTTCATTGATGCATATTCAACTTTTGCATTATCAAAGAGGTCATCGGATTTATTGAATTTCGCAATCCACTCAATGCCTTTGTGCTGTACGACCACTTTAGGTCGCGCACCCCCCATTGATGACCCATGGTGAATGAGTTTTGATAAATAATTATCGGTCATCATGCTGATCATGTTCGGGTCTTGGTGCTGATCAACTGCTTTAGATAATTTTAAGTAAGCCTGTAAGTCAGAGAATTTAACAAAGGATTCTTTGCCAACGGTTTTGACCGCTTTAGAAGACAAACTCGCCACTAAGCACCCAACTGCATTACCACGTGCCGCAATAAGCCATTCAATTTGATTGAGTGGTACGCGAGTGTGCTGGGTTAACGTAAGCTTACGACCCCAATTGTCGGGCGTAGCATCTGCAAGTACGCCAAAGCCATCTTTAGCTGCAGTGGTGTACGCCGTGTTGGGTGTAATAAATGGTAGGTTAATTGGATCAAGCTCAAATGAGTTATTGAGATCCAAATAGCTCTTACCATAAATAAAATTATAGATTGAATCTTTGAGCGCATATTGAGCAACAACTTGCGGCGTATCGCCTGTATCCAAAAAAATGTAGCAGCTCTTAATTTCTTCTTGCATGGATAGGTTTTTAGAAGTCATCACTCATATCCTCTGATTTATTATTAGCGCGGACTCGAACTTTTTTGGTAGCGAGTGCTTTTCCAACTTCGTCATTTTGTGGGTTCGCAATACTAAGCAAACTGTCTTCCAAGCCAAATACAACGAGAATGGAAATAAGATTTTTTAGGTTAGAGCTGGGTTTGCCGCTTTCAAGTCGTGAGATTGTCTTTTCATCCACATGCACACGGTTAGCCAATTCGCTAATCGTCATATTCCGGTTCATGCGTGCTGTTTTAATGTTACTCCCGATCTGAACTAACAGATCTTCAACACCCTCAAGCATAAAATCACTTGCTGCTCTTTTCATGAAAAATCTCCTCAATACGGTCATTATATACCGATTAACCGACTTAAGCAGTGTTTTATGGGTGTTTTTAAATTATATTTGTAAGAGATTTTAAGCTCTTGAGCCTATTTGCAGGGTTGGTGCATAATTTAAATTGACTTGAGAGGAAGTGCGCTGTGTAAGTGTGAGAAATAAAAGAAAGGTAAAGTAATGGATCAACCGAAAATTCTTTTGGAAATGGAGCAATTTTGTGAAACTAATAGCAATGTAAGGTTAATGCTCAGGGAAGTAAGTCGTTATCCTTTAGGTGAATGCGTCATGGAACGTATGTCATTAAAAACGCAGGCCATACAGCGCATAGATGACATGGTAATGTTTCATAGGTTTGCAATGTCTGTACATAAACAGTGATCTTAGCCAAAATAATGGACAGTACTTCCCTCTAAAGATAACGTAACGTTAACTTTGGAGATGTAAAAATGGCTAAACGCTTTAGTCCAGAATTTAAACAGCAAGCAATTGATTATGCGCTTTCAAACTCACACGAGTCTGTAGCTGCAATCGCCCAGAAATTAGGTGTGGGTTATTCAACATTAGATAAATGGATTCGTGAAGCTAACCCAACAGGTTCAAGTAAACGTCAACTCTCACCAGAACAACAGCCCATTCTAGATTTAGAGAAAGAGGTCAAACAACTCAGGGAAGCCAATGACATTTTAAAAAAGGCGCATGTGTACTTCCTAACAGATCATGCCAAGAAAAGTACACGGTAATTCAAGGTCTAGCTGTGACAGAAATTAAGGTTTCATCTGCCTGTAAATGCCTAGGTGTTAGCACTTCGGGATACTATGCTTGGCGGAAGCGACAGATTTACGCTACTCAAAAATATACTGATTTAAAAGCTGTATATTGGCAACACCATGCTCGCTTAGGAGCACCTTCATTAGTTCATGACATGCATGATTTAGGTTACTGCATGAGTGAACGTACAGTTGGAAGGATGCTAAAAAAGCTTGGTTTACGCAGCAAGATTTCCCGCAAATATAAGCATACAACTGATTCAAATCATCGTTTGCCGACGGCACCGAATTTGTTAGATCGCCAGTTTACAGTCACTCGGCCAAATAGAATTTGGACGACCGACATAACGTATATTCACACCAAAGAAGGTTGGTTTTACTTATGCGTGATACTAGATTTATTTAGTCGTCGTATTGTGGGTTGGCAAACCAGCCATCGAATAGACCGTCAATTGACGTGTGATGCATTTAATTATGCAATGGCTCGTAAGGGGTATCCAATGGATGTTATGGTCCATTCTGACCAAGGCTCACAATACTGTAGTCGAGATTTTAGAGCGCTATTGTTGACGAATAACTGCATTCAAAGCATGTCTAGACGAGGCCTTGCGCAGTATACTGCTCATGGGATAATGCGGTGACGGAAAGCTTCTTTCATACATTGAAAGGTCATGTGGTACACGGGAGTGTGTTTACTACCCGAAAAGAAGCCAATGCTGTCTTGTTTGAATATATTGAGATTTACTACAATCGAATTAGACGGCATTCTGCAAATGGCTGGTTAAGCCCAGAAGCTTTTGAACAGAATTATTTCAAGAATTTAGAGGGACCGATTGTCCACGATACTGTCTAGGATCATCTCTGCATTAGTCACAATAATGTCCCAAATTTCACGCATTTTATTGGCTTTACTAGTTTTTTTCCCTTGTATGGTACTGCTTGGCTTTTGCGTATTTTGTGGTACAGCCCTTGCTTTACAACCACAATCACTTGTTTTGGGATCCGCAGATACTCGAATCATCGCAAGTTTTGTGCTACTACCTAAAAATCTTGTGTAGTTAGTCATTTGTTTTTGATCAGGAGGGTCTTTGCTGTCCAAAAACTTAATTTCGACCCAATGTAAAATATTATCAATCGTTGGCACTTTCATAATATCTTTCACCACAATGACATCAGCCCCTATTCGATGATCTCCTCCTGGGGTTTCCATAAATTTATGTCGCGGAGGATTAGCCCCTGAAACCATCAATGGTTGTTTGCTTTTTATGTCATAAATCACTTCTGCTTTAATTGGACATTTATGTTCCATCACAATATCTACCAAGGCAAAAATCACTTGTACCGCTTTTTGTCTAAGATGGCGTACCCCCCATAAACTAATCACCTTATCAGCCATGGTTTCTTTTCTTGGGGCTTTTCCTGTTACACCACCAATCTGATTGCTAAAACAGCAAACTATACAAATCACTGATTTAAATAAAATTGGTTTCTTGGTGTAAACCTCATACTACGCCCCCGACCCTTGAAGCTTGTGAAGGTGCTGTAGGTTTAGTTGAACCACTCGGTTGTGGTGTTGTTGAACCTCTTTGCTCTTTTTTAATATCCGTTGCAACTTCTGTTGCAAAAGAAAAAAATAAACTCAATCAACTCTTGGGCTATATCTGCGCCAATATCTTTCAAAAAGGTAATTAGATGTTTTTTTACCAGTTCGGTGGTAGCTTTAGCTGCCTGATTTAATAACTTTTTTAGGACATAGAGTAAAGCTCTTAATAAAAATGCAAGTACAACATAAACAGCAGCAGCAATAACTGGAGCAACCATAATTTTCTCTTATTCTTCTATTTCTAAATCAATATCATCAAATTCATCTTTTGATCCAGTCAGTGAAAAGCAAATGGCTTTATCTGGATGGTCAACAATAAATGCTCAATGCGCACCAACTGCTCGTTTTGTGATGTTTGGTTGTAATACAGCATCTGATGACAAAGTTGTTAGAGTGTTTGCTAAAGATTTATCTGAATGTTCTAATTTTCAAAATGTACAAGTATGGGGACAAACTGGACCTGCAAAACCTTCATTTTATCCAGATAAGAGAGATAGTAGTGTCTTAAGAAATATGGGAACTGGTTGGACAGTCAACACTACTTATATGGTGGCTTCTACGCCAGGTGATGGTTTTGCTGCAACTCGTGGTGTGCCACTATTTTCTCCACCTGCTCTACCCATGAAAAAATTTATCAATGGTGTATTAATAGAAACAGCATTCCAAAATCAATTTAATGATCATAGGAATAACGTAAATTGAAGAAAAAAATTGGAATTTTTATCATCCTTATAGGCCTAATTATGGTAATAGCTACTAATTTTGAAAAGAAATATGAAACTCAGATCAGTATTGACTTAGATGAAGATGTAAGGAAAGATAATTTAAAAATAATAATAAATACATATGGTTATTTACTAAATGGTTATGAGTCAAGTAAACATATTGGTCAGACAAATACGTATTTATTTTTATATAAGGATGCTCAGATTCAAGATTATAGAAATACTAAAATCAATAAATATAGTGATTATTATATCTACGCTAAATATGGAAATAAGTATGCAAAAATGAAGTATACAAACTCTTTAGTTATGGGAAATAATGTAACTTCTATAAAAATTTTTATTAAAAAATTTAATGATTTATATTACATTTCTTCAAGTAATATAACGCCCAGTATTGAAGCTATTTCAGAAAATTCCTTTAAAGACATAGATGCTTTCAAGAGTAATAAGCATGACATTAAGATGTTAGGCTATCTAGATAAGCCTTAATTATTATGTTTACCTTAAGTCGGTTTTGTTGCACAAAGATTTCATAACTATATGATTTTAAAAGTTTTGATTATTTTTTGATACAAAATTAAATTTATTTAAATCAGATGCTTACATATTTATGCAACAAAGCCTATTCAATTCAATAAATGAATATTATGCTCAATCCTATTTTGGATCATTTGCAGAGTCTCTGCTTGAATTTGTCCAGGTAATAGATCATGAGCGATATTGCTGAATCGGATTGCAACCTTACAAATAGAGCCAATAATTTCATCGACTTCTTGAGCAGAAAGTTCTGCTTCCTGAGTACCAAGTTTTACAAGAGCTTGTCGAGGAATATCCAGTGCCTCACCCATGATATCCATTTGATGATATCCACCTGGCCCTTCACAGAAAGTAACATCATAGGCAGGGGCGAGTTTCCATTGCCCATTTTGAGACATCAGAAATGAAAAGTTTTTGCAATGATCATCTCGATTATTGAAGACTACATTGAAAACAGCTCGCTTGAATGCAATTGCTTTTTCGCGAACATCATTGGTGCAAAAGTGTGCAGCGCGAAGAAAGTTACTGTAGTCTAAACTCCCTGGTGATTTAAAATCAGCTCCGGTGAAGGCAGCTAAACTTTGCATAGGGATACGCATACCATCATGGCGGTCAAATCTTTTTGATGCAAATGCGGTTAATCCATTCGGAAGAGTAAAATATTGAGTATCAGGGGTGTCAATATCACAATGACGTAAACATTCTGCATAAACAGCTTCAATTGCACAAACTTCAGGATGCTCTTGCTGAGCGGGAAATTTGATCAGCCAGGCTTCATGTTGATGTGAGCTAACTGTTGAGAATTCGTTGGTGACAGGATCACGATAGACGAGTGCTTTTGGCCTTGCACCTTGTGGTGATCCACCCATAACTAATAAATGCTGTAAAAATTCAGCACCTTCTCCTTTGAGAACTTCCTGGACTTCTTGGGCGAGTTTAAGCAGTGGAATATTTTCAGTTAATGCTAACTCAGGTGCTGAAGGTTCAAAGGATAATGCCCCCATCGCATGTGTATTAATATACGTTAGTCTTTCTAATGGCCCAATCCGTGCTGGATTGAGTCCATTTTTTTTAAATAAGCGATCCATAAGGAGCATGCCCCAACCATCGGGTAGGGCATCATATATAGGACCTGGCAATCCCATTTGATGTGCAGGAAAGTTCGTTCTTAATGGGTCACCTTTTAACGGAAGTAGGTAAGAGGAAAGTTCTAAACCTTTACTGATCGCTTCTGCACTGTATTCAAAGGCGATTAATGGTCGACCTGTGATTGCGGTTGAGGAGACCAGTGTACCCCAAAGCCAATATTCACCCCATCCATTGTAGTAAACATTAAGTTTTTTGAGCATGGATTTATTTCCTTTTGATACGTTGGCGAGCCGTATTGCTCTCATAGCGGAGAATGTCATCTACACTGTTTAAATGAGGTTTAAAGAGTTCCTCTAATTCTTTTAATCGACCCAGTACCATGGCAACGCGTACTAAATTTTCAAATGAAACATTTCGACCAGCTTCCAAATTAGATACTGTATTTACACCAATACCAGCACGTGTAGCGACGTCTGCCTGAGTCATTTCCAGATAAAGTCGTTCCTTACGAAGCCTTTCACATAATAAAGTAACAACTTCTTCAGGTTTTTTGAATATTAAATCCATAATATTGGGTCTTATGTCTATATATGTGTATTAAACCACAAAATAATGGAGTTATAAAATAAACCGACTTAGTCGGTAAGGAGGGTACTTTATTGGCCTGATTAGATCCTATTAGATTAAAGAAGTCTAATTAGACATTTACAATCTAATAGAGTCTAACAACTTGCTTTAAGCTCAATCAGTTTCGCGTGGTGTCGCGAGGAACCGTGATTTGCTATCAGTTCAATCTGGAATATCTGACACAAGTGGTCTGGAGTAATGAGGTCGATGGGCAGCTCTTTGCCTTTCTTGATACCTTATTCAGTACCGATTTACAATTTATTCATCATCTTCCGCAAACATTGCTTCAATTTCATCCCAGTGCGGAAATTTATACTTGTTTTTATTCACTTCAAATTGCAGGCCTACTGCATTAAGTATAGATTCAAATATGCTAAATGAGCCTGTAAAGTGGCCATTTTCTATCTCTGAAATTGTTGTTTTATTAACGTTCGTTTTTTCTGAAAGATTTTTCTGTGTATAGCCCAGAGCTTTTCTTGCCAAACGTATTTCTTTACCTATTTCTTCTCTTGAAGCCATATCAATTCTAACCCTAGAAATTTGTTCGCTATATAGCAAACTTTTATAGTGATTTTTGAATACCTTTGAATTTATAGGGTTCGATGTTGCCTTAAATTATTTGAATAGAGCTCATATGTGTATAGGATTTTTAATCCTTTAGAATTAGGCTAGCCTGTCTCTTGATGTAAAATCAATAATACTTGGACATCTATTCTTGTTTTATCTGGACATTTTTTTCTGCTTTAGGGTTAAATGAAACTACACAAAGATGTGGAACTTTGATTAAAGAACAGGCGTGGAACAGTAAAATTCAACAAAAAAGCCGTTCCAGTGCGCTGTTTACTGGAACGGCTTTAGTTAAGATATTGATAATTATAGGAAAATTCAAGCATTTCGTATAACGCGTATTATGTTAATTTAGCTTACTCTATGACATTATTCAGGAATATTAACCAAACTAAAATCCTCTAATTTTGTTTGTTCATTAAAAATATGGCTATTAAATTTATATGATTCTTTTAACCTAAATTTTTTTGTATGCTCTGTTTTATTGCTATTATGGTATTGATTATATTTAAAAAAAATATCACCATCTTTTTCATATGGATAAATTAAAACCTCACTACTTCTATCGTTATTACCTCTTATTGAATATTCATCTTCAATAAAATAAATATTTTCTCCAGAAATATAAGCAAATTTATTATTCTTTTTGACAAATATCTCATACATTTTAAAATCATATTTATTATTTAGTGGATAATAGATACCATTTCTTAGTAGTGTAAACATATGATTCTTATTTGAATTAATGTTGTTCATATCATTAATTTTTCTAATATTTATTTGAATCTCTTTATCTATATGATGATCAGTTAAAATTTTAAAACTAAGTGTAGGCTCTGTGTTCATAGTTTTTTGTATCCTATTCCAAATAAATACGCTAGAAAAAATTAATAAGATTATAAAAATCAATGGATAAATTATTTTTTTCATTTTATCTTCTTAATATAGCCTTTGGTTTGGGATCATAATTAAAAAAAGATTGATCTTTTTCATAGAGTAAGTTTCCATTCTTATAAAATCTCATAGGTTCTGCTTTTACACCAAAAAAATGAGCTTGTTTACCTTTTCCTGGTTTTGAATCTACCATATAAGTATCAGCAACAGACCAAGCTAAATCGTTACTTCTAGCAAAAGACGTAATTCTTTTAGAAGGGGAAAAGGATGGAAAACTTGAAGCACTTTGTCCGCCGACTTCCACATTTAAAAAATTAGGTAAGCAAGAAATATTTTGAGCGAAACTTGGGTTATTTGCAGAGTTACATCCAAAAAAAGTGCACCTAACATTACTAGAACACCAAGGCGTTGTTGCACAAAGATTTCATAACTATATGATTTTAAAGGTTTTGATTATTTTTTGATCCAAAATTAAATTTATTTAAATCAGATGCTTACATATTTATGCAACAAAGCCGATACTACAGGACACATTGGTGGAGCTTGGAAAGAAGCAAGTAGTGTGGATGCATTAAATAGAAAAAGTACTAGAAATGGGACTTTTGATGTAAATATGAAGAAAGTTGGAGATTAAATAGCGTGTTAGAAAATTTCAATAGGAATGTTACGTTTTTAGATGACTATGATCCTAATTGTTTTATAGGTTTATGGATTGATGAATGTGTTTGGTCTGATAAGGAATACTGGAAGTTAGAAAAAGATCTTTTAAGCATCAATTATCATTATTCCAATAATGTGGCTATTCCTAGAAATATTTTGTGTGGAATAATGAGAATTACCCAGTTAATGATTATTCCAAATTGGAATGATTTTGAAATTTATAAAGAACATGAGTTGTATACACTAAATGAAGATTGGGTAGTTCCAACAATTTTTGATAGATATGAAAGATTCAAATATTTATTAGGGATTTTGTTTACAGAAGAAGTTAGCTTAGAAAAGTTAGATTTTGGTTATAATCTGAAATCTAATTAAAGTTAACATAATACACGTTATGCGAAGTCAAAAATGGGAGCTTAAGCTCCCATTTTTATTGATGATTTTTTAATTCTTTCAGCATAGCATCCCGTAAAATTTCATTCATTCGTGTTTGATAACCTTTGCCTTGTGCTTTGAACCAAGCAAGTACATCAGCATCTAACCGAATTGAAGTTTGTTGCTTCACTGGGCGGTAAAATTGATTTGGGCGTACAGCACTGCTCCAATCGGTAATTTCAGGAATATCTGATAGATCTAGCTGATCATCCGGAACCGTGCCTTTAGCAAGCAAGCGTTGAATTTCAGCATCTTGCTTCTCACTAAATTTCTCATTCAGCTCTTTGCGTGAGTATCTAACCATGCTCATATTTGTTTCGCTCCGCTTTAGTCACTTGCCTTGCACTAATGATTCGTATGATTTCACAGTCATCTTCATCAAAAATGGTGTGAGCCACCAATAACATTAGTACGCCTTTAACTCGTCCAATGGTTTGCCAACGTTCTTCACCATCGGTATGTCTGTCTTGGATTGAGATCCTTAATGGATCTTCAAAAACAAGGCTTGCAGTTTCGAAAGAGATATCATGCTTTTTCTGATTCTTTCGATTCTTAGCCTCATCCCATTCAAAATACTGTTTCATAAAAAACATTCAAATTTGTATATACAATAATGTATCACAAAATTGTATCACTCAACCCAATTGGTGTAATTTTTAGTCAAAATTATTGGCAAAACACTCCAAAACCGCTCATAAAAAAGCCGACTTGTTTCCAAGTCGGCTTTTGAACATCATCGAGCAAATAATTTATATCATAAGTTTTTGATTTTTATATGTTTCAATTTGTGCATTTCGTATAATGCCCATTATGTTAATTAATTACCTTCTCAAAATTATATGTTTTACAATCATATAAAGTATCTTTTGGTAGTTTACTATTTTCTAAATACTTCAATAAAAGTTCCTGTTTATGATTAATCCAATCAAAAGTATCTTTATCTGTAGGTAGTACCGCATTTGGATTTTTTTCTTTATATAATATTAAAAATTTGTTAATTAAGCAGTAATCATTTGCAATATGTGGTCTATATGTCATTTGTTCATTAACAGAAAATCCTTCTTTTCCTGCTTCCTCTAAGCCTTTCAGTGAAGCTATTTGAAATAAAACATGTCTAAATATAGTATCTTTTAGATCTATAGGTGTTTTTGAATCTAATTTATTAATAAGTTTCAAATTATAGGGTAAAAATGTTAGTACAACACTTGCTGAATGTTCTGCTTCCAATTGAGCAGCTTTAAGATTATCCTTATATTCATTAGCGAAACTACAGCTACTTAACTGAAAACTTAAGACTAATACCATTAATTTATTCATATTAATAACCTAATTTTTTATAGCTTTCATTCAATCCATCACCCTTATAAGTTCCATCTTTTCTAAGTAACTCTAACATTCCAGCATGATAATCTTGATTAAAAACTTTTTTATACATAGCCCTATTAATCGTTAAAGGCCCTTGATTTTCAACTAATTGCCTTGTATCTACCACAGTTTTAGCAACACTAATCTTATCTTTGACATCTAAAATTAATTGAGCAATATCATAAAACCCACCTATAGACTTAGTTGTTCTTAAAGCAAACGTATCAGACTGAAATTCTGCAACTAATTTTGCCGCGTCTTTAAGCGCATTTTGTCTCACATATTTTTGAAAATTAATATAATGTTGAGTATGAAAAGATGCTCTATACCACATTTCCTCTGGAACCTTATTCATATCATATTCGAGACCAAATCTAGCTGCTAATAAGAGTTCAATATCATTAGTAACTTCTTCCCAATATTCCTTTGCCATCATAAAGTTATATGGTCTTGCCATATAATAACCAACAACTTTAATGTAAGAATTGCACAATGGAGCTGTTAATATTTTTGTAGGATCACAGGCTTTCTGCTCAACAGGCCAATCTACATTTTTTCCATTTATATATTGAGCCATTATATTTAATCCATTGGTGGTAGAGGTTTTGAAAGATCATAAGTTAAGAACTGAATATCTTGTGCTCTTGATCCAGTAGTTATTTCTTTTGTGTGACCATTTTCATCAGTTTCTCCTTCAATAACATTTCCATCAGGATCAACTAATTTATAATACATATTTGCTACGGGTTTATTAGAATGCTCATCTAATAATTGATAAACCATACCATGTATTATTTCTTGATTAGTTTCGACAAAACTATTTTCAATGGGAATAATACTCGAAGCAGCAGATGAACCATAAGAAGAACCACTATCACCAACGACATGGACTTGATTAGGCATTAAAGTTGCGCCACACGTGAACTTATCACCCACATAAGCGACAGCTTTCCCATCGAAAATCACATGATCATTGCTCTTAATCAAAGTTGACCAACATTTACATTTTGGACAGGCAAATCCATCACCAGCTCGAAGAAATAGATTCCCCATTTGTGAGCTACGTGACTGAGTTGAAATTACTACTCCACCATGGTCAGTGGTTGAACCATGAATACCAGAACCTTTAGACATTCTTTGAGTCTCCAAGAGTTGGATTCATAAATCCTTCAGGAATCATTGCATCATGATATAAACGTAAAATATGTGATGTGATCGGACTATCAATGATTTCATCGCCATTTTCTAATGGTGAACCAACGAGTGCCGCGGATCGATCATGAACAGTGATAGCACTGCCAGCGCCAGAGATAATTTTTGCAGTTGAACCATCAGCATATATGGCTTCATCACCAACTAGAGCTAAAGAAATGCCTTTGACTTTATAGGTGTCGGTAGAGGCTCTTATCAACCCACCTTTTTTTGTTTTAGCTCCATTAAATGCAGCATAAAATTTGGTATACGGTTTATGATCCCAATAGAGCTGTTCTGCTTGCTGAATCTTTTGAATATCATTTTGAGAAAGTTTTTTTAACTGCTCTTCTGGCAGTTGATGTAAAAAAGTAGGGCTAGTCATGCTAGATCCAATTATTTTAATTAAGTAAAGAATAACAAAAGAAAAAGTGAAGCAAAAATTAAAAATGTAATGGTTCAAATTTCTACTAAATATGAGTCCATTTAACATAATCTATATTATACGAAATTCTTCTGTTAGAACCCAATCAAAGTATCTATATCCTCACCAATAAAAATGTCTAGTTTATGATGGTTTTACCATCATGGACTGGATATGAAATATGGATGCTGATCACTATGTCTGACAAAGAAATTCAACGCCTTGCTGTTCTACAAGACGTTCGAGATCACCGTATTACTCAAGTCCGTGCTGCTGAAATCCTTAATCTTTCAACCCGTCAAATTACCCGGTTATTACACAAGCTCAATCAAGATGGTGTTTCAGGTATGGCTCATGCTAGTCGTGGTCAACCTGGTCATCGTCGCCATGATGACTTGTTAAAATCAAAGTGCCTCTCCATTATTTCTGAACATCTGTTGGGATTTGGGCCGACCTTGGCTCATGAGAAACTCAGCAGTATGTTTGCTCTAGATATTCCTGTAGAAACGCTACGTCGCTGGATGACAGCCAATGAGCTTTGGATCCCGAGATCTAAGCGCCTTAAACGCCCATACCAGCCACGCTATAATCGTGATTGCTTCGGTGAGCTGATCCAGATCGATGGCTCATATCATGATTGGTTTGATTTCGCCCTTGTTTGCCTTTTGATGGCGTATACCATTGCGTAGCAGGATCAAACCAAAGGGCAATATTTCCGCGACTCATGAGTGCTCGGTTATATGCGGGCCAATTGGTTGTGCGGTAGATTTTGTGTGTAGGCTTCTTCATTTGAAAATTATATCGCTGAAAAAGCCTTTACAGATAGGTTTGTGCAACAAAGCCCAATAGAACTCTAAATTTTAAAGATACTGTTCTAAAAAGTATGCAAAAAATAGGAGGAATGTACCTGAAATACCTGACATAATAACCAAATAATGTAAATGAAAGAATAAGGGATAATTTTTCAACATTTCTTTTAGTTGTGAATCAGCTATTTTGTGATATCTATCATTCCCATAAAAAGCTTTAAATGAGGTATTAAATTTTATATTTGATATTTCTCTCCAGTAAGCACTGGGAAACATACTCAAATAAAAGAAATCAAATGGTTCCATTAGTCTTTTAAATTTTCTCTCATCCTTATATATAATTTTACAAATTCCTTTTAGATAAATATTGGTATAGATATAAAGACTTATGAAGAAGATCCACAATAAAATAAAGAATAAAAGCCCGACCATTCCGATGAATGTTGTAGGTTCAGTTTTATATAACTTAATAATAAATTCTATCATTTATTTTCCATAACTTTTTCAACTAAATCGTATGATTTACCAGCATAGTGACCTGCAATCTCAGATGTACCTTTAGCGGCAATAGCAGCTCCAGCAGCAACAATACCAATAACAATTAATCCTGTTCCACCTGTCGCAAGACAATTAAATAACTAGCTTTTTTAGAAGAAACCTCGGTTTTCGATAGAACTCTAATTTTTTTTAAAATACTGATCCACAGAGTAGCCAAGAAACAAAAAGATCAAACTTAAAATTCCAGATAGCATAAATAGATAATGAAGATAAAAAAACATTGGGTAATTTTTCAAAAACTCTTTTAACTGATAATCACCTATTTTTTGATATATATTATTCCCATAGAAAGCTTTAAATGAGGTATTAAACTTTATATTTAATATCTCTTTCCAATATGCACTAGGCAAAACACTTAAATAAAAAAAATCAAATGGCTCCATTAATCTTGCAAACCGTTTCTCATCCTTATACACAATTTTGCAAATTTCTTTTAGATAAATATTAATATAGATATAAAGGCTTATTATAACCACCCATGCCACTACAATAAATAAAATACCAACTAAAATAATAAATAAACCAGGTCTATCTTTAGACATAGATAATAGAATTTCCAACATTATTTATTCCTAATTTCGTCAATATAGTCATAGGCTTCACCTACGCCATATCCTGCAATTTCACTAGCACCCTTTGTAGCCATTGCTCCTGAAGCAGCCACAATACCTATTACAATCAACCCAGTTCCACCTGTGGCGAGTCCAATCACAATAGCACTCACTACTGCTCCAGCAACCAAACCAGTACCGACTTTGGCAGTCTCAACAATCGTTGTTCTTGCTTTGTCTTCTGGCGCGGCTTCATATACATTTACACCAGAACTCACAACATCCGTAGTAATAGACACATAGCCTGCTATTTTAAGAAAAAACCGAGACATTAACTCGGTTTTAGTTTTTGATAGAGTTTCAAATCTTTTTAAAAATAATGTGCATGAATGTATGCATAAAGCATAAATAAAGTACCTAAAATACCTGACACAATGATCAAATAATGTAGATAAAAAAATACGGGATAATTTTTCAACATTTCTTTTAATTGGGAATCACCTATTTTTTGATATACATTATTCCCATAGTAAGCTTTAAATGAAGTATTAAACTTTATATTTGATATTTCTCTCCAATAGGCACTGGGCAACATACTCAAATGAAAGAAATCAAAGGGCTCCATCAATCTTGTAAATCGTTTCTCATTCTTATATAAAATTTTGCAAATTCCTTTTAGATAAATATTGCTATAAATATAAAGGCTTATGAAGAAGACCCACAACAGAATAAAGAATAAGAAACCAAAAGCAAAGAGTGCAAATATATGATCTGAAACCAATAAGTTGATAATTTTATTCATTTATACTTTCCACTTTATCATACATATATCCCGCACCAACGCCAGCAATTTCTGATGCACCTTTCGTAGCAAGTGCAGCCGATACTGCTACAATTCCAATAACAATTAATCCTGTGCCACCTGTAGCCAAACCGACAATTAATGCTGCTGTAAATGTGCCAGCAACAATTCCAGTTCCTAGCTTTGCTGTCTCAACCACTGTTGTTCTTGCTTTATCTTCAGGTGCAGCTTCATACACTTTTATGCTTGAACTCACGACATACGTAGCGATAAACACATAGTCATAAAACTTAATAAAAAGCCGAGATGTAATTATCGATCTCGGCTTTTAACACAATTATTTAACCTAGTTCAAAATAATATGACGCCAACATTAGTGACATAAATAAAATTCCAGAAAACAGAATCACATATTGTAAAATAAAAAAAACTGGGAAGCTTGTTAGTAAGCTCTTTAACTGCTCTTGATTCATTTTTAGGAAGAAATCTTTTCTATAAAGACTTTTAAACTTTATCCCTTTCTTTAAATGCAACAGCTCCCTCCAAAAAGTAGTAGGTATAAAGCTAATGTATATAAAATCAAAAGGCTCTAATGGTGCTTTGTACTTTCTTTCATTACCAAAAGCAATCCTGCAAATCCCTCCCAAATTTAAACAAACATATACATACATAACAAAGTATAGTAAAAACATCGCTATAAGGAAAAAGAATGCTAGTGCCCCCATAGGCATTTTTTGAAATACTAAAATAAGTTTATCCATTGTTATTTATCAGCCACAATGTCATACAATCCACCAGCAACATCCCCACTAATATCACCAAAAGCTTTAGATGCTCCAGCTCCCGTTAACGCTACAATCCCAATGACTATAAGTCCAGTTCCACCAGTTGCAAGACCAACAACAATAGCACTTACCACTAATCCAGCACCAATGCCTGCGGTAACTTTAGCAGTCTCAACAACCGTTGTTCTTGCTTTATCCTCAGGTGCAGCTTCATACACTTTTACGCTTGAACTCACAACATCCGCACCAATAGACACATAACCAGCTATTTTTAATTGTGTCGCAAACTTACCGATTTTACCCATTTCTTTGGCGTATTCTTTGAGTCCGCCTTTAAAGTTATTGTCTCTAACCAATGCCGATTGCTTCAACATACGGCGTATATTGGTAGTTTTAATCGACTGATCCCAACGCAAGAATTTCTTAGTTCCTTCGTTATCTAACTCCCTATACAAGTTTGCATACTTCTTTGGTAGCTGATTACAATATCAATATGCTTTTGTCTTCTACAAAGCGTGGTGTAATCTGGAGCTATCCAATTTAATCCGCAAAGTTTAATCAGACTTTGCACAAAGCCTTTGACCATTCGCAAAGACAATTTAAATAAAGATTTGATCATTAATCAGCATTGAATAGCAGTATCGGAGTAAGTTTGATTTCGTCCATGTTTGCCTTGTGATTGTGCATACCACTAGGTCTTTGGATCGAACCAAATAGTAATATTCCCACGATTAATGAGGGCTCTGTTATATGCGGGCCAATTGGTTGTGCGGTAGATTTTGTGTGTAGGCTTCTGCATTTGAAAATTATATTGCTGAAGAAGCCCTCAAGAACAGCTTTGTGCAACAAAGCCTATCAATACTCATAATTAAATAGCTTTGCTAAATAAAACTATGGATTAAAAATATCATTTAAAATTTAATTGATCCATTCTTGAGGAACTTGAGGGATTTTAGATGTTCTCACACAAAGCCTTCTAATTAAGAATTGAGGAATACCAAAAATCAAAAGATTTAAATTAAAGTCTGAAGGTAATTTCACTTGATCTGTGAAATAATCTCGCTCTGAAAATCTTAGTAGTTTAAGTCTAAACCAAGTTTCTCTTGCTATCTCTTTACGGTCAATGACATTCGGGGCATAGTAATGAATATTATTTTTTAATTTTTCTAAGTCTTCACCCGCCATATAGCGTCTAAAAAACTCCCAATGACCTTCAACCAAACTTAAGCTACGAAATCTAAATGGAAAGACGACCACTTGTTGAATGATCTCATTTTGATCAATCAGTGAAGCATTCACAGCGTATTCATGATTTTCATTAATATTTATAGAAAAATGATAATCACTCCATGGAGCTGAAATCCATTTTTTTTGGTAAGGCTCAAAATAGTGTAATTCTTGCTTTTTACGGTTAAAAATTAACGGGTAATGTGTATAGCCAAATAATTCGCGACCGAATGAAATATTAAATATTTTTATTAAAAGATAAGTACTTCCAATCAGGGCAAAAGTCCCTATTATAAGAGCAAAAGATATTTCATTTTTAAAAAGTGCATAAAATAGAAAAAAAAGTAAAGAAGAACTGATTATTAATAATATGATGGAGAACCATATAGAAAAAATTGATGGCAATCCTCTAATTTCGTCCCAAGCATCAGTACAAACTAGGTAATCATCATTAACTTGCTGGATATTAAAATATGGAATCAACTTGTTTTTTAATTTTTCTTTAGGATCTAAATTAAAATTAATCAATCCTCGTTCATTAATATAAGTTAATATCTTTGGTCTTTCATGATTAATTTTTAACCCTAGTATTAAATTCTGATTCTCATAACCATAGTTACCGCTCATAATCTTCCTTTTATTTCTTAAGATCTACTATTCTTCAATTAGAACTACTAACTTCTTCAACGGCCATTATATAATTTTTTTCAAGTTGATCTAAAGAAAATCCTGCATCAGATACCCCCCAAGCACTTTGTTCAAGCCATTGTATAAGCTGTTGCCTACGATTATAGTCAGCATAATAATCAATTCCAAAACCAACTATAATTAAAGCAACTCCCCATCCAGTCGCTCCTAACCCAGTAAACGAGCTGACATAAACGTTGTACCTTTACGTAAAAGATAAGTTGAAGCTATTAGCGAGATTCCAAATGCTCCATCAAAAATCTTGCTAGTTTTATTATTTCGATTAAAAGAAATCCAAGCATTTTTAAATTCTAAAGCAGCAAAAATGGTAGCACCACCATATAAACCAAAGCGAGCGATTCTCGTGGTCCAACCTTTTTAAATATCTTAATTTTGCTGATTCACCAACCTGCAATACTTTCATTTGAAGCTGACGGTTTAACACATCCGCAACCTTGCCAAATGTTGCCGCAATTACACCAATAAAATTAGTCCCCGTTTGTAAATTCACTTCTGTAACCATGCCTTACGTAGTGCTAAACCATCTAGATGGCCAAACACTACAAATGGGAGAGCGCTTAACCGTACGGCATAGTCATGCTCACCCAGTACAACCAATAGATTTTCCTGAAAGATTTAAAGGGGTAATTAATCCAAACTTTGACAACTCTGTCCGCTGTGTAGTAAACCAAACTAAAAAAATTATGTAGTCTCACCGGCTTTGTTGCACAAACCTATCTGTAAAGGCTTTTTCAGCGATATAATTTTCAAATGAAGAAGCCTACACACAAAATCTATCGCACAACCAATTGGCCCGCATATAACCGAGCACTCATGAGTCGCGGAAATATTGCCATTTGGTTTGATCCTGCTACGCAATGGTATGCTCCATCAAAAGGCAAACAAGGGCGAAATCAAACCTACTCCGACGCAGCTATCCAATGCTGCTTAATGATTAAATCCTTATTCCGTCTATCTTTACGTATGGTCACTGGCTTTGTGCAAAGTCTGATTAAACTTTGTGGATTAAATTGGACCGCACCAGATTACTGTACGCTTTGCAGAAGACAAAAACATATTGATATTGCGATTAATTATCAAAAAAAGCAGTGGTGGGCTTAACTTGCTGGTAGACTCTACCGGTCTAAATTTTTTAGGTGAAGGTGAATGGAAAAGGAAGAAACATGGACCTGAATATCGTCGCCAATGGCGTAAACTTCATATTGGTATAGATGCTGAAACCCTTCAAATACGCGCCATTCAACTCACTACAACTAATGTGAGTGATTCACAAGTGCTTGGTGATTTACTCGATCAGATTCCACAAGATGAGCAGATTGACTCTGTTTATACCGATGGCGCTTATGACACCAAACAATGTCGTCAGGTCATTGCAGATCGGCAAGCGCATGCGGTGATTCCACCTAGAAAAAATGCGAAACCATGGAAAGATACAAAGATCAGCTCGCTAGCGCGAAATGAATTACTTCGAACAGTTAATCTTGCGAAGCAGTGCTTCTCAAAAAAAGCAGGAACACCATATAAAGTATTTCCAACAGATCCAAGTAAATATACGAAAGAAGATCCTAAAAAATTAATTAAAGAGTATTTTCCTGCAATGAATGATTTGGATTATATAAAATGGTAACTAAACATGCTTTATTGATATTATGTTTTTTTGCACTAATGGGTTGTCATGAAAAAGATAATCCTGCTGAGAACCATCAGAAGATAAATATTATTCCTAAAATTGAGAAACTTGTTGTGACAAATGATGAATATGATAAAGAATATTTTGGATCTCTAAGAGATTGGATATCAGAAAATGATTTTTTGAAAATATCTGAGTATGTTATAAAAAAAGCAAAAGAAAATAATTTTCAGGATATTGATCCTGTTTTAGGAAAAAAAGAAAAAATGTATAGCAAGGATTTTAGCGATCCTTATATGTCTTATCATTATATTAATATTCCTAATTTACCTCAAACGGAAGTTTATTTGAAATATAAAAAAGATAATAATAAATTAACTTATATTTCTTTATCCTCTGGTGGACCAGTAAGCTTTATTTTGAAAAATTCAGATATAAATGTATTAAATGAATTAAAATTAAAACTATTGAAAAAAGAAAAGCTTAGTTCCTCAAATCAACTAGCGGAATATCAACTGAGTGACGGAACTTTAAAGTATCAGGTAGTAGCAAAAAATACCCTAGATGATACAAGCTTACCTAAAGAATTCTATAGCTTTGATATATATATAGAATAGTTGAAAATAAATTTTTGAGACTGTTCTAAATTTTGTGTAAATGCTTAATTTTAATTTATCATTAAAAGAATAATTACAAAAGGTACTTCACATAGAAAACAATATAAAGTCATTCGTAATTAAGTTGATTATTTTCAGTGGTTCTAAAGATTTCCTAAAATTAACATAATACGCGTTATACGAAAGGCCCTATTTACAGGCCTTTTAATCATCTGATTAACATAAAATCTCTTATGCGAAATCAAAAATGGGGGCCTTATAGCTCCATTTTTATTGATTTTTGCTTGATAGAGTATGAGCAATAAAAATTCCTATAGCAGCAGCTACGCTATACGTAATATAAAATTGAGTTTGAAAAAGAGCTTCTCTTGTTATTATCCAGATAATAAAAATTATTAAACTCGTAGAGATTATTGCAAGGCTAAAATTTTTATAAGGAGCTAATTTATATGATAAAAAACCATATCCTAATAAGCCAAAAATATTTAAGTAGTCTTTCCCATCTAGCAAATATACATCCATTACAACATTGACGATTAAAAACAATAAAGGAAAAAAAAGAAATTTAAACATGAATATAAAAACCTATATTTTTAAGATAGTTACAATTGGCAATTGTAGTTTAAATGAATGACATGCATTTTATAATTATCATTATTTCTTTATTTGAATTTGAGTATAGTTCTGGATTTTGTACTTCACCATCATATTTGGTTAAATATTCTCTAAAATTAACATAATACACACTATACAAAGCTCTATAAATAACATTAACCTAATGATTTAAAATAGTTTTTCAATAAAAAAGCCCGACATCCTGTCGGGCTTTTTCGTATTGGTTCGCTTGGCATGACTCCTGTCGTACCGCCGATCCTTGTGCGATTATTTATTTTTATTCTGCGGAACGTCCTGTTCTCTTATGACTTCATGATATTGAATACAAGGGATTGTGAATATCCGCAAAACCCCTAAATTCATGTGCGCTCAGGCGTACAAAATTGGTGGATTTTTATCCCAAGAGTTGTCCGCAGAAATTGGGGATTATTTCTAAACTGTGACCCTTGAGAAATCAGGAAAAAACGCAAAAAAGAATATTTTTTGATCAATTTTATTGGCTAAAAGTATCAAAATTGCTTAAAAAGAAACCGACTTGTTTCCAAGTCGGTTTTTTGTTGTTTTTCAGGGGGATGAAAATTTTTTAACTATATGAAAAACAAGGATATTTTAAAAAGCATTTCGTATAACCTCTATTATGTTAAATTAAGTATACTTGAATATTAGCGTTAGTGTATCAAGCATTAAAATTTAGCGCCTACATTCAAAGGCGCTTTTTTATTAAAACTTAATTTTTTTTCACTATAGAGGCTTTCATTAAATTTGAAGCGTACCGGGTTTGTCGGAGACATTTTTATTTAAGTTAGGCCACCTGACCTAACGGGTTAATCTTATCATAGTACATTGCTTCAAACTCAAAAGGAGGTACATAACCCAATGCGCTGTGTACACGCTTTTTGTTAAACCAATCTACCCAATTTAATGTCGCAAGTTGTACATCCGCTAAACCTTGCCAGTCTGCTTTTAAATATTCAATCACCTCTGTTTTGTATAACCCATTCACTGTTTCAGCCAAAGCGTTATCGTATGAATCACCATTTGTACCGACTGACGCTCGTAAATTTGCTGCTTCTAGACGATTGGTATAGCGACTGGAAAGATATTGCACACTTCTATCGGAATGATGAATCACATTCTTTGGCATCCCTCGATCATGCAATGCTTGCTCAAGTGCATCGAGCACCATATCTGTATTCATCCGTGTAGATACTTTCCATCCAACAATTGCTCGTGAGAACACATCAATAATAAAGGCGGTATAGACCCAGCCCGAATGAGTTTGAATATACGTAAAGTCACTCACCTGAGATACCGTCTTGGTAGTCAATCAGGTTTTGAGATTATTCGACCAATAAATAATCTCTTTGATAGGCAGTCAGATGTTTTAAAACGCCATAACACCTTGTATACCTAGCTTCTGTATCAATCGAGCAACTGTACAACGTGCGATAACATAACCTTCACGTTTCAATTGTTGCCAGACCTTAAGCACACCATATCGGCCTGAACTTTCTTTCCAAATTCGTTTAATTTGTTCAGCATGATGCTCATCATGTAGATCTCGTTTCGCTCGATGTTCTGGATTGTCAGCGAGATCTAAAGTTCGTTAATAGGTTGAAGCTGAGATCGGTAAAATCCTACAAATCGCATCAACACCGTATAACACTTTATTATTATGGATGAAATCCATCATTATTTGTGTGGGCGGTCGAGCTCCGCCTGGGCGAAAGCACGCTTTAATTCTTTAATTTCACGTTCCATTTGCTTCATTTTTTCTTGATCAGATATCTGTTGTACTTTAATAGGATTTTGCTGATCTAAATGCTTTTGATGCCAGGCACGAAGTGTTTCAGGAGTACAACCAATCTAACGGATGGCTCTAGTCCTCCTATTTTTCAAGTCAATTTCTTATCCGCGATTCGAGTTATATAGAAACTTTTTAGATGAATATTCAATCTTCTAATATTTTATTAGCAATTTTCAAATGTGATTCTGTACCTTTTAGATAAACTTACTCGTGTATATGAATTTTATCGTATAAAAATGGGAGCAAAGCTCCCATTTGACTTCTAGCTACTTTTCTAAATTTTGGCTAAATAAAATTTTTCTCTTTAGCACCTTCTGAATCTAAATAGTTCTCTAAAGAATCATCGAGAGCTTCTAACCAAGGCGTATGATGTGGTCTTGCCATTTTTCCAGTCATAACTGAACGATACGTTTTATCTCTAAATTCCATAATATTTTCTTTCTTGTGCTTTTTCCACTGCATGAAAATATTATGCACCCCATCAACGTCAAAATTAGGGTAATCTGTTTCACTAATTAAATATTTCACATATTCACCTTGGAAACGTGCTTTCTTTTCATCTGTACTTAGAGCTTTCTCTTCTAAATGCTTCTTCTCAGTATGATGTTGCATTTCCATGATATTTGGCAAAGAAATTTTACCTAATATGATATCTCTAACATACCAAGCTTGGGCATCAAACATATTGAAGGTATACCATTGATCTTGCATACCTAGATAAAATAAACGGGGATTTTTTTCCCATACCACACCTTGGTAAAGATCTAGTGGATATAAACAATTGTGTGTTCTTAAACGCAATTTATCTTCGATAAATGGGAAATGATGAAGATAACCAGTACACAAAATAATCGCATCAACTTTTGCCGAAGTACCATCTCCAAAATAAGCTTTACGTTCATCTACACGTATTAGCTGTTTTTTCTCAGACCAATTTTTCGGCCATCTAAAATCCATCGGTTTGTTACGATAACAACTATAGATTTGCTTCGCGCCATATTTGTAGCATTGTGAACCGATGTCTTCAGCCGAATAGCTACTGCCCACAAGCAGTACCGTTTTATCTGCAAATTCACGGGCATCACGAAAATCATGGGCATGTAAAATACGACCATGAAAACGATCAAAGCCTTTATATACGGGTACTTTTGGTGTCGAAAAGTGCCCTGAGGCTACAATCACATAGTCAAACTCTTCCACATAGTGTCTTTGGTTCTTGTAATCTTCTACTTCAACAGTAAATTTCTTTTTATGTTCATCGTAGCAGACATGCTGCACCGCGGTATTGAATCTGACCAAATGTTTGATCTTGGCTTTTTCCGCACGACCCTTAATATAATCCCACAACACTTCTCTTGGTGGGTAAGAGGCGATGGGCTTTTTAAAATGTTCGTCAAACGTATAATCCGCAAACTCTAATGCTTCTTTTGGCCCATTAGACCACAAGTAACGGTACATACTACTATGAACGGGCTCTCCATTTTCATCTACACCTGTACGCCAAGTATAGTTCCATTGCCCACCCCAATCACTTTGTTTTTCAAAACATATAATTTCGGGAATTTCTAGACCTTTGGCCTTTGCTGATTGGAATGCTCTTAATTGTGCCATGCCACTAGGACCTGAACCAATAATTGCTATTCTAGTCATCGCTATCTCCATTAGTTTTAATAGCTTCGCCTATCTCCAATTTTGATTTTATTTAGGATCGTAAGAATAGTTTATGTACAAACCTAAATTTATAGATTAAGGATAATCCACTCAAAATAGGATGCGAAGTAAAAAAAAATATTGTAGGCTACATTTATATTGGATATATAACATACAGAAAAGAATAAAAACTATATCATAAAAACTCATATAAAAATATAATATAAATAATAATATTAAATATAACAATTTAACTTCTAAATTTTTTTAATTTAATTTTGAATAACCTGAAGATCAGTGTAAAAAATCCTTACAATATAAAGCTTTAATGCAGAAGATTATCAAACAACGTTTCATATCCTAGAATTTTAATCGTATATTTAACATAAAATCTCTTATGCGAAATTAAAATTGTAACTCCAAAAGGCTTTGTTGCATAAATATGTAAGCATCTGATTTAAATAAATTTAATTTTGGATCAAAAAATAATCAAAACTTTTAAAATCATATAGTTATGAAATCTTTGTGCAACAAAGCCTTCCTAAAGTAAACTGAGCTTCTGAAAGTTCTTTTTTTGACGACTCCTCAAAATATTTTAATGCTTGTACATCATCCTGCTTTACGTACTTACCTTCTTTATACATAACTCCGAGGTTATACAAACCTATTTCATCATTTTTCTTCGCTGCTTTTTCAAACCAATAAAATGCTTTTTCATAATTTTGATTCACCCCTACCCCATCATAATACATACGAGCAACTTCAGTTTGAGCTTTTGAATGGCCTAGCTCAGCTGACTGCATCAGTAATGAAAAAGCTTTTTTATAATTTTTTTCCTTACCATTAAGACCTAGGTAGTAATCACCAGCTTCAACATACAACTGCTCTGAACTTTTATTATCTACATGTGTACCTTTTTGAAAATTACTTTCTTTAGTACAAGCGGCAAAAAATAGACACATTATTGTACAAAATAATATCAATCCAATTTCTTTCATACTCTTAACCTAACCTTTAATCTGCACCAGATGGGTGATTTTCTAATCCAGGATCTTTTTCAGTAGCAGTCCGATTCAGCAGTCGCCTTAAGTTCTTTATAAAAAGCCCGGGTGGGCTTTTTTATTTATCCATCATTTTAAACATCGTAAATTCAAAATTATCTTTTGCGCTGACTTCCTCTGGGCGCTCTAAATCCATTTTGTTTTTTCGTACTACATCTTCATGCCAAACGGGCAATGGTTTGATATGCAATAAAATTCTTCGTGCAACAAAGTTACACACATCAAATGGATAAGCAAATAAAGCTGGAACCCAATTATAATGATAAATGATTCGAAATGATTTCCATGTATCTCTCCAACTTTCTTTTGCACCCACGACCTTTTGACAATAGGTTAGTTGGGTAAACGGATCGATGGTACCGTACATAGGATGCGGTTTGGGGTAAAGCTCCTCTGGTCCTTTCATCATAAAATGACAAATAAAAGTCCATAAACCTTGAGTACGAAATATTCCAATCATTGGAAAGCCAATCACAAAGGTATGTTTTAGGATGCCGTCTTCGATGATATGTGCCCGAAGCTCTCGTAATGGAATGCCAGACAACCCAAAACTACTGCCCATAATATAAACTACATCTGTCCATTTCTTTTCTATATATTCTTGATCATTAATATAGAAAAAAACTTTACCTGTTTTTCTATTAAAAAGAACAGGCTTACAAATAGGTTGTTTATGATCATATTTAAAGTAAGGACGTAGAAATGCAACACAAGGAAGTCCTATTACAAAAAGTACAGCTATAAGGAAAAAAAAAGCCTCTCCTACACTAGAATTATCAAGAAAAGAAAGAATACCAATGTAGTAAAATAAAAATAAAAATAATGGAAACATTGGAATTAATAAACTTATTCCTTTTCCTAACCTTGCATAAGATTGATCAATCAATTCAATATAGTCATCATTCAATCTGATAAATGACCAATTATGATTACGTTTATATTTGGTCGTATCGTCAGGTTTGAGTAAAACATCACCTTCTTCCAACTTGGAAAAGGGAATGTTCTGTTCAAAAATATCATAACCAAAGATATGTTTTTTAATTTTCAATATCTGGATCTTTTATATACACTTTTCTTGACTTCGCATCGTAATGAAAATGCCTATTGATGTCAGCATTAACGATATAAGGATCATCCTTATCAATCGTACAATCGTTTAAAATTGATTCTGGCCACATTGGCACTTTGCAATCCCACATAGCATACACTCTTCCCCACTTCCAGAATACAGACTCTAAGATAAGGAAACGTAAATAGTAAAAGAACTTCGAACCAAAACTATTAATATCCACACGGTAATAACTAAATTCACGAGATTCTTTTTTTCCGACAATGTCATTACAAAATGTGACTTTAGAAAAAATCTTATATTCATCATTTTCTAGTGATTTTATATCTTTGGGATAAAGCTTTTCTGGCCCCTCTGCCATATAGATACAAATCATCCCCCAGAAAGACTCTAACAATTCTATTGAAGGTACAGGTGGACCAATCGCTACAGTATGTTCAATGAGTTGAGATTCTTTATTTAATATAAAACCCCAAATTTCATAATCACCTTGGAATGAATTTGGTTGAACAATACAAAATTTCATATCTTGCCAATTTCCAGATTGAAATTTTCCCTGCATATCTAAAAAATAAACACGTTGATTTTTACGATTAAAGCGAATAGGGAAATGTGTAAAGTTATTATTATCAGGTTTGTAGTTAAAAAATAAAGGATATATAACAAAAAAAATGGAACCACCGAGAAAAGCTGAAAAATAATAAATAATATTAAATCTTTCAACTGATATTTGATATATTAAAATCAAAATCATAGAAATGAGAAAGAAAAAAAGAAAATAAAGATTTTGTGCATTGAAATGCCCTTTATGTGTATAAAATTTATTTTCGACATCTAAAAAAGTACTGTTCATTTGAGTAATTGCAAACAAATGATTACAGTGTTCAGCATCAATCCTAGGACTTTGTTGTAAATTTTTTTCAGGGTTTAATTTATTTATTAGGATATTTTTTCGATATTTAGGCCATTGACCTACTGATGTTGGCATAACTCATCAACTCTTATGAAAACACTTTAGAAAAATCTTTTTGTTGCTGTGCATAGGATGTATATGGAACGCCTTTTAACCCTTCTTTATTACCAACGAAAGATAATCGAAGCCACTGCTGAAGGCTACTTTCTTTAATTTTAGCATTCCAATATAAACCACCGCGAGCAATTCTCGTGGCCCAACCTTTTAAATATCTTAATTTTGCTGATTCACCAACCTGCAATACTTTCATTTGAAGCTGACGGTCTAACACATCCGCAACGTTGCCAAATGTTGCCGCAATTACACCTATAAAATTAGTTCCCGTTTGTAAATTCACTCCTGTAACCATGCCTTACGTAGTGCTAAACCATCTAGATGGCCAAACACTACAAATGGGAGAGCGCTTAACCGTACGGCATAGTCATGCTCACCCAGTACAACCAATAGATTTTCCTGAAAGATTTAAAGGGGTAATTAATCCAAACTTTGACAACTCTGTCCGCTGAGTAGTAAACCACACTAAAAAAATTATGTAGTCTCACCCAATACAGCTATATCATGCTTGATGGAGTTGTATTTCCTGATTTTCAAATAATGCACACGTTAAATGACATTCATTCATTCCCGAGTCGAGACACAGGTTTTAAATATATTAATAATGGCATTTTACATGTTACAAAATACTTGATCTTTACGTCCAAACCACTCATGCTAATTGTCATATCAAACAAACAAGCAGTTCGAGTTGTCCAGTGTAATCCCCTTATAGATCAATATCCCCTTGGTTTCGAGTTAAGTCGAGTTTGAGATAATGCTTGCATGACCTTGATGTAAACTTAAGCTGTTAGACCTATTCAGAGTGGCTCAATAAATAACAAAAACTCTCTTTTTGAGATATTAAATTTTCTTTATTCTTTGGCAATATTTTAACAACTCTATAATTTTTAAGAATATGATCAATCAAAACCTAGCCATTATTTTACTATCAACCTTTGCTTTAAGTGCTTGTGCAAAAACCACCAACGAGACTCAAGCTCCTTCTACTCATCAAAAAAATGTTTCTCCCGAATTACAAGCACAAATTCAAAAATTGCTAGAAAAAACCAAGAAGAATATGATTTTTGTGGAAGGTGGTACTTTTATGATGGGAGATTTTGATCATTACGACAGCAAGATTGATAGCAAACCTGTTCACAAAGTAACTCTAGATAGCTTTAGCATGTCTGCTTATAAAGCCACCTATGCAGATTTAGACATATACAGTGCTGCAACCAATACACCCAAAGTGGTCTCAACTGAATCCTTATCTTCAAAAGCAAGATATCCTAACTCGTCTGCTGGTGTCTCTTGGCAAGAGGGACGAAATTATTGCCAGTGGTTAGGTATACAGCTAAAACTTGACATAGACCTCCCGACCGAAGCCCAATGGGAATATGCTGCTCGTAATAGAGGTCAAAAAATTCATTTTCCAACCAATACAGGAAAAATTGAGAATGGTGTAAATGTATGGAGTTTTGAGCAACGTATACAGTTACGTAAAAAATATAAAGCACCTAAGTCACTTATCTCTGAAGTAGGACAATACCCACCTTCAGCTCTAGGTTTTTACGACTTAATGACTGACAACTATGAATGGATGCTCGACTGGTATGCAGCAGATTATTATCAATACTCCCCAGAAAAAAATCCGCAAGGCCCTAAAGCAGGAACCAAGAAAGTTCTACGTAGCGCTAAACCTCTAGATGGCCAAACACTACAAATGGGAGAGGGTCTAACCGTACGACGTAGTCATGCTCACCCTAATCAGCCCCTCGATTTTGACGAAGAATTTAAAGGGGTAATCAATCCAAATTTTGAAAATTCTGTACGCTGTGTAGTAAACCAAACTAAAAAAATTATGTAGCCTCACCCAATACAACTCTATCAAGTTTGATAGAGTTGTATTTCCTGATCTTCAAATGGCGCTAGAATATCTAAATTTGACGCTAAAATTGCTTCATTTCCTACGTAGCCGTCCATATAATCCAATTGCTTGAATTGAATATCATCTTGATTTTTTTCAATTAAATGATTCAAAGGATAGCCTTGTATCGGTTTTGCCTGCTTACGGTATTTCAGGAAATCTTTTAACCATTGGTTCTCTCGACCACCTGCATAGTCTTGCCGCGAATTGAGCGCAATAATAATATCTTCAGCAATACTGACATATTCACCATAGTTTAAAAAGCGAATAATCTGCCCTTCAATCTTTCTCATCGCTTCTGGTGTGTGCTTATCTCCATCAGGGCTAACATGTTGAAGCACATTCATCCATTCCCCGAGTCAAGACACATGTTTTAAATATATTAATAATGGCATTTTACATGTTACAAAATACTTGATCTTTACGTCCAAACCACTCATGCTAATTGTCATATCAAACAAACAAGCAGATCGAGTTGTCCAGTGTAATCCCCCTATAGATCAATATCCCCTTGGTTTCGAGTTAAGTCGAGTTTGAGATAATGCTTGCATGACCTTATTTTACTATCTACTTTTGCTTTAAATGCTTGTGCAAAAAGTGCGAATGAGCCACAAACTCCTTCAATGGCAAGTATGAAACAGGTCGTAATGTCTGGAGTGATGAGCAAAGAGATCAAGTCAGTAAAAGTTTAAATTTTAGTGCTACTGTTCCTTTGCTAGGTCATTTCCCACCAACACCTTTGGGGTTCTACGATATGGCAACCGATAACTATGAATGGATGTCCGATTGGTTTGATCCACAGTATTATAAAAACTCACCTGAACTCAATCCACAGGGTCCTAAGTCGGGTAAATTAAAATCCGTAAGGAGTACACGTCAAGAAGGAGCAGCACAAAGTTTAGCTACGGGAGGCAGTGTTACTACGATTTATAGGGATGGAATGGAACCAAATCCTCAATCAACTAGCCCCAATATAAATCAAAATAATAGTACATCTGTGCGCTGCGCTTCCAATTCAACGAAACCTTTTTAAAGCAATAAATTTAAATTTTCCAACATCGGATGGCTTATGCCATCCGAGTTTTATCAACATCTTTGTGACTATACATAGCCACATCCAAATCCTCAATTGGTTTTGGTGCTTGTACTAAAAAACGGCTTTGTTGCACAAAGATTTGAAATGCAAAGCGCCCCTAATGGAGCCAAATTTAAGGCGTAACTTGGGTAAGTGGTCGACCTAATTCCGTAAATCTGTTAAGGACTGCTACACGTGCATGGATCTCATTCACTTGGCTATCAAAACTCCTTGCACAGAGTTTATCTCCTAATAATTTGATGCAATGCATCTTAGTTTCAACCAAACTTCGCCGATGATAGCCTGACCATTTTTTCCATAGTGTCCTGCCTAAACGTTTAATTGCTCGAAGTAATTCATTTCGCTCTAGCGAGCTACTCTTTGTATCTTTCCATGGTTTCGCATTTTTTCTAGGTGGAATCACCGCATGCCCTTGCCGATCTGCAATGACCTGGCGGCATTGCTTGGTGTCATAAGCTCCATCAGTATAAACAGAGTCAATTCGTTCATCTAAGTGAATTTGAGAAATTAAATCACCGAGCACTTGCGAATCATTCACATTGTTTGTAGTGAGTTATGTTGCACATATTTGCAGGGTTTCAGCATCTATACCAATATGCAGCTTACGCCATTGGCGACGATATTCAGGTCCATGTTTCTTGCGTTTCCATTCGCCCTCACCTATAAACTTCATGCCTGTAGAGTCTATGAGTAGTGCAGCCCATCGCTACTTTTTTGGTAGCTGATTACAATATCAATATGCTTTTGTCTTTTACAAAGCGTGGTGTAATCTGGAGCTATCCAATTTAATCCGCAATAATCAGACTTTGCACAAAGCCAGTGACCATACGTAAAGACAGACGGAATAAGGATTTAATCATTAAGCAGCATTGGATGGCTGCGTCGGAGTAGGTTTGATTTCGCCCTTGTTTGCCTTTTGATGGCGCATACCATTGCGTAGCAGGATCAAACCAAATGGCAATATTTCCGCGACTCATGAGCGCTCGGTTATATGCGGGTCAATTTTAGAATGCCGTTGACAGGTTGTACGGTAGATTTTGTGTGCAGGCTTCTTCATTTGAAAATTATATCGCTGAAAAACCCTTTACAGATAGGTTTGTGCAACAAAGCCTTTACGCCTATACAATAGGTTTCAGAACCTATTCCAGCTCCTTTATAAGTCCAACCATCTTTTCTCAATAATTCAATAATTCAATAATTCAACAATTTTAGAGGTCTTATCTGACTTTAATGGCAATTCCAAATAAGCTAATTGAGCCTCCGCACGGTTTAACGAATTAACAATTTTTACATCATTACCTACTACTTGTTTCATTTTAATCAAGAACATATATTTGTCAGCATCTTCTTTATGAGTTCGTTTATAACAACCAACTTGCAATATAAAAAAAAAGCAGAACTAGCACTGAAAATATTTTTTTCATTAGGAATTTATTCACACATATCTATTCCCCATTTATCATACATGTAAGACACACCATTCATATTATAGCCCGTTATATTTAATTCTCTTCCTTTATAGTCATAAACATTATTTGATATAGGAACAACAATATTCATTTTATTATGTAAGCCTAAACAGTAAGTATCTATGCCTTGACCATGTCCTTTTAGTACCCAACCATCCTTTTTTAACTGACTAACTACTTCATCTATCTGATTAGTATTTTTTGGTAAATCAAAAGAAGAAATTTGAACTTCTACTTTACTCAATGAGTTCACAATTTTAAGATTATCACCTAATAAAGCTTTCATTTTTACTTCAAATGGATACTTATCTGAAGGCTGCTCATATATTCTATTAGAACAACCTATTTGAATTAATAAGGAAGAAATTAATATAATTTTCAAAAAATCATTCACACAAATCATCCCCCCACTTATAGTAACGATACAAAACCGTATTAACATTATAGTTAGTTATTTTTAACTCCCCACCTTTATAATCTTTAATTTCTCCAAAAATTGGATTAACTATATTAATTTTATTATTTAGACCTAAACAATATGTATCAACTCCTTGTCCCTTCCCCTTTAATACCCATCCATCTTTCTCTAAATACTTGACTATTTTATCTAATTTTCTAGAGTCTTTAGTAAATTCAAAATAAGAAACTTGTGCTTCATATTTATTTATAGAATCTATAATTTCAAGATTATTCCCTAATAATACTTTCATTTTTTCTTCAAATGGATATTTATTAGAAGGTTGCTCATGTACTCCATTAGAACAACCTATTGGTATTAACAAAGAAAATGAAGATATTAATTTTAATAAATTTCTCATATAAATCATTTACATATATCCAAACCCGATTTATTATAACTATAAGAGACTATATCTTTATTATAATCAGTCATATATAAATCACCGCCTTTAAATGTAGTCACAGTTTTAGAAGTAGGGCTAACAATATTTATACTATTATTTACGCCTATACAATAGGTTTCAGAACCTATTCCAGCTCCTTTATAAGTCCAACCATCTTTTTTTAATAATTCAACAATTTTAGAGGTCTTATCTGACTTTAATGGCAATTCCAAATAAGCTAATTGAGCCTCCGCACGGTTTAACGAATTAACAATTTTTACATCATTACCTACTACTTGTTTCATTTTAATCAAGAACATATATTTGTCAGCATCTTCTTTATGAGTTCGTTTATAACAACCTACTTGCAATATTAAAAAAAGCAGAACTAGCACTGAAAATATTTTTTTCATTAGGAATTTATTCACACATATCATCTCCCCATTTATCATAGGAATATAAAACAGCATTCACAGAGTAATCTATTCGTTTTAATTTCCCACCTTTAAAATCATAAAGTCCACCAGAAGTTGGTATAACAACATTAATTCTATTATTTCTCCCTAAGCAATAAGTATCAACGCCCCGCCCTTTTCCTTTCAATATCCATCCATCTGTTTTTAACAGACTAATTACTTTGTCTATTTGATTAGTTTCTTGGGGTAAATCAAAAGAAGAAATTTGAACTTCTGCTTTACTCAATGAGTTCACAATTTTAAGATTATCACCTAATAAAGCTTTCATTTTTACTTCAAATGGATACTTATCTGAAGGTTGTTCATATATTTGATTAGAACAACCCATTTATATTAATGAAAAAAATATAAATATAATTTTCCAAAAATCATTCACACAAATCCTCACCCCATTTATTATAACTATAAGATATAGCATCAGAATTATAATAAGTTATATTTAGTTTACCCCCTTGATAGTCATAAACACCAATTGCAGTAGGACTAACAATATTAATACTATTATTAGCTCCTAAACAGTATGTATCTACCCCTTGTCCATGCCCCTTTAATACCCAACCATCTTTTTCCAATTGATTAATTACTTTTTTCAATTTATTAGGATCTTTTTCAAATCTAAAAGAAGAAATTTGAACTTCTGCTTTACTTAATGAGTTCACAATTTCAATATTATCGCCTAATAAAGCTTTCATTTTTACTTCAAATGGATACTTATCTGAAGGTTGTTCATATATTTGATTAGAACAACCCATTTGTATTAATGAAAAAAATATAAATATAAATTTCCACAAATCATTCACACATATCATCTCCCCATTTATCATTGGAATATAAAACAGCATTCACAGAGTAATCTGTTCGTTTTAATTTTCCACCTTTAAAATCATAAAGTCCACCAGAAGTTGGTATAACAACATTAATTCTATTATTTCTCCCTAAGCAATAAGTATCAACGCCCTGCCCTTTTCCTTTCAATACCCATCCATCTTTTTCTAATAAACTTACTATACTTTCAATTTTGTTATTATTCTTAGGTAATTCAAAATATGAAATTTGTACCTCAGCCTTTTTCAATGAATTTATAATTTCTATTTGATTACCGAGTAATTCTTTCATTTTATTTTCAAATGGATATTTATCTGAAGGTGGTTCATAAACACTACTACTACATCCGACTAATAGTAAAATAGTAACAATTCCAAAACTCAATTTATTTAATTTCATATTTAGTCCTTAATCGTTCCCGTAATAGTTCTGCCTTGCGCCTCAACACCATATCCAAAATTAAAATCTGCACCAGGTGTACCTATACCAACCTCGAAACCTTTCATAGTCTTTGAGGTAAAATATGCTTTTATCTTATCACTTACAGAACCAGAGTCTGTATCAATAGGGAGTACAACACCCACTCGCACTCCCCAAATCCCTCCACTAGCACTTCCAGCTAATCCACTTAAGAATCTATCAGTACTATTAACATCTGTATCATCAACAGGTTTATTAAAAATATAACCCGCCATACAACTTGCTGAAAATTTACCTTTTAACTTGGAAAGATCAGAAGCACCTAATTTTCGGCTACCATCAATTATCGAAATCGCGTTACGACCAATTGCTTTCGCTCCTTTTGCATCTGGCGTCGAAGCAGCGCCTACTTGAAAGACTTTACCATTATGTAAGTTCGTGATTTCTGCATACGCCAAAGGCCCCACGCCACCCGAACAATAAACATAGTCAAACAAAGGAGCAGCTTGAAGCCTACACGTTTCACCTGTTTTTAACCAACAGTCATAATTGCGATAGGCTTCATACTCTAAATTGGATGCAGCTTGCGGACTTAAACCTATGAATTGTCCACCATAAGTCGGATATAGACCAAGTGCATCCACCCATAAAGTAGGGTTCAATACGTAGGCATGATGGTTTAAACCTGCATATAAATCGATTGGGTCTTTAGTTATATATCTCGCACTATGTGGTTCATAATAACGATAGCGGTTATAGTGCAATCCTGTTTCCTGATCATAATATTGCCCTTGAAAACGTAAATTATTTTGTTCAAATGGATTATCTTGATTTACTGCTTTAATTTCTAATGCCGTTCCCCATGTGTCTTGCTTAATTTCCCATATACATTCACCTAACTCATTTGTTAAAGTCTGCGGTGTTCCAATTTGGTCACAGTGATAAAAGGAATCAGCTAAAGTTTAGCTCTATTTTTACAAGTAACTGTAGATCAAATTTATGTCTTTTGTGCAGTTAATCGGTTCCTTTATGCTTTTAAAACCGTCACACCAAGCGTTTATGTTATTAGTATTATTTTTTAGTGAACCAAGTAAAAAACATAAAAAATAGCCCTCCTATTATTCCTATACCAATGCAAGTAATGAAATATAATATTATCAAATATGTTTCCATAACTTTATCATTAATAACATCAATCAACATCCCCAAGAGGAAAGCTGATATACCTAAAACTATTCCCTTTATAAAACCTACTAGATAAGGATAATTTTCAGATTCATAATTGGATATAAAAAATGATAAAATTACTTCAACTAGAATTGTTAACATTTTATTTATCCTGCTTCTTATCATCAGAGGTGCTACTATTAATTGCTCTAGATGATGTTTGTTGTAATGCAAATTGATTTGCCCAAATTACTAATCCACCAGTATTTTTCCAGCAATGGCTGTAGGCACACCCGTTGTACCAACAAATGGAACTTTAGCTGTTTGTGCCATCGCCTCCCCCCAAGCTCCAAAAGCAGCTCCCGTACCTACGGCAACTAAAGATCTAGATCCATCCCATTGTAAACATTTACATTTATACATATCTTTTGCTTGTAAACTACTATCCACCAGTACACTACCACCAGTTGTTTTTACCACAGCCTGTCCCACTGGCGTTGCCGATATATTTTTCGCATTTTGTAAAACCGCTTTCGATAAACTCGGTATACTTTTTATTCCTTCTCGACCTACTTTTAAAACCACTGGTGCTGCCTCTTTTCCACCTACAATAGCATAAGGGGCATAACCCGCTCGGCTACTGCTCCTAGGTTATTTATTTCTCATAGCACCTTGAGCCTTTAAATCCTGAGCGAATTGCGGATCTTTAGCCAAAGGTGACATAGTATTTGGAAGTAATTTTGCTAATACTCCACCGTTACTGCTAACTCTACTATTATTGATTACAGGAAAATCATTCCTTTGACTTTCTGTAGAACTTACAGCAGGCATCTTTGCTCTTAAAATCCTCCCTCTTTCTCCATCACTTTGTATTAATTCTAGTTGAGTTTTATTATTTGATTTTTTTCTAGATTGCTGCACCATATTCTTAATTTGATTGTTGCCTTCCTCGCTGGCAGAATCAGTTAACCAAAATAATCCATTATCTTTCCCACCCATCAACCCCATCGGATCTACCCACTGATTCGGATCACTTACCTAACTACTGTTATTTTCTCCCCCAAACAAGCCTATTGGATCCTTACTCAAATACCTTGCACTATATGGCTCATAATAACGATAACGGTTATAGTGCAATCCTGTTTCACTATCGTAATATTGTCCTTGGAATCGGATATTGGTTTGTTCAAGTGAGTTTTCACTCGCTTTGATCTCTAAATAAATGCCCCATGTATCCTGTTTGATTTCCCAAACGCACTCACCTAACTCATTACTGAGTGTTTGTGGTGTACCCACTTAATCACAATGATAAAACATAACGCGTTCTAACTCTGCTTTATTCTTTCTCGTTTCTACTTTCCATACAGGGTCTTTATAGATGGAATAAGGTTCTGTTTGGAACCTTGAGTAGTCTGGTGTTTCAATTAATTTAATAAATCCTGTATAACCCGTTTGCAGCAGCGGTACAAAACTCTGCGGTTCATAGACATAATGCTTAGTGTAGTTTTCTTCAACGTCATTAGATTGCTGTGACTCCCAAATCATCAGGTCTCCGTCCCAGCCGAATAAGGTCAGGGTTTGCGCATTTTGATTTTTCTTGTATAAACGCCTTCCAAATACATCATAACCATATTCAGTCGCCTGACCATTAAGCTCACTTTGGATCAAACGGTTCAGGTTATCCCACGTCAGTTTTAATGTTTTACCTGCATGGCTGCTTTCAATCACATTGCCTTGCGCTATGCACACTTTGACTCTGTATCAAACGGCCAACCGCATCATATTGATAATTCAGCTTGCATAAATGGCTGTCGTCCACCTGCGTGAGTAGATAATTTTGATCATAATGATACTGCCGTTCCGCCTGATGCTGTACTCGCCCTAGAGTCTCTTGCTCTGGCTGAATCAACTGCGAACTGAGTAAGCCTACATCATTATAATTCTTGACTTGAATTAAACCATTTGCCAGTATCTGCGCCGTTTCACGGTGTAAATCATCACGATGGAATGCCATCATATCTTGTTGATTAAAAGTAATTCCATAGCTATGTCTTGAACTAATAATAAGGTTGGTTTTGATTTTTCAACGGGAAGAATAAGGATACTTAAGCCATCCTAACTCCTCCCATTCATAATTTTAATATTTTTCTAGTTCTGAATAGTAATTACTTTTATTCAGATCTCGATACTTATGATCACCTTTGTAAAAATCGGCTATAATTTCATATTTTCTCGGATCATCTATAAGAAGAATTATAAGATCAATATATTTTTTTGCCAAATCTATATCGTAAAATTCTGAATCTTCATATTTTGAATATAAATTTACACATCCATCATAATACTCTAATAAATAACCATATTTCTTTAATTTTTCAAAATCATTCTTAGCTTCATAAAAATTACCTTCACGTAAATTAATTTCTCCCAACCCATAATAACCATTCATAAACCCCAAGCTCACAGCCTTTTTAAAGTTAAATCTAGCAGTTGATAAACTCACAAAACCATCTTCAAATAAATATATTTCCCCTAGATTAATATAAGAACTCAAATATCCAGCTTCAATTGATAAATTGAAATATTTTATTGCCAGCTCAACATCTTTTTCGTCTTCATTATAATTATAAAAATAACCAAGCCGATAAAAAGCCTCGGGATTCCCAGCCAAAGATGCATCCTCAAAATACGATTTTGACAACTTATAATATCCATTTGAATATAATATTGCTCCCACTCCAACTTTTTCATCTACATTAAACTTATGTGAATAACTAGAAATCAAATAAAAAGCCTCTTTGGTTTTTTTTGCATGAAATAAATCATTTATTTCATATACAATTGATTCATTTTTTTTAAAATTATACATTCTAGCCTCCTCATCCAAGATATTATTTTCACCTTTAGCACCAGAAAATAATGGAATAATTAAAATAATAAAAATCAACTTAAATAAATTCATATCAATTAACCTTTCATTTGTTTTTTTTTCTTTTCTTCATCTTTCATCGGCTTTGTTGCACAAAGATGTAAAAATTAAGATTGCCCATATCTACTCAAATTTAAGGCATAACTTGGGTATGTGGTTGACCTAACTCGGTAAATTTATTTAACACGGCTATACGTGCATGGATCTCATTGACTTGGCTATTAAAGTTCCTTGCACTGAGTTTATCGCCTAATAATTTGATGCAGTGCATCTTGGTTTCCACCAAACTTCGGCGATGATAGCCTGACCATTTTTTCCATAGTGTCCTGCCTGAGAAGCACTGCTTCGCAAGATTAACAGTACGAAGTAATTCATTTCGCGCTAGCGAGCTGATCTTTGTATCTTTCCATGGTTTCGCATTTTTTCTAGGTGGAATCACCGCATGCGCTTGCCGATCTGCAATGACCTGACGACATTGTTTGGTGTCATAAGCACCATCTGTATAAACAGAGTCAATCTGCTCATCTAAGGAAATTTGATCGAGTAAATCACCAAGTACCTGTGAATCACTTACATTGTTAGTTGTAAGCTGAACTGCACGTATTTGGAGAGTTTTAGCATCTATACCAATATGTAATTTACGCCATTGACGACGATATTCAGGCTGATGTTTCTTCCTTTTCCATTCACCTTCACCTAAAAACTTTAGACCAGTAGAGTCTACGAGTAGATGGAGACCACCACTACTTTTTTGATAACTAATCGCAATATCAATATGTTTTTGTCTTCTGTAAAGCGTACTGTAATCTGGTGTGGTCCAATTTAATCCACAAAGTTTAATCAGACTTTGCACAAAGCCAGTGACCATACGTAAAGATAGACGGAATAAGGATTTAATCATTAAGCAGCATTGAATAGCAGTATCGGAGTAAGTTTGATTTCGTCCATGTTTGTCTTGTGATTGTGCATACCACTGGGTCTTAGTGTCAAACCAAATTGAAATATTTCCTCGATTTATTAATGCTCGATTATAAGAAGACCAATTGGTGGTACGATAAATTTTAGGTGCAGGCTTGTTCATTTGGAAATTATATTGTGGAATAAGCCCTTAACGATAGGTTTGTGCAACAAAGCCGATTATTGTCAATGGTTAGGTAAGCAAGTCGGCATTCCTATGAATTTACCTACTGAAGCCCAATGGGAGTATGCTGCTCGAAATAAAGGACAATATATAATTTCCACCACAGATAATGGGAAGTATGAAGTGGGTCGTAATGTTTGGAGTGATGAGCAAAGAGATCAAGTCAGTAAAAGTTTAAATTTTAGTGCTATTGTTCCTTTGCTAGGTCATTTCCCAACAACACCCTTAGGGTTCTACGATATGGCAACTGATAACCATGAATGGATGTCTAATTGGTTTGACCCACAGTATTACAAAAATTCACCTGAACTCAATCCACAGGGGCCAAAGTCTGGATTATTAAAATCCGTAAGGAGTACACATCAAGAAGGAGCAGCACAAAGTTTAGCATTAGGAGGTGCAGCAACCACTATTTATAGAAGAGGAAAGGAACCAAATCCTCAATACGAAAAAGGTGATGACAGTATAGATTATATTAACATTAATAACAGCACATCCGTGCGCTGTGCTTCAAACTCACCGAAACCTTTTCCTAAGCCATAAGTTTAGATTTTCGAATGTTGGATGGCTTATGCCATCCAAGTTTGATTAACATCTTCGTGACTTATACATATCCAAATCTAACTCTTCGATTGGTTTTGGTGCTTGTACTAAAAAACTTTCAGGTTTTTCTAAGCCTTCAGCTATTTGTATTTGTCTAAACTCAGGCGAGTCAATACAATGCTTATGACTTTAATGCAGGCTTGGGTGGTAGTCCGATTCAGCAGTTGTCTTGATTTATATTAAAAAAGCCATGAGGGGCTTTTTATTTCATTCTTTATCAAATTTGTAATTAAGACCACTAAAAAAATAAAATCTTTTCAATGTAAATTCCCAGAATATTAATACCATCAAGATTATGGCATATATCGAAAGATTTGACTTAATACCAGACATCATTTCACCAGCATAAAATTCAAATGGTGAATTAATGACTATAAAATACGGTCCAATAAAAAGCATATATGAAACTATAGCCATTTGTGAAAAAAGACTACCCCCCAAACTTTTCCATTTTTTTCTTCAAAATCAGCAGAATAACCATCTAAATTACCATCCACAACAAAATTATCATTTTTATATTTTTTCTGCATTTTTTTTATCTTACTTAAACTTAATAATATATCCAGTATAAAAAACAAGAACATATATTTTAAAATGGCTACCCAACCATTATTTAAAGTTAAATATACAGCACCTAGCATTAACAATGAAATCATAAAAATAATTAAATATAGAAAAATAAAATATTTATTATTGTAATTTAAATGACCAAAAAACCAAAAAACACAAATAGTTAAAATGCCTAGAAAAAGAATCCAAAAATAACCATAATAAAGATAAGACCAAAATGGCAACAGAAGGAATGCTACGGTTGCTAAAAGGGATTTATTAATTAATTCAAATTTTTTCATTACAATCTTAATTCAAAATAAAACCAAAATTATACCTTTCAAAAAAAACATAATTAAATATCACATATCTTTTTATTAAATGGAATTGTAATCAATTCCTTGTTTTTTAAATTAACATATTTATACTCATACACAATATCCAAATTAGATAAGATAGCAATTGATTCACAAATTTCATCTATCTTTGGCTTAGAATAATAATATTTCCTCATATCAGCCGCCTGATAATCACTAATACTTTCAAATGAAACCATGTAAATATAGGTTAATTTATTATCAGAAAATTTAAAATCCACCCATCTAGTATAATTATCTACATTCACAGGTAGTTTATTCTTCTGTTCACCAACATACTCTCTTACTAACTTTAACTCATTTTGTACCTCTTTTCGATCAACATCAACACCGTTCACAACCTTATTTTCAACACACGCGCTAAATTGAAGACCAATAAGAATAAGCATTATTACTTTATTCACAACATTTAAACCTTTTGAATTTTTTCCCAAACACACCATCTTTAATAAAACCTAATAAACACCAATTCAAAATATAATATGCCCCAGATATAGAAAATAAAAAACAATTCCTTTTAACAACCCATTAAGTGTAAAATATATCCTCAAACTTAATCATGCAATCAACTCCCTTAAATTTCTTAATTTTTTATGTTACTATGGCTTTGTTGCACAAACCTATCGTTAAGGGCTTATTCCACAATATAATTTCCAAATGAACAAGCCTGCACCTAAAATTTATCGTACCACCAATTGGTCTTCTTATAATCGAGCATTAATAAATCGAGGAAATATTTCAATTTGGTTTGACACTAAGACTCAATGGTATGCTCCATCAAAAGGCAAACAAGGGCGAAATCAAACCTACTCCGACGCAGCTATCCAATGCTGCTTAATGATTAAATCCTTATTCCGTCTATCTTTACGTATGGTCACTGGCTTTGTGCAAAGTCTGATTAAACTTTGTGGATTAAATTGGACCGCACCAGATTACAGTACGCTTTGCAGAAGACAAAAACATATTGATATTGCGATTAATTATCAAAAAAGCAGTGGTGGGCTTAACTTGCTGGTAGACTCTACCGGTCTAAATTTTTTAGGTGAAGGTGAATGGAAAAGGAAGAAACATGGACCTGAATATCGTCGCCAATGGCGTAAACTTCATATTGGTATAGATGATGAAACCCTTCAAATACGCGCCATTCAACTCACTACAAATAATGTGAGTGATTCACAAGTGCTTGGTGATTTACTCGATCAGATTCCACAAGATGAGCAGATTGACTCTGTTTATACCGATGGCGCTTATGACACCAAGCAATGCCGTCAGGTCATTGCAGATCGGCAAGCGCATGCGGTATTCCACCTAGAAAAAATGCGAAACCATGGAAAGATACAAAGATCAGCTCGCTAGCGCGAAATGAATTACTTCGTACTGTTAATCTTGCGAAGCAGTGCTTCTCAGGCAGGACATTATGGAAAAAATGGTCCGGCTATCATTGCCGAAGTTTGGTCGAAACTAAGATGCATTGCATCAAATTATTGGGGGATAAACTCAGTGCAAGAAAATTTGATAACCAAGTCAATGAAATTCATACACGTGTAGCAGTCCTCAACAGATTTACGGAATTAGGTCGACCACTTACCCAAGTTACGCCTTAAATTTGGCTTAATTAGGGGCGCTTTACCTTTCAAATCTTTGTGCAATAAATCCTATGCACCATCATAATTATTATTCTTTAAAAGCTCACAATATTTAGAAAATTTTTTATATTTTTTAAATATACCTATAGATAGAATTTAACGTAGACACTCCAAATTCAAATCTAAGAAATAAAAAAACGATAAAAAAAATCCATTTATACTGCAATTAACCCCAAAATATAATTAATCAAAAAACAAGTATGTAAGAGAAATTAAAAACAATAAGACACTCGAAACAAAAATAATAAAGTTAGATTTTATAAAACTGTAATTTTTTTCTAAGAAAAAAATTATCTCGCCTTTATTAAAACCCTCTAGCAAAAGACTATCCTCAACCAATGGAAGTGATTGATTTTTTTTATACTTTAAATTATATTGAACAAATAAAGCATAAAAAAAGGCCTGAATTTCAAATAATTCATAAATATCATATTCATTATTTTTCGGAGGGAAAATTTTCTCAATAAAACAATTCTTTTTAATAAATTTTAAAAAATTTATATAACTAAATATAAAAAACAATACAAACGTTAAAAAAATACCAAGATATATAAAATTCATTTACACAACCCCATTCCTTTATATAAAGCTTTATCGACTAGAAGAGATCCACCTACTGCTCCTCCCATGCCTAAAACTGTCATTAATACCTGCCCCGCTCTAGCATATGGATTTATGCTAACGGCCATATAAAGGACTCTACCTGTAAATGTCCCAGCAGCTCCACCAACAAGTGCGGCTTCAACTTTAGCAGTTTCTACAGGCTTTGTTGCACAAACCTATCTGTAAAGGCTTTTTCAGCGATATAATTTTCAAATGAAGAAGCCTACACACAAAATCTATCGCACAACCAATTGGCCCGCATATAACCGAGCACTCATGAGTCGCGGAAATATTGCCATTTGGTTTGATCCTGCTACGCAATGGTATGCTCCATCAAAAGGCAAACAAGGGCGAAATCAAACCTACTCCGACGCAGCTATCCAATGCTGCTTAATGATTAAATCCTTATTCCGTCTATCTTTACGTATGGTCACTGGCTTTGTGCAAAGTCTGATTAAACTTTGTGGATTAAATTAGACCGCACCAGATTACAGTACGCTTTGTAGAAGACAAAAGCATATTGATATTGCAATCAGCTACCAAAAAAGTAGCGATGGGCTGCATCTACTCATAGACTCTACAGGCATGAAGTTTCTAGGTGAGGGCGAATGGAAACGCAAGAAACATGGACCTGAATATCGTCGCCAATGGCGTAAACTTCATATTGGTATAGATGCTGAAACCCTTCAAATACGCGCCATTCAACTCACTACAAATAATGTGAGTGATTCACAAGTGCTTGGTGATTTACTCGATCAGATTCCACAAGATGAGCAGATTGACTCTGTTTATACCGATGGCGCTTATGACACCAAGCAATGCCGTCAGGTCATTGCAGATCGGCAAGCGCATGCGGTGATTCCTCCTAGAAAAAATGCGAAACCATGGAAAGATACAAAGATCAGCTCGCTAGCGCGAAATGAATTACTTCGAACGGTTAATCTTGCGAAGCAGTGCTTCTCAGGCAGGACATTATGGAAAAAATGGTCCGGCTATCATTGCCGAAGTTTGGTCGAAACTAAGATGCATTGCATCAAATTATTGGGGGATAAACTCAGTGCAAGAAAATTTGATAGCCAAGTCAATGAAATTCATGCACGTGTAGCAGTCCTCAACAGATTTACGGAATTAGGTCGACCACTTACCCAAGTTACGCCTTAAATTTGGCTCAATTAGGGGGCTTTGTATTTCAAATCTTTGTGCAACAAAGCCAGTGTAAAATATATCCTCAAACTTAATCATGCAATCAACTCCCTTAAATTTCTTAATTTTTTATGTTACTATTAAAAAACCATTAGCTAAAATTAAAATCAATCAATTGGACAACCAGTTAATTGCTTATTTCTATCAACATCTTTATAGAAAGCAACCCAAACATACACCCTATTATTATCTAAATCATCCCGGAAATAATTACCCTCCCTATCTTTTAATACCTGTTGGTTGGGATATAAAACTCTTATAGATTCATTTTTACCCCTACAAAAAACCCAATATTTATTATCTATTATGTAGTTTAAATACCATCCATTATTTAAAATTTTTTTTATTGTTTTATCAAACCTTTCATTTGAAAAATTTTTCTTTTCCAAACTTAAGGTAACCATATTATAGTATGAATTACCACTATATGATTCAACAACATAGCCATCATTAAAATTTTCTTTTAAATCTTTAGAAAACCTACCATTATATTCTTTTTCATTGGTAATGCATCCTACCTGCAGAACACTACAGAATAATATAAAAATTAATAATAATTTCATTTTAACCTCAAAAAGATTTATGCCATTGATCAAGAACATTCCCTATACTAGCCCCTTCAGGTGCCTTATTAAGAATACGTTCTATTTCTTTTGCTTCCACTTCTCTATTTATTTTTTTCAAATAGTCTACAGGAGATAAGTTTTTGTCACTTACTCCTCCGAAACTTAGATCCCATCCTGGTGTACCAATACCTAACTCAAATGCAAATGGTTGTTTTCCATTTATAGTATTCGCTACCATATCTTTATTTACAACGGTACTTCCCCCAAACTTAATTAATGCACCAGCATTTCCAGATAAAGATGCTCCTTGAATAAAGTTATCTGTAATTTCTGTGTAATTTGAGCCTTGACCATTAAATATACGCCCCATCAGGCTTTGTTGCACAAACCTATCTGTAAAGGCTTTTTCAGCGATATAATTTTTAAATGAAGAAGCCTACACACAAAATCTATCGCACAACCAATTGGCCCGCATATAACCGAGCACTCATGAGTCGCGGAAATATTGCCATTTGGTTTGATCCTGCTACGCAATGGTATGCTCCATCAAAAGGCAAACAAGGGCGAAATCAAACCTACTCCGACGCAGCTATCCAATGCTGTCTGATGATTAAATCTCTATTCCGTCTGTCTTTACGTATGGTCAGAGGCTTTGTTCAAAGTCTCATTCATCTTTATAGATTAGATTGGACAGCCCCAGATTATTCCACTATTTGTAGAAGACAAAAGCATATTGATATTGCAATTAACTATCAAAAAAGCAGTAATGGTCTCCATCTACTCGTTGATTCTACTGGCTTAAAGTTTTTAGGTGAAGGCGAATGGAAACGTAAAAAACATCAGCCTGAATATCGTCGCCAATGGGGTAAATTACATATTGGTATCGATGCTGAAACCCTTCAAATACGCGCTATTTAGCTCACAACCAACAATGTGAGTGATTCACAGGTGCTTGGTGATTTACGGGATCAGATTCCACAAGAAGAACAGATTGACTCCGTCTATACAGATGGGGCTTATGACACCAAGCAATGCCGCCAGGTAATCGCAGACCGACAAGCGCATGCGGTGATTCCACCAAGAAAAAATGCGAAACCTTGGAAAGATACAAAGACCAGCTCGCTAGAGCGAAATGAATTACTTCGAACAGTTAAACGTTTAGGCAGGACACTATGGAAAAAATGGTCAGGCTATCATCGCCGAAGTTTGGTAGAAACCAAGATGCATTGCATCAAATCTTACGAAGCAGTGCTTCTCAGGTGATTGGCTTAGTACAAGGAATTTCAAAAGCCAAGTCAATGACATGCATGCACGTGTGGCAGTATTAAATAAATTTACGGAGTTGGGCGGACCTCACACCCAAGTTGTCACTTAAATTTAGATAACTTGGGGAAAGTTTAGCTTTTGAATGTTTGTGCAACAAAGCAATTATAATCTGAAAAATTAAGCTCATTTCATTCAAATATAATGCTTCGCTTTTATTCACTTCATTTTTCAACTGACTTAAGATCTGCCCTCTTTCTATTTTATTCTTTTCACAACTACATAAGAAAAAAATTACTGTAATCATTAAGAATAATTTCATATTATAGCCCTCCAAAAGAGCGCATTAATCTAATTGCATAAAGCTCGGTATCTTTAGTATTTCCTATTAATTTACTGTGTGAAAAGTCAAAATACGTTAAACTAGGTGTGGATATAAGCTCCTGTATTTACTTGAACTTCACCACTCGAAACAGGCACATCAGCACCGACAGCAACTCCACAAGGAAAACCAAATGAATTTCCATCTAAAGTTTGATCTGTTAGATATTCTCTATTCACCTTGGAATCTAACTCAAGTTATTTTTAGCGACAGAACCAGTGAGCTAGCAGCCTAAAATTTCCTAAGTGGAAGTCTCCTGTTATTTCAGCACGCATCAATCATTTAAAATACCCCAAAGCTTTTAACTTAGGAACAAATTTTTTATTAAAATAAATTATTGAAAAACTACAAACTAATGCAAAAGAAATCAAAGTAAAAGCAAAATAAATATTGTTTTGATCAAAATATATATGGAAATCATCTACAAACTCATGAATATGAAAAAAAGGAAAAATAAAAGCAATAGCAAACAGTAAATATAATAAAGAACTAAATACCACTTTAAAAAAATGACCAAGTATACTTACTTTAATTAAAGCTTTAGCATAAAAATTTAAAATTAAAATCATATAAATCATATATAACAAGAAAAACATAGCCGTTTTAAACCAAATCATTAACTATCTCACTAATTATTTTGCACAAGATGGCAAGGTTATTTTCCCAGTACCCATTAATTCACCAGCACCTGTTATTTTACCCTCTAGTAATGCTCCTGCTAGTTTGCCTGGAGTTCGATTAATTCCAGAAGTACCCAATGGTTTATTCATCAAATCTACTCTCATATATGGAGCCCTTTGAATTACTGCCTTATTCACAGATCCTCCAATGCCACCACCAACCATAGCTCCTACTACAGCACCAGCATCATAATTACACATATTCGCAACTTCCTTCTTCGCAGCAAATAATCCCACACCTTGACCCAGCACTGAAGAAACTCCTGCACCTCCTGCTGCACCTACAGCATGTGATGCCCAAGGATTTACAGCCCCCACTGCACCTCCTGCAACACACCCAATTGCAGCACCTTTCCACTCTCCTGTTGTATAACCACCAACAGCACCAGCTATGCAGCCATATGCAGCACCAGCAGCATTTAAGGGAGTTAATCCCAATTGATCGACCCACAGATTCGGATCACTGACATAAGCAGAATTATTTAATCCACCAAATAGTCCAATCGGATCTTTACTCACATACCTTGCACTAAACGGCTCATAATAACGGTAACGGTTATAATGTAATCCAGTTTCACTATCGTAATATTGCCCTTGAAAACGAATACTTGTTTGCTCTAATAAATTGTCACTAGTCTTAATCTCTAGCGAATGGTGCAAGTGGTATTAGTAAGCTTATTGCAGCAACAATTGCGCAGAAAAAAGCTGTCGATAACAAAATTTTACTCCATCCAGCAATTAATCCCCCCATTAATGTGCATATATCAGTATCATCACCTGCTATGTACTCCATAATTTCACCCAAAGTCACACAAACTATTCCTACAACTGATGCTTTAGCCAATTTAGCAAAGTTTTTAAGTGTGCCAAGTGATTGTTTTACACCTAGCTGCGATACTCTCTGACCTAAAGCTTATTAATGATGTATTAAGTAAAAGTTTTAACCCTAGCATGTGCTAAAAGGCCTATAAGCTTATGTCCATTAATTGTTTGTTGTACTACTATTTTAATTTCATCTTTCACGATCCCACTTAAACTAAAAAATGGAATTATTATAGTTTGGACTAGGGTCTTTGCATGAATTTCATCATTTATATATCCAACGGCTTTGTTGCACAAACCTATCTGTAAAGGCTTTTTCAGCGATATAATTTTCAAATGAAGAAGCCTACACACAAAATCTACCGCACAACCAATTGGCCCGCATATAACCGAGCACTCATGAGTCGCGGAAATATTGCCATTTGGTTTGATCCTGCTACGCAATGGTATGCTCCATCAAAAGGCAAACAAGGGCGAAATCAAACCTACTCCGACGCAGCTATCCAATGCTGCTTAATGATTAAATCCTTATTCCGTCTATCTTTACGTATGGTCACTGGCTTTGTGCAAAGTCTGATTAAACTTTGTGGATTAAATTGGACCGCACCAGATTACAGTACACTTTGCAGAAGACAAAAACATATTGATATTGCGATTAATTATCAAAAAAGCAGTGGTGGGCTTAACTTGCTGGTAGACTCTACCGGTCTAAATTTTTTAGGTGAAGGTGAATGGAAAAGGAAGAAACATGGACCTGAATATCGTCGCCAATGGCGTAAACTTCATATTGGTATAGATGCTGAAACCCTTCAAATACGCGCCATTCAACTCACTACAAATAATGTGAGTGATTCACAAGTGCTTGGTGATTTACTCTATCAGATTCCACAAGATGAGCAGATTGACTCTGTTTATACCGATGGCGCTTATGACACCAAACAATGTCGTCAGGTCATTGCAGATCGGCAAGCGCATGCGGTGATTCCACCTAGAAAAAATGCGAAACCATGGAAAGATACAAAGATCAGCTCGCTAGCGCGAAATGAATTACTTCGAACGGTTAATCTTGCGAAGCAGTGCTTCTCAGGCAGGACATTATGGAAAAAAATGGTCCGGCTATCATTGCCGAAGTTTGGTGGAAACCAAGATGCATTGCATCAAATTATTAGGCGATAAATTAATGGCAAGAAGCTTTCCTAGTCAGGTGAATGAGATTCATGCACGTGTAGCAGTCCTCAACAGATTTACGGAATTAGGTCGACCACTTACTCAAGTTACGCCTTAAATTTGGCTCAATTAAGGGCGCTTTGCATTTCAAATCTTTGTGCAACAAAGCCGTAAATAGACCAAACTACTTATCACTCTCCATAAGAAGTTTTGTATCATCTGGTATTTCATTATTTTTTATTTTCTGTAAATAACTTTTAGCAATTTCTTCATTATTACTTGCAGCAAGTGTTAGCCACTTTTCTGCTTTTACCAAATCTTGAGTTACTCCATTAGTTCCAAAAAAATAGGCTGTACCTAAATTAAGTTGAGCAAGTGAAGACCCCTTAGATGCAGCTAACTCTGACCAATAAATAAATTTCTCTCCACTTTTTGGTACGCCCTCACCAAATGCATATAATCCAGCCAATTCATTTTGGGCAATTACATCCCCACTTTCAGCAGACGTTTCTAAAAGTTTTAAATAATTTTCCTTATCGCCAGCTTCAGAATATTTCTGTATTTTTTGATATGAATCTTGCTCCGTTGATGTAATCTTTTCTGAATCAGGAAGTGTATTCGTTGATGTACCATTACTACAACCACTTACCATCAATAGGCTGAAAAAGATAGAATAAGAATATTTCATTTACTAACTCCAAAAATTAAAAACTTGACGGAAACCATTGAGAACTCGGAGGTACATTTAAATACACAGGATTTTCTTCTTGATATCTTTTCCCCAGTTCTTGTAATCGCTTCATTTCAGTACATTTGCCACTTGAGTTGCATTAGGCATAACTAATGCAGCGGTCTTTTGCTTCATCCAATAATGTAGATGCGCCGACAGGACTTGTATTAGTATAGACTACCCACCCATCGAAAATGCTTATGGTGAGGCAGGTAAACTATAATTAGCTAATGCTGGTACTGCTACTCAGCATGCTGAGTTATATTTTCTTGCACACTGCTTTTTTGGTCATTATCACTACACCCAGTTAACCCCAATAAAATTGCTAGTAAAAGTATTTCTTTCATTTATTTCTCCTTATTTTCAGTTATTTTACTTTTTAATAAATGACTATAATTGGTAAGAAATAAAAAAACCTGCTAATACTTTTCTCTTTAGTTACAAAAACAAGAAAATAATTTTATTTAAAAAACCTATCAAACAGTATCTTTTCATATAACCCCGGAAAATAAAGCTTCATTATTATAAAAATGATTACATAATGAAGCCTTTCCATTTATTTTTATCTAAGAATATTTAAATTATTAATTGCGTTCAAATGTCCTTGCTTAGCTGCTTTTTCATACCAAAACTCAGCTTGCTTTTTATCTTTTTTTACATACACGCCTTGCTCAAAGAAAACCCCTAAATTATATTGTGCTTCAGGATTACCTAGTTCAGCAGCTTTTCCAGAGAAACTAAATGCCTTTTCATAGTTTTCCTGATCCAAGTACATTTTTGATAACCCCTCATATGCCCGTGAAGGATTATCTTGGACTCCTAATAAATACCAACGCTCTGCTTTTTCAAAATCTGGTGATCGACCAAAATCTTTAACTCTATATAGTTCTGCCAAGTTCAATTTAGCATCTTTGTTACCATACCTATTTGCTTCTAAAAAACATTCTTCAGCCTTTTGAAAATCCTTATCTTTTCCTAACCCAGCAAAATAAATCATACCTAATGAATTTATAGCTTCATGGTTATTAGCTTTTGCAGCCTTTTCAAACCAATAGTAAGCTTTATCATAATTAGGTTTGATATTATCTAACCCATTTAGATAGACCCATCCCATTAGATTCTCTTTTTCATCTAAGGATAAATCTTTTAAATTAAGAATTTCACACTGCTTACTACTACTTCCTGCTAATTTACACTCTTCCTCGAGCGTAGGGAACTTGTCCTGTTTATTCAAATTTGTACAAGCAATTAAGCTACATATAACAATGCTTATAGCGGAAATAAACAGAACTTTATTTTTGAGCATTATTATGCTATCTCTTATAAATTACAGAAAATTATTTGAATACTTACTGTTTTATCTTTTCTTTAGCACTTGAGATGCCTTGCTCATATGCTTTATTAAAGTAAAATTGAGATAAACTTTCATTTAACTTATTATAATCTGGAGATGAATATATGACCCCTAAGTTATAAGATGCTTGTCCTTTACTCATTTTACTAGCTAATTCAAAATACTTAATAGCTCGATCCACATCTTTAGTGATACCATTACTATTTATCAAATTAATACCCAAATTTAAAGCAGCCTCAGCATTATTTAATGATGCAGATTTTTCCCAGTAATTATTACAAATTTTATAGTCTTGTTTAACAACCACACCTTCGCAATATATCAACCCTAACTCAAATAATGAAAGAGCATCATTTTTTTCGGCTGCACTTTTTAAATAATTTAACCCTTCTTCAATATTTCCTTCTTCAATATAAATAGAGCCTATAGAGCCCATTGCATCAACATCATTCAACTTAGCAGCTTTAAGATAATATTTTTTTGCATTTTCTATACTTTTTTGAACTCCAGTTCCAGTGTAGTACTTAAAACCAGTATTATACATAGCGGAGACATTTCCATTATCTGCCGATTTTTTTGTCCACTCAAATGATTTTTTAGTATCATAAGTTCCACTCAGCGCTTTAAAATAAATATCTGCCAATATTAGTTGAGCATCACTATTACCCTCTTTTGCCAAGTTTTCATAAATAGGTTCGAGTCTTTTATAATATTCTTTCTTTTCATCAGAGTTTGATGGTGCAGCTTCTGCTTGTGATCTTAACTGCTCAGCTTGTTCAAATGTCATATTTAAATCAGATGATGTATTTGAAGCATTACAAGCAGTAATACATATACTTACAGCTAGACTCACTAATAATTTCTTTTTCAGCATTTTGTACATAACCTCTTAAAAACTCATTTTGTTAAAAATGTCATTAATGTTGACATTATTTGGCGGAATATGTGCATGAGAGCGAGGATCATACTCAGGAATGGTTTTGGGATCGATATATGATCGAGGCTTTGGTTTAGGTACACTTTTTTCACATCTACCATTTCGACCATTACAAATGGGCCCACGTGGGTCATTTGTAAAACAAGCTTCAACCTTATAGCTAGATAAACTAGGTATAACATGTCCACTTGAAACTCCAGCACTAGCAGCGACTCCTCTATCATATGTCGACATTAAGCCATCACTAGATGCTTCACCTAAACCAGTTTTACCAAAACCTATACCTCTAAATAATACAACACTAGCACTTACATCTCCCCACCCACCATTCAATGCGTCTTTATAAACACCATCATATGGGTCATGAAAAGTTACTGATCTACTTCCTGCCGCTCCTAAAGTGCCCCCCCGCCCATATGAGCCACCACCAACAACTATTGATGCGACACCTCTTTCATTATTTAGGCATTGGGATCTTAAATCATATTTAATTCCTGTTCCGGCAAGAACACTAACTTGATAACTTGAACCAGTCCATTCAGTTAACCCCATCGGATCAACCCACTGATTCGGATCACTCACATACGAAGAGTTATTCAACCCACCAAACAATCCAATCGGGTCTTTACTTACATATCTTGCACTATACGGCTCATAATAACGGTAACGGTTATAATGTAAGCCAGTTTCGTCATCGTAATATTGGCCTTGGAAACGAATATTAGTGTCTTCAAGCAATGCATTAGTGGCTTTTATTTCTATAGCTTCACCCCATGCATCCTGTTTTATTTCCCAAACACACTCACCTAACTCATTAGTCAATTTTTGTGGCGTACCCACTTGGTCACAGTGATAAAAAGCAACTCGTTCCAACTCAGCTTTATTCTTTCGGGTTTCTGTTTTCCAAATCGGATCTTTATAAACCGAATAATCCTGATGCTGAAATTGGGCATAGTCAGGCGTTTCTAAAAGCTTGATAAACCCTGTATAGCTTGTTTGCAGTAGTAGTACAAAACTCTGTGGTTCATAGACATAATGCTTAGTGTAGTTTTCGTCTAATTTATTAGATTGCTGTGACTCCCAAATCATCAAGTCACCATCCCAGCCAAATATAGTCAGGGTTTGCGCATTTTGGTTTTTCTTAAATACGCGTCGTCCAAATACATCATAACCATATTCAGTCACCTGACCCTGATGATCACTGCAAATCAATCTATTCAGGTTATCTCATGTCAGTTTTAATGTTTTGCCTGCAGGGCTGCTTTCAATGCAGACAAGTCATTTTAGATCGAGATGCACATGCGATCATTCCACCTAGGAAGAATGCAAAGCCGTGGAAAGATCAGCAAGCGAAGTCAGTAGCGCGGAACGAGTTATTAAAAACAGTCAAACAGCTAGGTAGATCGCTTTGGAAAAAATGGTCAGGCTATCATCGGCGAAGTTTGGTTGAAACTAAGATGTACTGCATTAAATTATTAGGCGATAAACTCAGTGCTAAGAACTTTCAAAGCCAAGTCAATGAAGTACATGCCCGTATAGCCATTTTAAATAAATTTACAGACTTAGGCAGATCACATACCCGAGTTGTCACTTAAATTTGAGTTGCTTAAGGGAGTTTTACTTTTTAAATCTTTGTGCAACAAAGTCATTACTTACTAATTACCTTGTAAAATAGCTTTTATGTAGCTTAGTTTCTCTAGATCTTCCAAACTTTTGGTTTTCATATAAGTGCTATTTTTCATAAATTCTTCTATTTTTTTTTCAACTTCTGACTTTTGCACTGTACTTAAATTATCAAGAATAATTGAAAATTCAGGTCTATTATAATAAAAATTCATTACAACCACTGCTATTAATTCAGTAAATGTTTCATCATCTACTTTATACGGTAGTCTATTAATTTTATACATAAAATCATCAGAATCTTCACATACAAAATTATACCCTGTATCTTCAAACACTTTTATTGATTTTTCACTAATATTCAATATTTTACTTTGAACTTTGAATTTTTCAATAGAAATTTCACACTCTTTATCGATAAAATACCCACTACCAATTAAATATATAAATAAAATAGTGCAGCAAAAAATAACAGTTATAAAAAATTTTTTCATTACTCAACATCCAATATTCCATAAAGGTCAACAAAATCTGGCTTGTGTCCAAATTTCCTTTTGCTTTCTAAATCCCCTCCTTTAAAAACAAGCGCTTTATGCTTGTTCGTTTTTTGTATAAAACTAGATAATTTATCCCACTTCACATTTCCATTTTTTGCTCCCATTGAAGAGGGAATAGTCACACAGCCTGTACTATAAGTTCCTGGATGAAGTCTAAAATAGCCTCTCATTTTCTTGTTATTAAAATCATAAGTAAAATCATCTGTATGCATATCGACTGCATAAAGCTTGTACCAATGCTCTTTACCTTCACCCTCATGTGGGATTATCCAATATCTCCCTCTTGGAATAGCTTGCGACTCATCTAGTGATAAATTAGTTACTTGTTGAGTCATATGATCTACACTTGCATATCCACCTGTGAAAACGCCATTTATACCTATTGTTTCTTTTGAATCTAAATCAGAACCTTTAATTGTTCCATTCGATTTGTTAAAAACAATATGTACAATTAGTCCCATAGGATCCACCCACTGATTCGGATCACTGACATAAGCTGAATTATTTAAGCCCCCCATCAACCCAATCGGGTCTTTACTCACATAACGTCCACTGTACGGCTCGTAATAACGATAACGGTTATAGTGCAAGCCTGTCTCAACATCATAGTATTACCCCTGAAAACGGATATTACTTTGTTCTAACAAATTGTCACTGGCTCTGATTTGCTGCGTATTGCCCCACGTATCCTGCACGATCTCCCAGACACATTCACCACGTTCATTACTTAAGGTTTGCGGTGTTCCCACTTGGTCACAATGGTAAAAAGTAATACGTTCAAGCTCAGCTTTATTCTTTCTCGTTTCAGTTTTCCAGACTGGATCTTTATAAACTGAATACGGTTCATTTTGGAATCTTGAATAGTCTGGTGTTTCGATCAGCTTGATAAAACCTGTATAGCCTGTTTGTAGCAAGGGTACAAAGCTATTCGGCTCATAAACATAATGCTTGGTATATTGCGCTTGTTCATTACTGGATTGTTGTGACTCCCAAATCATTAAGTCACTATCCCAGCCAAATAACGTTAAGCTGTTTTCTATCGGGCTATGTTTATATAAGCGTCGCCCAAAAACATCATAGCCATAAGTCGTGACTTGGCCATTATTGTCACTTTGAATCAGGCGATTCAGGTTATCCCAAGTCAGTTTTAGCGTTTTGCCTGCATGAGTCGTTTCAATCACATTGCCCTGTGCATCGTATTTATAGTGTTTGCCTTGATATTGCGTAATCAGGTTATTTTTCACTTGTGATGATTGTGTTGCAATCGGATCAATCAAGTTGCCTGCTGGATCAAAGCTAAAGTTTTCTGTATGTTGTGGGCTTTGGCTTTTGATCAATCGTCCAATTGGGTCATATTGGTAATTGAGTTTACCTAAACGGCTATCTTCTACTTGGGTCAGTAAGTAGTTTTTATCGTATTGATAATGACGTTCTGCCTGATGTTTTGGTTGTTGTATTGGGTTTGGAGTCTCTTGTTCTGGTCGAATGATTTGTGAACTGAGTAAACCAACTTCATTGTAGTTTTTAGTTTGAATCAATCCGTTTGCCAGCATGCGTACTGTTTCACGGTGTAAGTCATCTCGTTGGAATGCCACCATGTCTTGTTGGTTAAAGGCAATTCCATAGATATGCCCTGAACCATAAGTCAGATTGGTTTGAACTTGTCCATCTGGGCGGATAGTCTTGCTTAAGTTGCCCAGCTCATCGTACTCATAACGAAGTACTGCAGTTACCGGTTTCAACTTGGGTACTTTATAGTGCTGATGTTCGCGTACCAACTGCCCGAGCGGATTTCGATAAAAGTTGATTTAGCTTTCTTTGTTTGTCGCTTGGCTGAGTTGGTTATTGATATTGTATTCGAATTCTTCGGTTTGGCTATGTCGTGTTTGTAAATGGGTATAGGTTTTTGAAGCAATTGAACCATCTGCATGATAACCCAATTGGGTCAGGATATTCGGTTGTCGGATTTGGAGCAGTTGTCCATTTTCATTGTAGCTATAATGCTTTTCTTCACCATCAAAGCTTTGTTCATGGATTAGTTGTCCAAAGCAGTTAAACTTGTACGATAGGTAAAATCACCTAAGTCAAAGTAAGTAGATTGCAACATCATAAACATAAACTTGACATAGGAGAGAATGCCATTCTAAGCGAGTTTTAAAAACCCCATCATCCGCCCATTCTGCAATAGCTTTGGTTATGACCTCTGTTGCCCCATAACGAAGATATACCCACGTCCAGCCTGATCTGTAAACGTATCAGTTGTGTACTTGGTTATATTCATAAGTGCGTACATATCCATTTTTATCAATCACTTTCAGCAAGTTACCTTATGCATCATATTCATAATGTGCCAAAGGTTCTGGCTGTTCATCAACAAAGGCTACTATCACTTTAGTTTGGTCATTAAAGGCAAACTAAAGCTGTTGTTTACCACGTTTTAATTGGAAGTCGATTGATTTTAAATAATCGAATTGTTCGAATAAAATATAATTTAAAATAACTTTTTAAGACTCATACAAGCTTTTTCTTCTTTCATTGAACATGACTCTTCCAACCATTTTCTAGATAGCTCATAATTTTTTTCAAAACCAAATTTACCTTCGAAATAATATAAACCTATATTAAGTTTTGCTAAACTATCCCCATTATTTGCGGCATCATTTATTAATTTTCGACCTTCTTTATAATTTTTGTTTACACCTAAACCTAAAAAATACATAGTAGCTAAGTTAGTTTTCGCTTTAATATGCCCAAGGCTAGAAGCTTTCAAAAATAAATTGAAAGCCTTTTCATAGTCTATTTTATCTGAAGTATAGTAAACACCCAAATTAAATAAAGCCTCAGGATTATTTTTTTTAGCAGATAGCTGGTATAGCTCTAGTGCTTTATCAATATTTTTATCCACACCTTTACCTAAATCATACATTACTCCTAAATTATACTGAGCTTCATCATTCCCACTTTCAGCAGCCTTTAAATATAAATTAAAAGCCTTACTATAATCTTGTTTAACATATATACCGGCGTCATACATTTTCCCTAAATTCAAACTTGAATAATAATTCCCTTGTGATGCTGATTTATTATACCAATAAAATGCTTTCTCATAATCTACATTAGCGCCTAACCCATTAAAATACATCACACCTAAATAATATTGAGAATTACTATCTTCTGAATGACTATTAAAATAATTTAGCGCTTTATCGTAATTTAAGCTTTCACTTTGTAAAATTATATTTTGTGCTTTTTCAAAATTTAAAGTCTCAGTATTTGAATTATAGCTACAAGCATTTAATATCAAAATAAAGAAAAAAATAAAAATAAATCGTAAACCCATAATTAACCTCCTCCTAGATAGATAATCTACTTCATTTTCCTTTATTACTAATTTTAACAGGCTTATGGTACAGCTGAGTATCTGCTTTATGATGGGTAAATCCACCACCAACTTCTGTTAAAGGACTAACTCCATAACCAATTTTTTGTTTAGTATTTGAATTTTGGTGAACACGGAAACAAACAATTATTGCACAAGTTTCAGATGTATCAGCTCTACCTGTAAATCCTGAAATATCAGTATCATACCAATCAATACCAGCACCTAAACTTCCACCAGTACCAATTGTTTTACTTCTAGTTCCACTAGAACCAACAAATACTCCATTTTTTTCTTGTGCTAAATAAATACTTGATGATGCTCCATAACCTTTGATTGCACTTGAATCTCCACCAGCAGAAATTGCTATCACTGAAGGTTTAAAAGGCTTATCATTTTCTGGATAAACATACCCTGCAACACCTCTGGAAACAATAACCCTTGATGGAGTCCTAATATTATTTTCCAATTTTTTATATGCTTTATTTTTTTCATCCATATCTCTTTCCATCGCAGCCATTCTTCCCCTTGCATCAGCAATTTTTAATTTGTCTAATTCAGGCTGCAGCCAAGGTGATGAACCTTCAGGAGCTTTATAAATATCTTTTGCCATTAACCCCATCGGATCTACCCACTGATTCGGATCACTTACATAAGCTAGGTTATTAAATCCACCTTCTAGTCCTATTGGATCTTTACTTACATACCTTGCACTATGTGGCTCATAATAACGATAACGGTTGTAGTGTAAGTTTGTTTCTTTATCATAATATTGACCTTGGAATCGAAGGTTGGTTTGTTCAAGTAAGTTTTCGCTCTCATTGATCTCTAAAGCTGTGCCCCATGTATCTTGTTTAATTTCCCAAATACATTCGCCTAACTCATTACTCAATGTTTGCGGTGTGCCGACTTGGTCACAGTGATAAAATGCAACCCGCTCTAACTCAACTTTGTTCTTTCTCGTTTCAGTTTTCCATACAGGGTCTTTATAAACTGAGTACGGTTCTGTTTGGAACTTTGAGTAGTCTGGTGTTTCGATTAATTTAATAAATCCGGCATAGCCTGTTTGTAGCAAGGGTACAAAACTATTTGGTTCAAAAAATAATGCTTGGTGTAACTTGTATGCTGTAAGTTCTCTTGTATTTTATTATTGCTTTGAGTGTAATGTTGCGACTCGAAAATCGTCAAATCACTATCCCAACCAAATAATGTCAGGCTGTGTTCCACTTAATTTTGATTAACTATTTGACTTTGTTCAGATATTCGTCTTCCAAATATATCATAACCATAAATGGTGATTTGACTATTGTGATCACTTTGGATTAAGCGATTAAGGTTTCTGCTTATTTGGCTGGTTTCAATCACATTTTTTTGGTAAATTTAATACACATATTTTTCAAACACCTACACCTAAAATATTTTAAAAGTCTTCGTTTTTTTTATCTGGAAACAAATATTCAATTATAAGAAAAATTACTGAAACTACAATACCTATCGTTTGAGTTATTAAAAAGAAAAACATTAGATCATTAAAAGGCATTATATAATCATCATTAAAATAATTATAAATAACGGCTAAAAAAAATCCTGTCAACCCCAGTAAAACCCCCTTTATAAAACAAAACAAATAGGGATGATTATCTGCTTTCAGATTAGATATAAATGTACCTAACACAATTTCAATAATTATATTGAACATATAAAAGTACTTCCTTTATTATTTACTGTACTGTGGTTCATCTAACTTTAGACTCGGATTCTCTTTAATAGGCTTTGTTGTAATAGATTTTACTGCTGTTTGACCATAAAATATTCTTTTTCCAATAGTATTTGTAGTATTTTTATAGAAATTCATAGCTGTAACATATTCTACTCCATTTGCTTTTGCAAGATTTGCGCCAACTCCTCCTGCTAATGCTCCCACACCAGCTACACCAAGAGTTCGCTTATAATTATAGGCATTGCATTTACATCTAACACTATCAAATGTTTGAAAACCACCGTCTACTGCAGCAGAACCAACAGCACCCATTATTGGTGCCTTTGCACCTGCTCCAAAACCGCCACTAATTACTGTAACTCCATATGGTAAAGTAGCGGCGGCAGCTCCAACTGTACCTACATTTCTCATTCCTTGCTGATTTCTTAAAACATTTGCATCTTGCTTATTTTTCGCAACACTTGACATAGTTCCTGGCAATAATGCACCCAATATTCCAGTACTTGGTCTATTTTGTTGTTTGGATCTTGCATCTTTTATTTTTGAAACTTGCCAAGCAGCTTTTTGTTGAGCGAATCTTTCAGCTGCATGCTTTTCAACTAACGCATTATTCGCAGCAACTTTTTCCCTTTCCCCTTGTGCCATCAACCCCATCGAATCGACCCATTGATTCGGATCGCTCACATAAATTGAATTATTTAACCCACCAAACAACCCAATCGGATCTTTACTCACATACCTTGCACTATGTGGCTCATAATAACGATATCGGTTATAATGCAATCCAGTTTCATGGTCATAATATTGACCTTGGAAACGGATATTGGTTTGCTCTAATAAATTATCACTAGTATTAATCTCTAAAGCACTACCCCATGTATTTTGTTTGATTTCCCAAATACATTCGCCCAGCTCGTTACTCAAAGTTTGTGGCGTCCCCACTTGGTTGCAGTGATAAAACGCTACTCGCTCTAATTCAGCTCTGTTCTTTCTCGTTTCGTTTTTCCATATCGGGTCTTTATAGATTGAATAAGGTTCTGTTTTAAACTTTGAGTAGTCGGGTGTTTCAATTAGTTTAATAAACCCTGCGTAACCTGTTTGCAGCAGCGGTACAAAGCTATTCGGCTCATAAACATAATGTTTGGTGTAGTTTTTATCATGCTGAGAATTGTCTTGATCTTTGTTTGACTGTTGCGACTCCCAGATCATTAAATCACCATCCCAACCAAATAAAGTTAAGCTGTATTCTGGTTTGTTAATCTTAAATAAACGTCTTCCAAACACATCATAACCATAGCTTGTGATTTGACCATTGTGGTCACTTTGAATCAGGCGGTTTAAGTTATCCCATGTCAGCTTTAAAGTTTTACCTGCTTGGGTCGTTTCAACAACATTCCCTTGTGCATCGTATTTATAGTGTTTGCCTTGATATTGGGTGATCAGGTTATTTTTCACTTGTGATGACTGTGTTGCAATCGGGTCAATCAAGTTACCTGCTGGATCAAAGGCAAAGTTCTCAGTTTTTTGTGGGCTTTGGCTTTTGATTAAGCGTCCAATTGGATCATATTGGTAATTCAATTTTCCTAAGCGATTATCATCCACTTGAGTCAGTAAGTAGTTATTGTCATATTGATAATGGCGTTCGGCTTGGTATTTTACTTGTTGCAACTGGTTTGGCGTTTCTTGTTCAGGTCGGATGATCTGCGAACTGAGCAATCCAACTTCATTGTAGTTTTTGGTTTGAATGAGACCATTTGCCAACATCCGTGCCGTTTCACGATGTAAGTCATCGCGCTGGAACGCCACCATGTCTTGTTGGTTAAAGGCGATGCCATAGATATGCCCTGAACCATAGCTGAGATTAGTTTGCACTTGTCCATCGGGGCGGATGGTTTTAGTTAAATTGCCTAACTCATCATATTCATAACGCAGTACTGCAGTCAGCGGCTTTAAATTTGGTACTTTGTAGTGCTGATGTTCACGTATCAATTGCCCCATCGGATTACGATAGAAATCGATCTGACTGACTGCATTTTTGGCTTGGCTTAGTTGGTTATTCAGGTTGTATTCAAATTCTTCAATTTGGCTATGTCCTGTTTGTAAATGAGTATAGGTTTTTGAGGCAATAGAGCCATCTTGGTGATAGCCGAATTGAGTCAAGATATTCGGTTGGCGAATCTGCAATAATTGCCCCTTATCATCATAGCTGTAGTATTTTTCTTCACCATCAAAAGCTTGCTCAAAAGTTAATTGCCCAAAGCTGTTATAAGCAAATAAATATTCTGCGTGGTTTTGATTGATGAGTTTTTGAATCCGACCTTGCTTGTCCCATTGGTAGCCAATTTGATGCCGATTGGCGTCAATCCGTTGTTCTAATAGACCGACTTGATTGTAACGATACTGAGTGATTAAACCTTTGCTATCGGTATGCTTTAGTAAACGTCCTTCTTCATCATGTTCAAACTGTTCTTTTAAACCATCAGGATAGACAATTGCTCTAAGCTGACCTTTGTCTTTACCTTCTGAGCTGTAGATATATTTAATTTGCTGCGCATTAGCAGACTGCTGGGCCGTCAGTGCGCCTTCTTCATCGTATTCCCATGCGCTTTCTTTACCTGAACAATCGCTATATGCGGTCATTTGTCCCAAATCATTGTATTGAATTTTTTTAGCGCCGCCTTTGGCATCAATGATTTCTACAACTTGATTATCGTTGTTGTATTTATATTGCGTGCTATAACCTAAAGGATTAATTTCCTTCGTTACATTACCGTCTGCATCGTATTCTTTTTTCCAAATATGACCTTCTGGATCTTTAGTTTCCGTCAAATTTCCTGCTTCATCATAGGCAAAACGGATGATGCCTCCATTCGGCTGTACAATTTTAATCAGCTGATCTTGCTCGTTATAAACTTGTTCGGTTTCTAGGCCTGCAAAATCAATTTGACGGGTAATACGTTTTTGACTGTCACGCGATAGCCATTTTTCACGGCCATCGGCTAAGCGTGTGCGATAGGTAAAACCATCTAAGTCAAAATAGTAATAGGTCGGCACATCATAAGCATCATATACAGCAACTTGGCGCAGTCTCGGGTGCCACTCCAAACGTGTTTTAAAACTACCATCATCTGCCCATTCTGCGATGGCTTTGGCATTCGCCTCTTTTGATTCATAACGGATATTTTGCCCACGACCAGTACGGTCGGTATAGCGAGTCAGTTGATGCGCATCATTATATTCATAGCTGCGTACATGGCCATTTTGATCTACAGCCTTAATTAAATTGCCTTGCGTATCATATTCATAACGTGACACTGGCTCTGCCTGTTCATCCACAAAAGCAGCGATAACTTTTACTTGATCATTAAAGGCAAACTTGAGCTGGTGTTTGCCTCGCTTCAGTTGAAAATCAATACTTTGCAGATAAGCCTGCTGTTCAAATAGTAAATAACTTAAAGCAACTTTTTCATCTGTTTCTTCATTGAATTGCTGAATCAACTGATAGTGTTTTCCGCCATTAAAGCTGTGAAAATGAAAACTCCATGCTGAACCAAAATTCAGCAGCAAGTCTTCATTTTCTAAAGGTTCTAACCTAAAGCCTTCATAGGGTGCAGTATGGGCCTTATACAAAGTGGGATTAGATAGCTGATATATATAAAAACGATCAATAAATTGATAATTCCCAGTATTTCAATTTTTTAACTTAAAAACTTTATAACCAAATATATATTAATTAGATAGCTTTTAAAAATATATCAAGGCAATAATGAACTAAATTTAGTTAACTCTCTCGATGACACTTTTCCACCTTTAAGTATAAAAACTTTATTAGTTTTATTATCAAAAGTAGAAGCCTGAATCATATTACCTTCTTCATCAATTTGCCAACTTCGACCTTTATCAAAACTAACCGCTGCTATATCTCTTTGATAAGGGTAGCTATTTGAATTTTTAAAACCTGAACTGTATAAAACTCGATTCTGACCTATATATAATTTACTCAACTGTAATGCATTTCCAATTTTTACTTTTTCAAGCCATTGATATTTATTTTGTTCATTTGGTACGGCAACTAAAAAGGTAGTTTCAGTATCTACATGACCATAGGTTTTTTTCTCAAAATCATAAACCATCCCTAAAACGTAAAGTTTTTCCCCTTCACTATTAATATCCACAATATCTGATTTTGGTAGAGTGAGGATAGGTGAATATTGATCTATACGATTATCTTTGGGATCATCACTCCACGGAAACTTATAAACCACACTTTGATATTGGCCTTGATGATCGAATAAATTAGAAAAATAAAAATCTTTGGTTTTCTCATCAAAATGATAGGAGTTAAAAAACTCATCCATTCTAAATTCATATTTCATCGCATTTAATTGGTCAACAATTTGCTTTGGCATATGGATTTGTATCCATGTTTTTCCTGCATCAGAGGTACGCCACAACGTCTTTTGCTCACCTATGGCATATCCATATACACCAGTTTCATCGAAAAGTACTTGTTTAACTTGTCTAAATGGCGGCCAATTTTTAAGTTGAGTAAAAGTTTCTCCACCATCTATCGATTTAAATATTTTATAACGTCGTGCTTTTCTAATTTGATCTTGTTCAGGAATCGTATCGACGAGTACATAATCTAAAAAATAGGTATTAATATAAATCGTGTTAAGATCAGCTGATTGCCACCATTGTCCAGTCTGAGCTGGTTCTTTAAATACTAATTTGTCTGGCTTTCCTTTTCCCCCTGATAACACCTCAACGGTCATACGGTTTAAAACTTGACTATTGTCTCTCATCCATTCTTCTTTATACTTTGAATCTATAAATTCACCTTTCTCATTTAAGATATCAACAAACTCAATTTTTTCTTGATTGATATAAAATAACAATGCTTTGTCTTTGTTTGCGTTAATCGCTAAGATCCCGCCATTAAAATTATTTTTAGCAAACTCAAATTCAGTTGCCCACATTAGACTGCATCCTGTAAAGAAAAAAAGACTGAGGAGAAAGATAAAGTACTTATTTTTGATCATGGCTTAATCCACAAAAATTGATCGTATGCGTTTTATGGTGTTATCAAATAAGAATTTAGCCGTTCCACCTATAAAGGGATAAACCACCTCTGCTACCTGTACCGCTTGATCCCATGTTTCAAAATCCATCCATTCTTGAAGATTCGGCTCAGCAATAATACGAAGTAAATCAGTAAACGGAATTTCTTGAATGCCACCATCTATATATGCTGGAACATGCGAATTAAATGCAAAAGTTTTAAAGTCTTTATCACTAAGTTCAACGGTTTGCTTTTTAAAAGTCATGTTCTGACTGGCTTTCGGTGCTAACTTACAAGGCAATTTAATCACATCGCCTTTATTATTTTGATCTAAACCAAGATCCATATTTTTTTGTAAATATTTTCTGGCATTGACTAACCATCTTTTCCCCTCAGGGCTTTTCATACTTGGGAGTAAATAAGCACCAAAACGTGAACAGTAATAGTATCCATACGCACGATAATAAGTAGGCGGCAGATGCCCGCAAGTGGCTGTATGACGCTTCATAAAGTCAACGTAACGTGACCAGTTTGGATCAGACCCATCTAATTTAAGCAAAGATTCTCTATTTTTGATGACCTTTAATGCAACCTCTAAAGCGAGTTGCCAACGTTCTTGTGTTTTTGTAACATCGATTAATACATCTGCATGATTTAAGAAATATCGGATATTAATTCCATTTTTATTAACGGTTTCGCCTTTTTTTATAGGATCATCTTTATAAGGAACATAGTAATAACCACAATTTCCATAAACATGGTCTAGTGCCATATTCACAACAGTATTGCATTTTTCTTGTGGATTCACATAGACCTTAGCAACACTATTATTTCCAACTGGTGTCAAACTTTGATTTATACTTTTCTTTTGTTCAGACATCTCATTTCCAGAACTAATTATGATCGTCAATAAATTCAATAGAGTTTATTTTTAACTGTTTAGAAGACAAAGCTGTCTCTGTGTAACCCTTGTCGTCAGTAGTCCCCTCTAACTCACTGCCATCACTTAACGTTAAGAGACATTTAGTATTTTTAACTGCAATATTTTTTACTTCATCAAATACCTTAACTTTTAGAGGCTTTGTTGCACAAACCTATCTGTAAAGGCTTTTTCAGCGATATAATTTTCAAATGAAGAAGCCTACATACAAAATCTACCGCACAACCAATTGGCCCGCATATAACAGAGCCCTCATTAATCGTGGGAATATTGCTATTTGGTTCGATCCAAAGACCCAGTGGTATGCACAATCACAAGGCAAACATGGACGAAATCAAACTTACTCCGATACTGCTATTCTTGGTATCGATGCTGAAACCCTTCAAATACGTGCTGTACAACTCACCGCAAATAATGTCAGTGATTCACAGGTACTGGAAGATTTAATTGCTTAAATCCCTTTAGATGAACAAATCGATTGTGCCTATACAGATGGTGCTTATGACACAAAACGATGCCGTCAGGTCATTGCAGATCGGCAAGCACATGCGGTGATTCTACCTAGAAAAAATGCGAAACCATGGAAAGATACAAAGAGTAGCTCGCTAGAGCGAAATGAATTACTTCGAACAGTTACACGTTTAAGCAGGACACTATGGAAAAAATGGTCAGGCTATCATCGGCGAAGTTTGGTTGAAACGGCTTTGTTGCATAAATATGTAAGCATCTGATTTAAATAAATTTAATTTTGGATCAAAAAACAATCAAAACTTTTAAAATCATATAGTTATGAAATCTTTGTGCAACAAAGCAAACCTTCGTTATAATCAAATAAAATACATCTTGAATATTCAGAGTCATCATCCAAATTATCTAAAGAAGCGCTTAGATAAACAAGATTATCAGAGATCACGCATGCACTTTTAAATGTTACTGGAGATATTTCTGTCATAGTTTTTTCCCACCACTTTTCATACTTGTACCAATTTTTCCTAAATGACTTTTATCAATAGTCAATTTACCACTGGGATCAGCGCGTACTTTGAAGTCTCTACTCATACCCATAGATTCGTGATAAATCCGGAGGGTAGCTAACATTTTTGCACGATCACATTTTAAAACTTTTGAAACAGAAACAGCTGCAATATATTCTAATTGCCATAATTCTGTGCCCCCAACAGGATTTGAAGTTTTCCCCATTACCCTTTCTTTTTTATCATAGTATGCATGAACTTGACCGTGTTGTAATTGTTTACCAGCACCGGTTACACATACTACTAATCCATTGTTTTCAGATATTGCTCCTGGAATTCTCTTATTAGTTTCACTTCTTTTTCCATATTTAAAAGCTCTATCTGGTACGACATGATGACCTTTTTTACCGAAATCACCACATGTGTCTGGTCGGTATGGTCTTAATCTACATGGATCATCCTTATCTTTAGATGGTTTTTCTTTATCGGGTGTCTTTTCTTTTTGGGTATGAGTCGTTGAGGTAGATTTACCCGATTGTATATTTACATCATATCTACCGGTGGGAATGTTGGCCCCATTCGCACCAGCCATACCCAATTGAGGTTGAGGTAGTAATTCCTGAAATTTTCTCTGAATTTCATTGCAGAGATCGCTAATGTATTTTTTTATCGCATTCTTTGCATTAGTAATCTCAACTTTGAACTTTTCCAAAGCCGATTTTAAACTACCGCGAACTTTATTGAGGAAACCATTAATAGCTTGAATTAAACGATCAATACATTTGTTTAATGCATTTAATGCTGTTTTTCCCATCTTTTGCCATGGCTTAGACCTGAGCCATGCTTCAGGAGCATTGTTCCATGGGCTTTTTATTTTTAGTTTTTTGAAGGCACTCTCAAAGCCTTCCATCAATTTAAAAATTTTTAATTTATTAGCTTCCTTTGATCTTGCGGCTTTGACAATGGTTTTAACAGCCGAACCAATTTCAGGAATGACTCCAAATGCAGTAAGAGCCAACGCTTTATAGTTATCAGATGATTTACCATTTTCTTTTGAAAGGTCTATTAGATTCGCTATTAGGTCTCTAACATCACAAACCTGATCAACCACAGGAATCATACTGATTAAACCACTAACAATGATTTGTGACATCGTAGGATTCTTATTGAAATCACCCTTTAACATTCCCCAAATCCAGCTACTTTTATCTATTACAGCCACCGCAATATTATGATTTGTCACACTCTCGTTAATCGCAGCTTGACCTTGATAAAACAATATTTTTTCCCACCACGATAGATTCGGATCTGGTTTACTTGTGTCATATTCTCTATATGTAAGATAGTTAGCTGGGCTATCCTGAATATGTTGTGCAAGTTTTTCAGCACCGTACCAAAACTGTTGCTGTATATCAGTAGAACGGTTAGCAATTTTATTCCAAAAAGCTTGATTTTCTGTCGACATTTTATTCACTAATTTTCATTATTATTCGATATTTCTAAGTCTTGTTGAATAAACCAATCATCAATTTCATGAGGAGGAAAGTCATCTTCAGACTGATCTTCTCCATATTGAATTTTGGCTCTACCAGCTGGAACACCTTTAACAACAGCTTTGCCTTTATCGTCTAATTTACCTTTTTTTCGACTTCCATCTGAAAGTAAAACTTCAAATTCAGCATCTTTTACAGGTGAGCCATCACTATGTAAATATTCTAGAACTAAGTCATCCTTTTTGATTTCAGTAAGTGGTAAGTGTGGTAAAACATAATTTGTTTTACTCCCCCCCCCCACAAACTTATGCTGTCCAGCTTTTACCTCAAACTTGCCACTAGTCGTAGGAAATATACCTGAACCATTAATCTTGAGCTGTGAACCGCCTCCAGTCAGGATGAGTTCTTTCGGACTAGTGATATAAACCGTATCTTCTGTTGAAATAATTTGAATCCCTTTACGGGCAATCAAATCCGCTCCATCCCCCTGAGCTTGTATTTCAATCTCCCCCTTACCAGCAAACAATCTTGCACCTTCGTGAGCTGCAAATAAACTGATTTTACTTTGTGCATGTACAAGTAGACTCTTTTGTGTACTCAAGTTAATACTATCACCAGCGCTATGACTGATTTGACCATCTGCTGATAGATGTACATCTTCATTGGTCGTTAGTGCAATAGAGTTTGGTGAAGTTAATACCATAATGGCTTGTTTAAAGGCTTTTGCTTTAGCCTCACTTTCTTGTTCAATTTGTTCTATAAATTGTTTCAGATTGTCTAATACTTCTAAAGGATCGGTTTGTTGATTTTTGGCTACTTCACTGAGGGCTTTAGAATTATTGAGATTGGATTCCAATTGCGATTTGGTTTCTGCTACATCCAATTGATTGCCTGATGCATTGTCTTGTTTATAGGTAGAAAGGAGTAATCCTTGCTTAGCTCTCAGTGCTCCCCATTGATCTGTTCGCAATTCAAAACCTTCACCACGTCCATCACTCGTGTCTGTCTCTTTCGGATGGCTAAGATTACCTAGATTGAGCTGTGATGCCTCATGACTACTTTGTAGTTGTGTGCTGATCTGTCCAGTCGTATCGTCAAAACGAAGTTGGCCAAAGCCATCGCCTTGGACTTCTTTGGAGCGAATCCCTGAAAGCTTCATGGTATCGGGAAGTTGTCCTTTTTGATCAAACTTAGTTGGACTACGATGTGCTTCATGAATGCGACCAACGACATATGGTTGGTCGATATTGCCATCAAAGAAATTAATCACCACGATCTCACCAATACGCGGTAAGAACCGTGAACCATAACCTTCTCCTGCCCAAGGGGTGAGCACATCTACCCACGCTGAGTCAGTGTCAATATTATTCGCGCCTGAACCATTGTCATGCATATGGTCATCTGTTCGAGTAAACAGAAAACGGATTTTAATCCGTCCCCATTCATCGACATGAATTTCTTCACCCTCGACGCCTACGACTTTGGCACGTTGTGGGTGGGTCTTAGGGCGATCTTCAAGTGGCCTGTAAGGTGGAACAATGTCAATGTTTCGACGTTGTAAAATAAGGTTATTGGCTTGGCGCTCATCTTGATTGTTGGTATGAATTTCGGGCTGTTGCCAATGGCTTTCTTTGAGTAAGGCGGTGACTTGGTCAGATAGATCTTTAGGCAAATTATTTTGGTTATAAAAGGTCTTTGCTGTGATTAGAAACTCTTGATCGGAACCTTCATGTTGATCAATTTCAGGATGTTCTTTTAACTTAAACCAATACCCGACATGTGCATCACGTACTGTTGAAGTCGCACTAAAGTACTTGGCTTGCGAATTGAAGTATTTGCTTAAATTTTCATTCAGTTTTTCAATTTGTTTGTTGCCAGACTGAGTTGCACCATCTTCACCTTTGAGGTCTTGTATCCATGCAGGACTGATGTGAAAGGCTTGTTCTAAGCCTAAACTTACTACATCTTGATTATCTGAATGCTGATGTTTTGTGAGTACCGAGCCTGCACCTTTTTCTTGTGCTAAAGCATCTGCTTGCCATCTTTGAAGGTGTACCGCAGTTGGTTGTAGAGAACGCAATCCTGTGAATGCTGTGATACTGTCTTGTCGTTCTGTAGCACTACTTCGATGAAAACGAATATTGCGACGATCTAATGCTTGAAATTGGGCATTATCATCAATTAAGCGTAGCTTTTGTGGTTTGATCTGTTCAGATGAACTCCATACTTGATGCTGTGCTTCATCAATCAGTGTAGTTACACCTTCAGAAGCTAAAAGTCGTTTAATAAAGTCGTAGTCGGTTTCATTGCTCTGCATGATGAAGGGACGAACATCATAGCTTTTGCTTAATCCGCTTTTATCTACGGTTAAGCTAGAAGCGAGTAATGGGCTTTTCACTTAAACCCAAAACATCAAACAAATCAGATGCACTTTCACATCATGGGTCTTGCTATCATTAATAATAAATTCAGTGGGATTTCCATCCGCATCCACAACTAAATGGATTTTAGAACTATTTCCACCAACGTTATTAGAAATAGCTTGGTCTTTCACTCCGGTCGTATGTTGATGCACTCGCATATGAGATGCATCAATAGAAACCTATTCTAGATTTGCATCATTTGATAATAATTTAAAGACTTAGACCATTGATTATGCGCCAGCATTGTTGTAATACATAACAAGAAGGAATGTGGTTTGTCGATTGAATTTTACTTTCTCACTATTTTTTATACAACAAATGTCAACAGCATCTAACTTTTATAAATATATATTATAAAAAAATTGTTTTTAATTAACATTAATTTTATTACTAGGTATCACCAAGATTATACTATCAGACATATTTTAAAGAAAAGAAGTGTAGCAAGTTGCTACACTTCTTGATTTTTCTCTACCAACTCTTTCAATAGATTTTCTAATTTTTCTAAACTAGCATCATCAAAATGAGAAATTTTTAAAGAAACCTTTAATAACTTATCATTAAATTTAATATTCCCAGCAACTTTCCCAGCATATTCAATTTTTTTTACAAGCGATGTTGATGGAGAATCGTTATTATCTTGAACTAGATATTTCGTAGCTTGTGTAACAGCCTTAGTTTGCTCAAGTTGGCCATTCTTTACTTTTGTCCAAACAGTTAACAAGGCTTTTTCAGCACGTTGTTTTATTTCATCGTGATCTGCAAGAAATTTTTTAAAAGCTGTTGCAGCAGTTCGACCTAATAATTGGGGTTCATTTACCAAATCATTCAAGATGGCTTTAGGCAACTTTTCAAAAGATAAATATTTATACATGTCTTCGCGATTTAAGCCTAAAGACTTCGCTAAACGTTGTTTATTTTTCTTTAAATTTTCATCCAAGCCTACCAGACCAATATAGATTTCGAAGTCTGTTAAATCCTGGCGTTTTAAATTTTCAGCTAGTGTAAGTAGTGAAGCTTCTTCATTATTTGCATCAATAATAATGGCTTCAATGGTCGATTTTTTTAGAATTTCATGCGCACGTAATCGACGTTCACCTGCAATCAGTTCAAATTTTAAATTTTCAAGTTTACGAACAGTGATGGGTTGCAACAAACCAACTTCATCGATCGATTCAGCCAGTTCTTTGATTTCCTGCTCATCAAATTTTCTACGCGGTTGATAAGGACTCCGTGAAATGTCTTCAATAGGGACATTTCGTCTAAATTCCTTTAATTCCTTGATATTATCTTTTTGAGCTAATTGATGCTTTTGAGTATTTTGTTTCAGCTTTTGAGCTAAAAGTTCTTTTGCAGTTGCCATAAAATTCTCAATCAGTTAACTTTAGCCAAAACTTCTTTAGCTAAACTTTCAAAAGCCTTTCGGACCTTTCCACTTTTGTCTAGCTTAAGTAAAGACTGCTGCATAATTGCGGCTTGATTTACTTTTGTACTTTGTGGAATAGTCGTTTCCATAATATAGCCCACTTGCTTAAATGCTTCATCACGAATGAGTTTACAAACATTTTGTCTCTCATCGTGCTTAATAAGTAGTGCACCTAATAATTGTAGCTCCGGATTGATTCGCTTTATTTTTTCTAAATGATTAAGTAAGTCTGTAACACCATATAAACCATATTGTGAGCCAGATTCAATCGGGATAATTACATGTGTTGAAGATGCTAAAGCATTACTCGTCAATAGTTTTAAACTTGGAGGGCAGTCAATTAAAATAAAATCATAAAGATCTTTTAATAGTTCTAATTTTGTAGTGAGTTCTTCTGATGGTCTTGGCGCATCTTCTTTTAATTGGTCCTCAGTTTTTCCTAAATTGAGAGAACCATAAATTAGTGAAACATTATCAAAATTAGTATCTTCTTCTAAAGCGTCAGTAAGTAATGAGACATCACCTACTAATAACTCAGCGGTTGTTACTCCAATTTCACTTGGATGTTTTAAACCAATATGCAAGCTAGCATTTGCTTGAGGATCTAAATCGATTACAAGCACTTTTTTTCCTAAGTTTGCTAGCTCAGAGGCTAAATGAACAACTGTTGTTGTTTTACCACAACCACCCTTGTGATTCGCAACAGCAATAATTTTTGCAGACATACTTGTCAAATCATTCTATATTTACAATTACTATTAATATAAATAACTTTGGGCTAAGTTACTACACCTTTTAAATTTAAAACAGTCATTTGTATAACGCTAAAGCAATTTTAAATTTAAAGTTTTATATAGCTAGCTTATTTAATAATTAATAGTAATTAATAATTAAGTAAATTAATAATTAAGTTGATATTTTTCATTTAAAAACAATAGCATATCAGCTTTAAGGTGGAGGGTTTGTCACCTTAAAGTGGAAGAGTTGTCCTCTATAAGTGGAAAGATGATCACTTAAAAGTGGAATATCTGTCACTGTAAAGTGGAATATTTGTCACTTAAAAGTGGAGTATTTGTCACTATGGTGGAATGTTTTTCACTGTTAATTATAAAATATATGTATTATCATTTAAAATATATATAAAACAATTACTTATAATGTTGATAAGTTAGTGAATTTAAGTGCAAGAGTGGAAAAAAAATCACTTACAAAAATAATATTGTGGATAAAGTTGCAAGGCTTTTTTTTACTACACCATTTTTTGATATATTCATTGATCTAAGAGTGGAAAGAATTTCACGCACTCACCCTAGAATGCAGAAATTTTGTTCTTATGACTAAACTCGATATTTTTTTTCAGTGATCTGCGTTTTTAAAGGTGGAAAACTTGTCATATCGAAATAGGTTAATTGATTATTTAAAATCCATTATGGGTATTTATTCATCAATCCGTATTTCTATAAAGAATCAAAAACATCTAAAAGTGGAGTATTTGTCATCTTGGGGTGGAATTTAAAAATATATTTCCACTTTAATTGATTTTTACCTAAATTTAGTGACAAGTATTCCACCTTAGGTTTTTTAGGTGAAAGTGTTGAATCTTTTTCCACTTTTTTATATAACATGCATAATCAAGTTAAGCACACTTAAAATAGTTAATACACTTTATGTCAGAACTAAGCCATAACAAAGAAGAGCTGGATTCAATCCCGTACTGCATAGGTAATATTCGTCACAATGGGGTTGTAAGTACTAGCAATCGTTTGATACGACCTATTGAATTGTCAGCGAATGAATATAAAGCACTTTTATATGCGATGGCTGTTGCCAATTACGGTGAGAAGAATCATATCGATAAAGAGATTAGTGAACAAACATACATTTATCTGTATAAAGATGATTTAGCTGAATTACTGGGATTAAGTAAGCGAAATTCAATTAATGTAGCCATTGATCGAATTTACAAAGAACTTTCATCCCGTGTGGCGCACTTTGTAATTGAAGAACCTGTAGATGATATAAAGAAAAAGACTAAAAGAGTTCACTCGGTTGTCCCTATTATCCGTGAGTTAAGATGGGAAGATGATTCAAAGAATGCACTTCAAATCAGATTTACCAGTGAAGTATTACCTTACTTTACTCAATTAGCTGGTGGTAATTTTACTACATACCAACTAAAACATTTATTTGCTCTAGATTCAGTTGCAAGTATGAGTCTTTATACCTATTTCATAAAAAACGAATTCAAATTTAAGACTCAAGAAATCTACGAAGTTCCATTATTATTAGAGAATCTCAAAGCTCTAATTGATATAAATGAAACTAAATATGACCGTTGGGTCGATTTTCGACGTTATGTATTAGATAAAATTGTAGCTGAAATTAATGAAAACACTGATCTACAGTTAGAATATGAAACAATTAAAAAAGGACGCCCTATTGTAGGCGTAAAATTTAAACTACATCATCGTGGTTTTGAAAAGCCTGTAATTGAAAATAAAAAGGCCGAAAAATTAAAGATCTACTTAGATGTTCCATTTGAAGATAATGCTGAGGTAAAAGATCTAGGTGCAAAATTCGATACCACTGTACGTTCATGGTATATTTTTAATGATGATGCTAATTATTTACAGCTTGAAAAGTGGTTTAAGACTGTAGGTTGCCTCACAGACTCTCAAGCAAACGTTGTTATCAATGATTCATTATTTCAAATGGATTTTGCTGAAGTTGGAATGAGCTTAAGTGACTTTAAGAGAAAAATGAAAAATAAATTGAAAACTGATAGTAAATTTGTGGAAGACATCAAGGATCGTCTAAATGAAATTTTCGGAAAGGATATTATCTAGGAGTGTAGCAACTTGCTACACTTTTATCGGCTATTCTTAGTTCAAGAAACCACTTATAACTTTAATTAGAAAAACAATTTTACGACATGTTGATCTAATTCATAAACGATCTGTAGGTTAAAGGTGATAAGAGTATTTTTTGAAATAAATATTGAAATTAGATAAAGTGGATTTTATCATCGATATGATTGAATATTAAATTTAAGATGAAAAATGGCGATCTAGTAGTTAATATGTTGAAGGAATTCTATTTAAATCACCATTTTTCTAAAGAATTAATTTATAAATCTTAGATTCTCAAATGAAGTGCAACAGAGATTAAATTATTGTAAAGAAGCAAGATAAGCTAGCATTTTGCTTCCGACCGACCAAAGTCAAAGTTGTATCATGGACTATACTCATCTTACCCAAGAAGAAAGATATCAGATTTCTACATTGTTACGTGAAGGATTTTCTAAACGTTACATTTCTTGGAGTGATCCTAGACAGTATCGTGGACAAAAAATCCCTCTAAATTCTTGAAATATTTCTGTTCAAAGGCTTCTGGGCTTAACCAGCCGTTTGCAGAATGTCTTCTGATCCGATTGTAATAAATCTCAATATAGTCAAACAAGACAGTATTCGCTTCTTTTCGAGTGGCAAACACACTGCCATGGACCACATGACCTTTCAATGTATGAAAGCTTTCGGTCACTGCATTATCCCAACAGTTCCCCCTGCGTGACATACTTTGAATACAGTTATTAGTTAATAATAGCGCCCTAAAATCACGACTACAGTACTGTGAGCCTGAGAAGCACTGCTTCCAAGTGAATGTACCATGACACCCATTGGATACCCCTGACGAGCCATTGCATAATGAAACGCATCACACACCAATTGACGGTCTATTCGATAGCTGGTTTGCCAACCGACAATACGACGGCTGAATAGATCCAGCATCACACATAAATACAGCCAACCTTGCTTAGTACGGATATAGGTAATATCCGTTGTCCAGATCTTATTGGGTTCATTGACCGTAAATTGACGATCCAACAAGTTAGGCGCTGTAGGCAAACGATGTTTTGAATCTGTCGTATGCTTGTATTTACGTGCAATCCTGCGACGTAAACCAAGCTTTTTAAGCATTCTTCCAACGGTTCGTTCGCTCATGCTGTAACCTAAATCATGCATGTCATGTACCAATGAAGGTGCACCCAATCGTGCATGATGCTGCCAATATACGGCTTTTAAATCATTATATTTCTGCGCTGGATTGGCCTGGCGTTTTCGCCAGGCATAATAGCCTGAAGTGCTGACACCCAGGCATTTACAGGCAGAAGATACAGTGACTTTATTCACATCCAGATCTTGAATTACCGTGTACTTTTCTTGGCATGATCTGTCAGAAAGTACACATGCGCTTTTTTTAAGATGTCATTGGCTTCCCTGAGCTGTTTGACTTCTTTCTCTAATTCTAGGATCCGCTGTTGTTCTGGTGAAAGTTGACGTTTGCTTGAACCTGCCGGATTGGTTTCACGAATCCGTTTATCTAATGTTGAATAACCCACACCTAATTTCTGGGAGATTGCAGCTACTGACTCGTGTGAGTTTGAAAGTGCATAATCAATTGCTTGCTGTTTAAATTCAGGACTAAAACGTTTGCCCATTTCTTGTATCTCCAAAGTTAACGTTACGTTATCTTTAGAGGGAAGTACTGTCCATTATTTTGGCTAGGATCAAAAGAGCTTCTAGGCGATTCTAAAGATAAAAATGGTGCAGATAAACAACAGGCAGCTACCTTTGGGGGTACTGGGCGTAGAAACCGAGGTGGTGGATCAACTACTAGTTTAAACTCAGGAGGTGGCATAAAAGATATTAGTGGAGAACGCGGCCGAAACACTGATGGTTATGTTACACAAATGAGTCATAACTGGATCAGAAGTAGGCTTCTCAAAGCTGTTTCACAAAAGCAGTCAGTTTTTTCACAAATAATGCTTCATGGATATTTTAGGCTGGTAGTTTTTTTTAGTATTCCGCAAGTAGTTAGCCACGCATATGTATTGATTGAATATGGAGCAAAAAAAGTTCCAAATGATGCCTTACATACTACACACCAACCTACTCGTATTTGGGGAGACTCTGATATAAGTAAAGTTGTTGATAATGAAGGTGGTTTAACAGGTTCTAATCGAAGTAATTTAGGTAATCGAAGATAATGACTTTACAACAATTTGAACGAAGACAACAATTTCTGACACCTCAAATGTACGAAACTTTAAAGGCGGAAACTCTGAACACTATTGAAACTTTTAAAGTAAATCCTACAGGTGTTGGTGATTCAATAGAAGAAAGAAGGGTATACTCTTATGCTATCTTAGCAGAGAACTATTTAAATCTGCTTATATTGGAATATACAGTTGGCAATAGTTTACCTTTTATTAGAAGCCAAATTGAAATAGTTATTGACTATTATGAGCAATATGGAAGTAAATTAAGAAGTTATCATAAAAATATAAACTTACCAGTTTTTGAATTATTTACTATTGATGGATATTGGGCTTTTGAGGCAGCTTGCGCAGTTATTTTGTTAGAGATAGAAAATGATAAAGTCTTACAAGAATATTTATATTACCCTAAAGATTTAGTTGATTTTTATCAAACGTTTACGCTCAAAAATTCAGAACTAAATTTTCTTAAAAATCATAATAAACTTTCGATTAAAGCAGGGGAAAAATCTCCTCAACAAGGTTATTGGTTCACAGTTGCTAAAGTTAACTCACGTCAACACTTTAACCTGGGAGATGTTTTTCCTGATTTTGAAAGTGATTGGGGCGATGTGTATTGGCAGTTTGATGGTGAAGAGTAATTTATGCCCTTCGGGGCTTGATAATATTGGATTTCTAAAAAATAAAAGTAGGCGAATTCAAACATGAGGTGCGACATTTTCAAAAGCCTTATGATAATCAACAAGCTGAGCAAACTTTTCTAATGGTGTAAGCCAATCTAACGCTTTTCTAGGACGAGTATTCAGTGACATGGCAACTTGATTTAAATAATGCTGATCTGCCTGATTTAAATCAATCCCTTTAGGTAAATATTGCCTAATTAAACCATTCATATTTTCGCATGTGCCTTTTTGCCATTGTGAATGTGGGTCACAGAAATATACTTCTATGCCTAAATCTTCTTCGAGTATTTTATGTTCTGACATCTCACGTCCGAGCCAAATTTAAGGCGTAACTTGGGTAAGTGGTGGACCTAATTCCGTAAATCTGTTGAGGACTGCTACACGTGTATGAATTTCATTGACTTGGCTATCAAAACTCCTTGCGCTGAGTTTATCTCCTAATAATTTAATGCAGTGCATCTTAGTTTCAACCAAACTTCGCCGATAATAGCTTGACCTTTTATTTGCATAGTGTCCTGCCTAAACGTTTAACTGTTCGAAGTAATTCATTTCGTTCTAGCGAGCTACTCTTTGTATCTTTCCATGGTTTCGCATTTTTTCTAGGTGGAATCACCGCATGCGCTTGCCGATCTGCAATGACCTGACGGCATTGCTTGGTGTCATAAGCTCCATCGGTATAAACAGAGTCAATCTGCTCATCTTGTGGAATCTGATTAAGTAAATCACCAAGCACCTGTGAATCACTGACATTATTGGTTGTAAGCTGAACTGCTCGTATTTGCAGGGTTTTGGCATCTATACCAATATGAACCGTACCGGGTTTGTCGGAGACTTTTTTATTTAAGTTAGGCCACCTGACCTAACGGGTTAATCTTATCATAGTACATTGCTTCAAACTCAAAAGGCGATACATAACCCAGTGCACTGTGTACACGCTTTTTATTGAACCAATCCACCCAATTTAGTGTCGCAAGTTGTACATCCGCTAAACCTTGCCAATCTGCTTTTAAATATTCAATCACTTCCGTTTTGTATAAGCCATTTACCGTTTCAGCCAAAGCATTATCGTACGAATCACCGGTCGTACCGACTGACGCTCGTAAATTTGCTGCTTCTAGACGATTGGTGTAGCGAATAGAGAGGTATTGCAAACCTCTGTCTGAATGATGAATTACATTCTTTGGCATACCTCGATCATGCAAAGCTTGTTCTAATGCATCAAGTACCATATCTGTATTCATGCGTGTCGATACTTTCCATCGGCTTTGTTGCACAAAGATTTCATAACTATATGATTTTAAAAGTTTTGATTATTTTTTGATCCAAAATTAAATTTATTTAAATCAGATGCTTACATATTTATGCAACAAAGCCCTTTCCATCCAACAATTGCTCGTGAAAACACATCAATAATAAATGCGGTATAGACCCAGCCTGAATTTGTTTGAATATAGGTAAAGTCAGCAACCCACAAGTGATTAGGCTGATCAGCTCTAAAATTCCGTTTCACCAAGTCAGGTGCTCGTTTTTGATCCTCTCGGCTACGGGTGGTTTGTTTGTTCTTACCTCGCCAAACACCTTGTATACCTAGCTTTTTCATTAATCGAGCAACACGACAGCGTGCAATAATATAGCCTTCACGTTTCAGTTTTTGCCAGACTTTACGCACACCATATGGACCTGAACTTTCCTTCCAAATTCGTTTAATCTCCTCAGCATGATACAAGTCATGTAAATCTCGCTTTGCTCGATGTTCTGGATTTTCGCAGAGATCTAGAGTCCGGTAATAGGTTGAAGGTGCGATCGGTAAAATCCTACAAATCGCATCAACACCATATAAATCTTTATTGTTATGGATGAAATCCACCATTATTTGTGTGGGCGGTCGAGCTCCGCCTGAGCGAAAAAAGCGGCTGCTTTACGTAGAATTTCGTTAGCACGTTGCAGTTCTTTATTTTCGCGTTCCAGTTGTTTGATACGTTCTTGGTCTGAAAGCTGCTGTACTTTAACTGGATTTTGTTTATCTAAATATTTTTGATACCAAACACGTAGTGTTTCAGGAGTACAGCCAATCTTAGGAGCAATTGCTGTGATTGCAGCCCAAGTAGAAGGATAATCTTTTTCGGATTCAATCAATAATTGAACCGCTCTTTCTCTGATTTCAGTGGTATATTTTAATTTTGTCATCGGGATAGTCACTCAGAATATTGACTCTCCGACAAACCCGGTACGGTTCAATTAGGAGATGATCCCAATTTTGGAAACCATTCTAAGTAATTGTGTTTAAAATATTTCCAGATATTTTTATCAGAATCCAATCCTAAAAATTCACCTACAATTTGTATCGTAATTATTTCAATATCGGCTAAAGCTGGAGGGAATCCTCTCGTTCTAAATGGCTTTGTGACGATAAGTGAATAGCAAGAGTCTATGAATAAATACACAGAAATGATAAATTCGTAAATGGACATAACATGAGGTAGTTTTCTTAGTCGAAATCTAAATTGTGTTATGTCCTTTTTATTTCAAGAGTTTAGAAAGTTGAGATTCGCGTATTGTTTGTATGACAATGTGACACTCCTTAATCCAAATTAAATTGGGATGTGGTGTCGTACTTCAAGTTTTAGGCTGTCTTCTTATTCCCGATAAAAGTCCAAAATTCATCTATTTAGAGATAGCCATAATGATTTTGTTTCCCATCTACTTTGAGACCATATTTCTTTATATTGTTACTGAGGCAGGTTGGACATTTGATTTCTAGAGTTATTTGCATTTCTCTATTTTGTCAAAATTTAACCTGTCTTTTTCAGCATACTTTTTGAAACATCACCGAATTATCTTCTGTCACAAAAGTGGGAAAAATTATAGTGCGTAAGTCCTATTTAAGTCATATAATATTTTTTGTTTATATTTTAGTCACTTATGGATTGGCAAAAAGTATCACATTTTTAGGCCAATTTTTCAGTCAAAAAAAGTGAATATTAAATTTTTTATTATAAATTATTAAGTTAAATTAACTAAATAATGAGATTGATCTCTTTATTTTTAAGGTTGAGTGATTTAGTCGGGTTTATTTGTTAGTTTATATATATATATTAAAAATTATGTGATTTGTGTTAAGTTTTTCGTAGGAGGTGTTAATTTCAACAATAAAGTAAAATTCTTAATATAAAAAATAAAATATATAAATTAACCGCCTGATTTTTTTAAAAAATACAATATATAACAATAACTTATATTATTTTTTAGAAAAATAATAATTATTAAAACTATTTAAATTATATAGGAGCTTTTGCAATTTAAAAAAACGATTAAATCAGCTATTTATGCAATGTCAAAAAAGCAATTGCAATGCATAGAGGGATGATTTTCATGGCTAATGTCCAAGTAGTTTCGAAAGAAACTCATGTTGTTTTACAACAGAGTTCGGAAAGTAGAATTCTTTTGACTGAAAATTCAGTGGTTAAAATTGAAGTTAGTAAGAACATGGTAGAAAGTATTACTCGAGATGGTAACTCTGCTGTAGTAAAATTAAAAAATGGCGAAATTATTATAATAGAAAGTTATTTTGATGATTCCGTAGGTGCTCATAGTCTTGTTTTTGAAGGAGACGATGGACTGTATTGGGTTCAATTTACTGATGAGTCTGGCAATATTTTATCAAATATAATCTACAATCCTTTAGAAGACATAACTCCTTTGCTCTATAGCAATACAATAGATGGAATTAGTCCTTGGGCTATTGGCGCAGGACTGCTTGGTGGTATAGCTGCAGGTATTGAAAGCTTATCTGAAGATAAATCGGACTCTGACAGCGATAGCGACTCAGATTCAGATAGTGACTCTGATTCAGACAGCGACTCAGACTCGGACAGCGACTCGGATTCGGACAGCGATAGCGACTCAGATTCAGATAGTGACTCTGATTCAGACAGCGACTCAGACTCGGACAGCGACTCGGATTCGGACAGCGATAGCGACTCTGATTCAGACAGCGATTCGGACTCGGATAGCGACTCAGATTCAGATAGTGACTCTGATTCAGATAGCGATTCAGACTCAGATAGCGATTCAGACTCAGACAGCGATTCGGACTCGGATAGCGATTCGGATTCAGACAGCGACTCTGATTCAGACAGCGATTCGGACTCGGATAGCGATTCGGATTCAGACAGCGACTCTGATTCAGACAGCGATTCGGACTCGGATAGCGACTCTGATTCAGACAGCGACTCGGATTCGGACAGCGATTCGGACTCGGATAGCGACTCTGACAGTGATAGCGATTCAGACTCGGATAGTGATTCGGATTCAGACAGCGATAGCGATGTAGATACAGAAGCACCTGAAGCGCCGACAAATGTCGTTCTGAATAACTAAAAACTATAAAAAATTGGAAGAATAAAATTTAAAAAGATATTTTATTACAAATGCTTACTAAATTTATTTTGATTTGTGAAATAAAAAATAAAAAAAGTGTTATAACTATTTGTATTAATATTTTGAGCTAATTTTGTCATGAGTTTTGATCAAACGATAAAAAATACTCTCGTATTTTTTTATCAATTTGTTCTACCCTTATCAACCAAAACAGAAGACTTGGAATACATCAAAGCTAAGCTGAAACAACTAGAAAAAATCAGGCCAGGCAACAACAAGAGTAAGCAGAATAATTTTAAAAAAATTTATGTAAAACTCTGGCATCGTATTTTAGAACTTTTGAAAACAGATAGAGCAGTACGTGCAAATGTCCAATATATTCCGCAGATTCAGCTTATTTGCGATATGGAAAAATATATCGATTCAAAAATGGCATTAGAAATTTTTAATACACGTAAGGAACTCACTACACCATTACTACTTCAATTTTTTGACATACGTAACGATGAAACGAGACAAAAAGTCATGGAGAAATGTTCTAAGAAGCAGCTTGGTATGATCGAGACTTCAACTTTAATCAATGCAGAGCAAGAGTGAACGAATGGAAGTTCAAAAAAAGAGAGAACGGAGACAAGATCTCTTTTTAACACAATACCAAGAGTACAGAACAAAGTTTATTTCGCATGCTGTATTTGATGATTTAGATGAAAGTGATAAGCAGACTTTTAGTGATTTTGGAAAAACTGCGCATAAGGTTTTTCACGAGATAATTAAAGCGCGTAAACTGGGTGAAGAATATCGAGTTGCGGCCTTAAGCTTTTTTGCTTCGGGTGATGTATTAGACCATGCTGGATGGTCATACCTCATTTTGAGAACGAGTTATTTTGTTGAAGCGCTTTATATAAAATTAGCCGTTATCCCAGATTCCCAAGCTAAACAAAAAGAAATTTTTGATTTATTTCGATATATTGCAAAATCAATTCTACAACAAAGTGAAGGAAGTTCTTTAAAAGACGAGAGTCAAAGGCTCTTAGAATACTTTATAGAATATATGTTAGAACTCGAACAGGACAAGGTGACGAGTGACTGGGAGAGTTTCCTTAAGAATAAAATAAATCAAAATTTGCCCGAGTTCACTCAAACTAAGGTGCTAAATTATATAAATGACTTAAAAATTATCTTTAAACGATTAAAACAAGGGAGGATTGTAAAACGCTCGCGTCGTAAAAAAATAAAAATTTCAGATTGGCCGACAAAGAAAAAATTAAGAAGTTTCCAAAAGAAGAGAGAACAAAGACAGCTTATTAAAGGATATCCAGCATATATTCAAGCTCGACAGGAGATCTTTTATGCTGATGATGGAGATGTTGAATTTATAGATGAGGGGATTGCTGTACATACAACATCTAAATCTACAGCTCGTTTTAATACAGTATTGAACAATCATAGTGAACATTTGATGAGGCATCGTCAAAGACGTCTACAACCGTTTGTAACCAACACAAATTACATGAGCAAAGATGTGATTCAACATCTTATCTATATTTTGAAGGGTGAGTTATATAATGCTCCTACTCAAGATTCAGCGATTGCAGCAGCATGCTTATTGAGTTTAGCGACGGGTTTATCACCAAGGCATTTGCTTCAATATAAACAACTGATTGATGAGGGAGTGCTTATTAAAGGTGGTAGTTCTAAAAAGCCGGAGTATCGACTCAGATTACATTTAGATATTACAAAACAAAAAGTTGAAACTTTAAAGATTCACCAACTGAATAAAACAGTGACGCATGATCTCCATGTATCAAGCAGTTGGTTTGAATATCTTATTTTGAATGGATCACAACAGGTACTTACAGTACAAGAGATCAATCAAAGACTCAAAAAATGGACTCAGAATCAGGGGCTAGGTTCAATTACTGTTGAGAAACTCCAAGCCCAGCTGTATTTCTATATTTTTCACCGTACTTTTAATGAATATATTGCCCATGTGCTATCGGGCAAAGATAGCACCCATGAGCTACCGAGTAGTTTCTACAATGGTGTGAGCGCATCGGAATTGAATCAGCATTATTTGATCTACTTAGAGACACTCAGTGTTGAAGAAACGAAAACAGAAATTGAAATGCTTAAAGAGCAGTTTGTTAAACATGAACCTGCGTCTATATCACGTTTTGGTAGCCAATTAGCACTCAATCAAAATTATGTTGGTCAATTTTTTACACGATTACATGCCATTTGCGTTGATAAAATACAGATACATCAACATATAATTGAGCGAATTAATGCCTATAGTGCTTGGATGTGGCATATCAGCTTATTGTGTCTAACACGCCGTCCTCGGGAAAACTTATTAGGGAAGTATAGTGACTACGATTTAAAACTAAAGTTGTTGTATGTAGATGATAAGCAAAACAGTCAATCACGAAAAGATGGTCGCTATATACCGCTCCCAGCATTTTTTATCCAAGCTTTTAAACGTTATACGCAATTTTTAAATACGGTCACTCAGCAGTATGAAGAGCTCCTCCGATTTGTGTTTGGGAAAAAGATTACATTGCAAGATTTGTTTGGCCAAGTGATCCATTACCCGAAATCGTTACCGACCACTGCTGAGGAATGGGCAAGTAAGAAAATTAAGATTGCTGCGCTTAACCGAAGTTGGATTAATGACTATATTGAAGGTCATCAACTCAGCAGTTTATATAATAACTGGCTACGACACTTTGATATGAATATGTTGATGAAGCAAGGTTTGGCTTTTAATGTCATACAAGCAGTTTATGGGCATGATCAGCGTAATCAGGAGCTCTTTTATCGCTATTCATCTGCATCTTTACCACAATATATCAATCAATTTACCCAAAATATTGATCGCATGATTAAGCAATTGCAGATTGAGCATCTGTCATACATTTCAGTACTTCAATCTGAGGGCTTATCATGAGTATAGATGAGTCATTGATTCAAAAAATTCAGGTTCAGGTTGATTCTGTATTTGCCGAAATGAAAAGTCAGATTAAGAGTTTAAGAGACCGACCTGAATTATTAGATAACACACTAAATAGCTTGTGGTACGAGTTTTATGATGAATTTATTTGTTTTTTAGAGCAGAAGAAATTTACTCGGAAAGATGCTCAAAAACCGTATATTCAAGCTATTGAAAAATATTTTTTATCTTTGCGTCAGACCTATTTATCTCAAGCAAAGAATGCGTATCCAATCAAAGTATGGCCTAAAACTACTTTTCTAGAACCTATACCCAGACAACTTCGTAGTACTGAATCACATCTTCGGCAAGGACAAAAACATTATCATATTGCTATAGCCTTAAAATCCTATTGGAATTGTCCATACAAGGATGAAGTTACTCCGGCATGGTTATGGGGGAATTTTTATTTAAGTCTGATGTACTGCTCTGGCTGTACTGATCTAAGTCAATTAACAGCAATTGGTAATACCCTGGTCAACGCTATTGTCAAAGATGAACTCCAAATCTGTACTAAACTTTATCATGCTGGATATAAAACAATCATCCAACCACTCGCACTGCATTATCGAGTACCACAGCGTGCTTATGGTAATCAAATCGAAAATAGACAGGTGTATCAGTGGCGTTATATTTGGCTTAATCCCTATGCACAGTTGTTTATACAAGGGATAAAACAGCATGGCTCTCAAGCCTTGAATCAGCAGATGCCACGATATGTTTTGGAGTCTATCTCTACTGTATTAGGGAAATTACCTAAAGAAATTGATCTGAGTCATCAGTTCGTAGGTCTGAAAAAACTACTACGCCGTAATGATAAACAGTTAGCAGAGCTTCGTTCACTTACACCTTTTGATCATTCAAACTTAGCCATTGAGCTTGACTCTTATTCGGGCTTAGATATGTGCTTAAGCGAGGTTATGCGAGGTCGTCTCAAAACGGTGTCGTTAACACCTATTGATCAGGCGAGAGCATGGTTAGATCACAACATCTTGCAGACGCAGTTAACACATATTGAGCGGTATATACCACTACAGACAGAAAAGGCGGTACCAGACTTAATTACAGCTCACCAGCAACTCAAAGAAATTCCATTTGAATTGATGCTATTTGAAAAAGATCAGACTGAAGTTGATAAGCGTCAGAAACGGCAGCGTAAAAGTGAACGTGTGAAATGGATCAGATGGACAAGCATTCAGAAGCGACTAGAAGAAAAGAAGCCTCACGTTGGCCTGTATGAAAAAAATCTAATAGAAGCACAGCTCAGGCTACTGGGTTGGATTTTTCATCTTAAGTCTCAAAAGATGAAACTCAATAGTATCGAGCGGTATTTAAGTAGTATCGCTAAAGATTACTTATTCCATGTCTATATGTTCCCAGGTGATATAGATAACATGGATCAAGAAGATTGTGAGGAACTGTACGACGCTATCTTAGATAGTATTGATGATCGAGATCAAGCCAAACGTGAGACTGATCCTAAGGCCAATCACGGACGTGCACAGTATGCATTTGGCAGACTTAAAGCATTTCATCAGTTTTGTATGAAACAATACCGTGTCCCTAAGGTCGGTACCTTTCAATACAATGATTATCATCGTGTACAATTTTGTCATGCCAAATTAATTAGCCCAAAATTGTTCAATCAGCTTAAACAGGTACTAAGTTTAAAGATTGAAAAATGTCAAACAACTAAAGAGCAAGCGTATCTTTTTCAGCTACAGCTCATGTATTTACTCGCATTTCGTTTGGGGATGCGATTGAATGAAATTAGGGGACTTACATTGGCAGAGGTCATTTGTCCTGAACTGATTTGGCGTAATGATACGCTGACCAAACCTGTGCAGATCCGTTTTAATTTACGTAACAATGTTTATCGGAAACTCAAAAGCCAAAACGCAAAGCGTCAGCTTGATCTGAACGCCGTCATGCTCGATGAAGAGTTGGCATTGGTACAGCAATATCTAAAACAATGTATTACACATAATCCAGCGAAAACTAATCATGCGGACAAATTGATTTTTGCCCAAGATGGCGAAATTTTAAGTGAAGCTTATATTAGTGAAATGACCCAAGTGATTTTTGATGAGATATTGGGTGAAGGGCATGGTTATACTTTCCATAACTTTAGACATAGTGCCGCGAATCATTTAGCAATCGCTTGGTTAGGCTCAAAAGAGATGATCATGACCTATACGGATTACACTTGGAGCCGGTGTAAAGTCATGCGTCAGCATTTATTTGGAGAAACTGCAATTCAGCATGAAGCTGTCATACAGCATAAGTGGCGGTTACTAGCTGACTGGATGGGGCATGCAAACATAGAGCAAACAGCATCTCACTATCTACATGTGCTGGATTTGTTGGTGATAGATCGAATTTATCATTTGCCTTGTACAATTCATTGGGACACGATCAAACTGATACTTCAAAATGACTTAACAAGTGCTAACACAGAAATTGTGGATCTTAATCATATAATACGAAAAGGCCAGTATTTCGATTTTTATCATGCCACATATGCACTCAAAAAAGTGGATTCAGTTAAACCTGTTCAGCCTAAAATAAGTAAAAATGTATCTGTATCTACCATCATACATGATTACATTAAATATAGAGCCTATGAGGACCATGATTGGGTATTACGCAGTAAAAAGCTCGCTACTAAGTGGATGGCGGTAAAAAAGCCTCAAAATAATGAGGATTTTAGTGAAGATGAACTCATCTCCTTATATGAAAAAGCCTTAAAGAAAGGTTTTGAAGCAAAGCAATGCGTAGAGATTTCAGCACTGCCAAAGCGGGTTCAACATCAGGTTTTAGAAGCCTTGAGTATTTTAATTGAACATGGAAAGCTGAGAAAAAACTTTATTCATTTTCAATATCGTTTTGATAAGCAAAATAGGCCACGTGTCGATTGGTCCATTCAACATCTGATTACGGGACTGAAATATTTACTCCCTGAGGATACGCAGCTAAAAGTTGATAATGATCCACCGGATAAGTCACAAAAAAGTCGTGAAGTGAAATTAAGCTTTATCAATGAAAACAATAAAAATACGACACTTTGTATTGCGTTTATTATGTTGATACATGCGATTCAGCAAGAAAAATTGAGCATTTAAAATGAATTGTTTTAATGTGTCTAAGGCGAGCTGTATTGAATATAAATCAATATAGAAAGGGACGAGCGATATCGTCGCTGAAGTTGTAGGTTAAAATCGTTTCTCAATGATAAGCGAACTCTGATATCGTATATATACATGGCTGAGATGTATCCAACTGAATGAAAACAATAGATTATTACAATAAACAGGCTGATCAATTTATAAAGTCGACCTTGAATGTGGATATGGAAGCACTATACCAACCTTTTTAGAGCAATTAGCACATGATGCCTACATTTTAGATTTAGGTTGTGGCTCAGGTCGGGATACTTTGGCTTTTAGAAAAAAGGGCTATTACGTAGATGCGATTGACTATTCTGAAGAACTTGTAAAAAAAGCGACTGAACTTACAGGGTTGAAAGTACGTTATCAAAGTTTTTATGACTAGCAGAATATGAAACATATGATGGTATTTGGGCATGTGCCTCTTTACTACATTGTGCTCATAATAGACATCTCTGATGTTTTAAAACGTATTCATGCTGCATTAATGAATAGTTCATCTTCATATCAGCATGTTGAAGAGCAAGATCTTGAAAAATTTGCAGATTATTGGATAGGTCTGTCACCAATTCTCATTCATAGTTTACCAGTTACTTGTATTCCTAGTAGACCACTTTAATTAAAATTAGGCATTTCATTCACTGGATATATTAATGTTAATGGATTTGATGTTAAAGAAATGAAGCCAAAACGCTGATAAAATTCCATCGCTTTTTGATCTTTTGCATGTATTACAACAAAATTTACACCAATAATTTGAGCAACTTTTGAAACTTGTTTGAGAGCATGTGCTAAAAGCACTTTTCCAATTCCTTGCCCTTGAGTCACTTTATCAACGGCAAAGCGACCTACAACAACACAAGGGAGTGGATAACGAGGTAAGCGTTTGGTGAGTACGGTATCTACTAAATCGAATCCAATAGAGGTACTAGATAGACAGTAAAACCCTATCACATTTGAAGCATGATCAACAGCAACATACGTTTTACTTGTCCCTGATTTCTGATGTTGGGACGCATATTGTTTAATGAACTTATTTAAGTCATCTTGCCCACAATTAAATGATTTTCTTTGGTGATGAGTTTGTAAAATCTCAATTCTCATCTAATAAACTCATTAATTTCTTCATTTCATCGTTTGCAGGGCGTGGATTTTCAAGCAAATTCATTAACATATCACGATCAGCATTATTTACTTTCAACTCATGGTTAGATTTAAGTAAGTCTTTTGCTCGTTCAAAGGAGGATTGCAGCATAAAAGAACTTACACTGAGGCCTAATAAATTCGCAGCTTGCTCAATCACATTCTTTGCATCTGCTGTTGAACGAACATTAATTCGTTCAGTTGCTAAATTAGCCATTTCTTCACCAATAAGTACATCATTTTGATGTACAAATTATAACATATCAAGATGTAGCATCAAGACTTGACATACTCCCACCACCAAGCTAAGAGCTATGGTGGGGGAATCTTTGCGACCCATGCAATCTTAGAGATTGCACCTTTCGATACCGCACTGCGCTGACAGTATGGCGGTACAGGAACTCTTTATACAGCACTATGTCCTAGTGCATCAGCTAAAGCGAAATTGCGTATATTCAAGCTTGCATTCAAATCACGATCATGCACTGTTTCACAGTCAGGACATTGCCATTCTCTTATGCTTAGTGGCAATTTTGTCATAGTATAACCACAACATGAACATGCTTTAGAACTTGGAACGAATCTTCCAATTTGTAGCACATTCTTACCGAACCATTTTGCCTTGTATTGCAATATCGTAAGAAATTGACCCCAAGCCACATCCGAAATGGACTTGGCTAGTTTTCGATTTCTTACCATATTTTTTATCCCTAAATCTTCTACAGCATACGTGGTCGCTTGGTTTTCACAGATCAAGTAATGCGTGAGTTTGTGATGTAGGTCTAAGCGTTGCAGGCGCACTTTTTCATGGATGAATGCAACACTTAATTTTTGACGTTGATAATTCTTTGATTCTTTCTTCTTTCGAGCAAATATCTTCTGCTGTATGGATAGTCGGTTTTGAGCCTGTCGCAAGTATTTTGGATTTTCAACCTTATTACCATCGGATTGAATGAGCATGTGATTCAAACCCATATCAATTCCGATGGTTTGATCAGCTTGAATTGTTGTTGATGCAACAAGTTCTAACTCTGACTCGACCAAAATCGAAGCATAATACTTACCTGTCGCTGTTTTGCTAATGGTGACAGTTTTGATTTTCCCATTAAATACCCGACTAAATACAGTTTTTATCCCTTTAATTTTAGGTAGATGAAGTAATCCGTTCTCAAAGCTCACTGTTGCGTGCTGAGGGCATTGATAAGACCGTTGCGGTATTTTCTTGGATTTGAGCCGTGGGTAGCCGACAAGATGACTTAATGGGCGTTTTTCATCAGGATTTGGTTTATATCCTTTGATCTTTCTGAATTCAACCTTGCCTTTCTTTAATCGCTGAAAAAAGTTGTTGTAAGCAGTGTGTAGGTGAAGTAACCCACTAAGAAGTGATTGACTATTCACCTCGTTCAACCATTCGAATTCAGGTTGTTTTTTCATGGCAACTAATTGGTCTTGAATATCCTTTTTTGATAATAATTTTTGAGTTTCAGAATGAGCTTTAGTTTGAAGTGCTAAAGCCCAATTGAAAATAAAGCGAGTGCATCCGAAGTGCTTTTCAAATTGCACTTTCTGCTCAGAAGTAGGATAGATGCGATATTTATACGCTTTCAAAAAAGGTTGTTTCATGGTTATAATTTAGCAAATTAATTGCTTAGTGTAAATGTAATGAAGTCACATTATCACTGTGTTTATAAACTTACATATCATTTAGTGTTGGTAACAAAATATCGCAAGAAATGCCTTTCAAATGAGATGATCAATCGGCTTGAAGAAATTGTAAAAAAGAACTGTGCTGATTGGGAGATTGACTTGATTGAGTTCAATGGTGAAGCTGATCATATTCACTTATTGTTAGATATGCACCCGAACATCATGCCAAGTAAATTCATCAATAATCTAAAAACTGTATCAAGCAGACTGATACGCAAGGAGTTCGGTGAAGAACTAAAACCTTATTATTGGAAACCTGTGCTTTGGACGAGGGCATACTGTCTACTTACAACAGGTGGAGCGACAATTGATGTAATTCGAGAATACATCCAAAACCAAGAGAGACCCGACTGAAAAGGCGTGCTATCCATCTCCATCTAAATCACAGATTATAGATGGAGAATTCCGCACATTTAGTTAAAATCGAGTTATCTGACGCTTTAAAAAAGTTTCAGAAAAATATATCTATTTAAACTTCGATGATCAAATTTTCTCTAAACCCATTTTTACCTTGCTCTGGTGGATAACCCAAAGGATTGATCACTAATCTACATCCATCGACTACAGTATCCACTGATGTATGCGTATGTCCTGCAATCCATAACTTAAAGCCTTTTACATCTAGGTCATTAATAAAATAGGGATTGAGGGCTGATGCAACAGGATGCGTACCCCAATATGGATCAAGACAAGCTAAATGAGGTGGAAAATGCGTAATAACAATCACATGATCTTGCCCTCTAAACTGCAAAATATTTTGATGATATTTTTTAAATAGTTTTATGTAGTCATCGGCGGTTATAGGTCTATTTTCATTGCTAATCATGATTTGATCAAAATCATAAATCGATTGTTCAGCATCTTTTTGGGACTGTAAAAGTACCTCAGGAGATGTAAGTGGTGAATTGGAGCGAAAGTTCGTAAACAGCGTGCCACCTACAAATATTTTATCTTGAATTTTGATATGGTTGTCATCAACTAGTGCATTTTTTGGGTAGTTTTCTTTCAAGAAATTCACGACTGAACTATAGTTAGAGCTGTAGTAATCATGATTACCTAAAACAAAGATAAATTTTTTATTCAGAGATTTACATTTTTCGGCAAACTCAATTGTACCACTTAAGCGATTAGAAAAATCGCCAGCGTGAATAATGACATCAGCTTGCTCTGATATTGAATATTTAGAATTGTGAGTATCAGATAAAATTTGCAGTTTCAATCTACTTCCTTTATTAAATCACGCTGCTTAAATATATAGAGTTTCATTGCGATCAGTTTACAGCAACTAAATATAGTAGAAATTATAAGATACTTATCTGTATTCTTAAGCCTCTAAAAATATAGGTAATTATTTTTGAATCAATTGATTAAATATTGATCATAAAATTTGACCAATTGAATTTATGCACATAAGATAAAGATGTTACAGCAAAATCTGTGACCAGGCGTGGAAACCTGTTACTCAACGAACTAAAGAGTCGCTTTTAGTGGCTCTTTTGTGTCTACATGGCGCTTTTATGGTAAGCCAGGTAGGGCAGTCTTTGACTGGCCGTTTCGTTGAGCGGTATTTCCACACCCTATTTGGTTTGCCTCCATCTCGTGGAAAGGATATTGGCAAACGACAATCTATCAACGAGGTTTAAAATGCGTCTTTATATTATTTCTATCTGTTTTTTCTCTAGCAAAAAGATACTTCTGAGTTAATGAGTTTTTAATTCATTTATCACTGATTTTAATTTTAATTACTTCTAATTTCGTAATCTCACGAGATCTAGAGAAGTATTGCCTAGAGAAAATAAAATGGCTCGTACTAAGCTTTTAACCAATATTATTCAAAGAAAAATGATGCTGCTTGACGAAATGTCACACTCAAATCTGCACAATAATTTTGAAATATCACTTTATGACTTCGCCAACCATGAGATTCTAGAAAAACTATATAAGGCAGACAATCAACGCTCCACAGAGTGTTGGAGCCCTGCTGAAATTCAGAAGTTTATTCTAAAATGTTTGAATGATCGTAATGTCAATTTATGCGTTCGCTATTGGAAAGATGCCACTGGCAATATTTATATTATCGATGGTGGGCACAGGATTTCAATCATTTATGCTTGGATCAAAAGATACTTTATTGATGAGCAAGTAGCAGGAGCCCCAAAATTCACGGCACCACAAAAACGAGATATTCGTCAGATTCGTAATCGATTAGGTGGATTAGCTGATTTTCAAGAGTTATGTAGCGATTCTGAGTATCAGCAAAAATTAAAATCAACCAAAATTAATTTTATTAAAGTCATTGGGACACCTGAGGAAGCTCGAAAAGCCTTTTGTTCAATCAATTCGGATACGAAACGATTAGATCCAGATGAAGAATCTCATTTACAAAATAGGGGAAGTGATGCTTTTTATGTGATTTATGCGTGTTGTTATATAAACGATAATAAATCCAACTTGGCTGAACTGAATTACGAGCGGATAAATGAAGTGATTACTTTGGGTGAGCAAATTCATGATCATCTTTTTAAGATAATACTTTTAGAGCCAGATTTAACACACGGTAAAAAAATCGGCTTGGTCAATGAACTCCTGAATATCATGTTTGGTGATACTTGTCAGAATACTGTGAGTATAGACCAAGGTCAGCGTGTAGAAAATTTAATGCTAAAACTTAGAGTTGTGCTGTGTCGTATCGCTACACCACCAATTAGTATTCGGATTCCAAGTTTGGGTCTACACCCAAAACTATATTTTTATAAAGATAATCGTTTTCAAGTGACATCCTTTTTGGCCTGGTTCTCTATCGTCTGTGAAATTGAAAAAGACTGTTTTGAAATACAGAATAAAAAGATAGATTTTATTGGATTTACTCGAGCACGCCGTGGTGTTGAAAGTTTAATTGAAAAAATTCCTGTGGCGATCAAAGAAACTGTAGGTAAGTTTGGTAGCGGGATCAGATCACATGAGCGATTGAAGAACGTGTATCAAGCCTTTATCTGTATTGGACTCAATATGAATTTAGATTTTGAAGATGAAGTTTGTTTGAACACGGTCATTCTTTCGATGAGTCAATCATTTGATTATATTAATTTTAATGATTTTTACCTTGACCGTTTTGGTGGTGATTATGATGAGAGCATTGTGGATGATGTTGTGAGCTTTGTGAAATCAGTAAGACTAACAAAGAAGAAAAAACCTCTAAATTTTTCACTCGCGACCAAAAGAAATCTTTATCAACGTGAGGAAAGGAAAATATGGAGCTATTGCGAAGTATGTGATAGCGCTTTATACCTTGAGTCAACTGAAGTAGATCATCGAGAATCGAAAGCAGAAGGTGGTTACGGTGTTTTAGAAAATGGAGCAATTATTCACCCGATATGTAATCGCTTTAAGTCAGATCGTGCTTTGGAAGAAGTAAGAGCAGATTTATTTGACTAAAAAGATAAGGGAGCAAATGCTCCCTTATTTTTTTGTTTTTTAGTAGACTGGGGGTCAGTGTTTAGCCTAAGCAACCAATATGAAAACAATAGACTATTACAACCAATACGCAGATCAATTTTTACAAGCCACGTTGTATGTGGATATGGAAAGCCTATACCAACCATTTTTAGCTGAGTTACCAGATTCAGCACGCATCCTGGATTTAGGCTGTGGCTCAGGGCGTGACACTTTGGCTTTTAAAAATAAAGGCTATCAGGTAGAAGCGATTGACTATTCAGAAGAGCTGGTCAAAAAGGCAACGATACTGTCGGGTGTTAAAGTGAAACTCCAAAGCTTCTATGATTTAAGTGGGGTTGCTATCTATGATGGAATTTGGGCATGTGCATCTTTGTTGCATTGTGAGCGCAGTCGATTAGTTGAGGTTATTGGAAAATTAATCTCTGTTTTAAAGCCAGGCGGTGTGCTGTATATGTCATTTAAGTATGGCAATAGTGATCGAGAAAAAGAGGGGCGTCAATTTACGGATTTAGATGAGGCTCAAGCAAATGATTTACTTGAGCAGTTTGATAATGTTCAACAGATACAGCAATGGATCACGGTAGATCAGCGACCTGATCGACAAGAAAAATGGCTTAATCTTCTTTGGAAAAAACATGCCTGACTTTATTCCTACTGCGCTGGAACAGCTTAAGTTCCTTAAAAATATTCAGCTGATTTTACAGTCAGGTAGTTTTAGTAGCACTTATAAATTTGCATTGCTAATTAGCCTAAGCCGATTGGCAATTGAAAAAGGTGAAGACTTAGGCGAGAGCTTAGCTCTTGAATATACCGATATTGCTGAAAAATTTATTGAGTTGTATTGGAAGCAGGCTGTGCCATATACCTTTAATGATGAAGGGCAACTCATCTTAAATCAAAATAATGGTAAACAAGCTGCCATTGTGAATCGCATTATACAGCTTCGGCAAAGCTACTCTTCTCTGGGGTTATTAAGACGAGATTCATTGGTGTGGTTGAAGCTAGTTAAAGATGTCGCTCGCACTGTAAAAGACATGCCAGTCCGCTACTTGCAAAACATCAATGGTCAAAATTTTGAGTTTTTATATCAGCTTGATCGGTGTGGAAAGCAGCTCATCCTTTTGCCTCAAGTCATGTTTTGCTTACGACAGTTCAGTGAAATCATCGAAGAGCTTTGCCAGAAACGTTGGATTGACTATATCCGTAAGAACAGCAGCAATGCACCTATTTTGAATCAGTTGCCGAATCTTGAACAATTCATGTTTGAGCCGAGTCGGAACCAATTAAATGCTGTGGCTAATGTGTTGGTCGAGCTACAGAACTGTAAATGCTTCTACTGCAATAAAACGATGCGCAATGGCAATTACGCCGTTGATCATTTCATTCCATGGTCTATGTATCCATCAGATACAGGGCACAACTTTGTACTTGCTGATTCAAGTTGTAATTCTAAGAAAAGTAATTTACTGGCATCAGATGAGTTTTTGCATAAGTGGCTAGAGCGTAATGAAGAACAGGATTTGATTATTGTGGATCGGATATCAGTGCTCGGTTTTTTGACGGATAAAGAGCGGTCGCATAAGGTGGCTGAGTGGGCTTATGCACAAGGAAAAGAAAATAATTATTTGATGTGGACGGGTTAAATTTATAAGGAAGTGAAATGGCACGGTATCAATATGCAAAAAATGAACATGGTGAAATTGTCAAAGCAGTTGATTTAGTCGGACAAGAAGAAAAATCTGAATACATTTGCCTTGGCTGTGACAATCCTTTAATTGCAAAGGTAAATGGAAAAATCAAGAAACCGCATTTTGCCCATAAGACGGTACTCGACTGTAATGGTGAAACGTATTTACACCGTTTGGGAAAGCGTGCTTTTTTTGATACTTATCAAAGATGTTTAACTGAAAACGAACCATTTTATATTACGTTCAACGTGCCCAAGAAATGTCATAAATTTAAAAGATCCATCCGAAAACATTGTGATCTTGGATATGTGGTGAAACGTTTTGATCTCACAAGTTACTTTTCAAAAATACAAGTTGAAAAAAGGCACGATCATTTTATTCCCGATCTATTGTTAACTCGTCAGAATAATGTCGAAGATTGTATTTATATTGAAATTGCTGTGACGCATTTTTTGAGTGAAAAAAAGGAAAACTCAGGCAAGCGAATTATTGAAATACCATTGGACTGTGAAGAGAATGTCGAAAAAATTTATCAGGCAGACTTAAAGCAAAGTGATGCTCTTTTTATTGGGTTCAATCAGGAAAGTGCTCCAATTGTAGATGCTGATTGCAAGTGTATGCATAAGCGGTATTTCTTATTTCTAGTTTGGGATTCAGGTAAGGCTTGGCTGGGTTTGGAATATTTAGCAGATATAAAAGCTAAATTATCGAAGTATCAAGATAAAATTGAATATAGCAATATTATTGAAACTGATTTGGAATTTGAAAACTCAAATGTACTCATGGGCTATGCACATGGAGATATGTTTATCTCGCAGTTAAAACTTGTAGTTGAAAAGAAAATACCTGTGAAGAGTTGTTTTCTGTGTAAATACAGTGGTGATAATTACAACTATACAGAAGGGTTACCTATTTATTGTAAAGCCAAAAAGAAAGCGTGTAATTCAAATCAGGCTGCGGAATGTGATTGGTACCGATTAGCATAAAATATTTTCTTGATTACTTTTTATACTGATTTGAATCGTTTACGGCAAAATTAAAAAAATACTTCTTCCATAATGCCTCGATCAGCTCGATATGAAGCTGAATCTACATGAACTAAGGAGAACATAATGAGTAAAGCAGGCTGGCCAAGTACAACAGGGAATCCTTCTGGCGGTGGTCGCGATAACAATCCACCACGTAAGTAAGGAGTAAAACAGATGCACTTAAGATTACAGGTTTCAGGGCCAAAAGGCGTCAGTCTTTTTTCTCCTGAAACGGCTTTGTTGCACAAAGATTTGAAATGCAAAGCGCCCCCTAATTTTGAGCCAAATTTAAGGCGTAACTTGGGTAAGTGGTCGACCTAATTCCGTAAATCTGTTAAGGACTGCTACACGTGCATGGATCTCATTAACTTGGCTATCAAAACTCCTTGCACTGAGTTTATCTCCTAATAATTTGATGCAATGCATCTTAGTTTCAACCAAACTTCGCCGATGATAGCCTGACCATTTTTTCCATAGTGTCCTGCCTAAACGTTTAATTGTTAGAAGTAATTCATTTCGCTCAAGGGAGCTACTCTTTGTATCTTTCCATGGTTTCGCTTTTTTCTAGGTGGAATCACCGCATGCCCTTGCCGATCTGCAATGACCTGGCGGCATTGCTTGGTGTCATAAGCGCCATCAGTATAAACAGAGTCAATCCGCTCATCTTGTGGAATCTGATTAAGTAAATCACCAAGCACCTGTGAATCACTGACATTATTGGTTGTAAGCTGAACTGCTCGTATTTGTAGGGTTTTAGCATCTATACCAATATGAAGTTTACGCCATTGGCGACGATATTCAGGTCCATGTTTCTTGCGTTTCCATTCGCCCTCACCTAGAAACTTCATGCCTGTAGAGTCTATGAGTAGATGCAGCCCATCGCTACTTTTTTGGTAGCTGATTACAATATCAATATGCTTTTGTCTTCTACAAAGCGTGGTGTAATCTGGAGCTATCCAATTTAATCCGCAAAGTTTAATCAGACTTTGCACAAAGCCAGTAACCATACGTAAAGACAGACGAAATAAGGATTTAATCATTAAGCAGCATTGGATGGCTGCGTCGGAGTAGGTTTGATTTCGCCCTTGTTTGCCTTTTGATGGAGCATACCATTGCGTAGCAGGATCAAACCAAATGGCAATATTTCCGCGACTCATGAGTGCTCGGTTATATGCGGGCCAATTGGTTGTGCGGTAGATTTTGTGTGTAGGTTTCTTCATTTGAAAATTATATTGCTGAAGAAGCCCTCAAGAACAGCTTTGTGCAACAAAGCCGCTGAAAGAAGCTTTCTGCAACAGCATTGTCATGGCAATTGCCTCTACGACTCATACTACTTTCAAGATTATGATGCCTGAGAAATGTCTGCCATTCATGGCTGGTATATTGGCTACCTTAGAAGCATTGCTTCGCAAGAGAATGGATTAGGACTTTGTTCTTTGGATTCCTTCGCCACAAAGCCATCAGTAGTGCATCTAAAACTAGATCTGTTGTGATTCTAGATTTCATTGACCAGCCAACAACAATACGTGAAAACAAGTCAATCACAACTGCCAGATATAACCATCCTTCATGAGTACGGATATCTTGCGAAGCAGTACTTCTCATGTCCGTCACCCATAATTGGTTCGGCTCAGTTGGATTAAACTGTCGATTTAAGCTGTTTGCGGCAATGACAGCCGGAGTACCAGCGTAAGCTCTAGGCTTACGATAACCACGCTGTGATTTAAGACCATCTGCTTTCATCAGCCGATGTACTCGATTAATCCCACAACTTTCGCCAACATCTTTCAAATCACAGTGAATCTTGCGATAGCCGTAAACTCCACCAGATTCCAGCCAGAATTGTTTAATCAATCCTGAAAGCTGTTGCCGTTTCTTGGCAGTTTTACTGGTGGGTTGCTTTAACCATGCGTAATAACCACTGTGATGAACATTTAACGTTGAACATAAACGACGAACAGGCCATATGTGCTGATTGTCCTGAATAAAGGTGTACCTCATTTGGATTGGCTTGCGAAGTACACCGTGGCCTTTTTTAATATGCCCCTTTCTTCAGTAACCCGTTGTAGTTCTTTTTTTAACTTTGCTAATTCTGCGCTTGGATCATTAGATTCTATTATCTTGGGCTGCTGTGGATCATAACGTTTAATTCAGGCATACAGACTATGGGTGAGTGGTTCCTAAACGTGTAGCAATGGCTACCGCATCGAGTGATGAACCGCATAGACGGTTAATCGTAGTTGCCGGTACCTGATAAGGCACACCTGCCAGCAGGGCTGACATACGACCCACGTTGCGGTTATCTTCACCGGCCTGGTTGGCACAGCCATAGATGACGTCATCTACTTTTTTCCAGTTGATACTTGGGTTGCGTTCCATTAAGGCTTTAATCGGGATCGCGCCAAGATCATCAGTACGAACAGGCGCCAGTCCACCCGCATAACGGCCAAAAGGGGTGCGGATAGCATCGATGATATATGCGTTTTTCATATGATCTTTCTTCCCTTAACTTTGTGTCGCATCAATCAGCTTCGCACCTGTCATAGACTGTAATTCTTCAAATGAGAGGCCCTCGACTTTTTCAATGACTTTCATGCCATCAGCAGTGACATCAATCACACATAGGTCGGTATAGATCCGATCGACACATTTCAAACCAGTTGCAGGATATGAAAGCTCAGCCACAATCTTGGGTTCACCTTTTTTGGTCACATGGTCTGTTGTAATGAATACTTTTTTAGCACCTACAGCTAAGTCCATGGCCCCACCAACAGCAGGAATTGCATCCGGTGCACCGGTATGCCAGTTGGCCAGGTCACCATTTGCAGCGACCTGGAAAGCCCCCAAGACTGCGATATCTAAGTGACCACCACGCATCATCGCAAAAGAATCCCCGTGATGGAAAAAAGCACCGCCTTCAAGCATGGTGACGAATTCTTTACCAGCATTGATCAGTTCAGGATCACGGTCTTCTTGAGCAGGGGGTGGACCGAAAGCGAGTAAGCCATTTTCAGAATGCAGGAAGACATCTTTGTCTGAAGGCAGATAACTTGAAATTTTGGTTGGTAAGCCAATGCCTAAATTGACATAAGCCCCATCTGGAATGTCCTGGGCAACACGTTCAGCGATCTGGTCACGGGTTAGTTTGGTATAGCTCATCTTTTATCTCCTAATCCGTGATTATTGTGCAGGCTGTACTTGTACAACGTGTTGAACAAAAATACCCGGGGTAATGATGTGTTCAGGATCGAGTGTACCGAGTTCAACCACTTCAGATACTTGAGCAATGGTCACATCTGCCGCCATCGCCATGATTGGGCCGAAGTTACGGGCAGATTTTCGATAAACAAGATTGCCCCAACGGTCGCCTTTAGAAGCCTTGATCAGTGCAAAGTCTGCCTTGATTGGATTTTCCAGCACATAGTCCTTACCTTCATAGTTTATGGTCGGTTTACCTTCAGCCAGCAAAGTGCCAAAACCGGTTGGTGTGTAGATTGGACCTAGGCCCATGCCAGCAGCCTGGATACGACAGGCCAGGTTACCTTGTGGTACTAGTTCCAGTTCGATCTTGCCGGCACGGTATAACTCGTCAAAGACCCAGGAGTCTGACTGACGAGGGAAAGAACAGATAATTTTGCGTACTGCTTCAGCTTTAAGAAGCTTTGCAAGACCATAGTCCCCGTTACCGGCGTTATTATTGACAATGACGAGATCTTTAATGCCCAGCTCAATTAAGCCGTCGATGAGTTCAGCTGGTTGACCTGCTGTACCGAAACCCCCAATCATGATGGTTGAACCATCTTTAATTTGGGAAAGAGCTGCTCGTAATGATGCTGATTTATCAATCATAAAAATTACTCAAACAAATATAACTGTATATTTAAATCACTATTAATCATTATCTTATTAATAGTGATTAGTAATGATTTAATTGAATTAGAGTAGGGGGAAGAATGGATAGTGGAGACTACCCATTCTTGGAGAATGATTAAGCGCTTACGCGGCGACGCTCGATTTCTGTAGTCGGTGCTGATTCAGTTTCTTTCACAAGTTCAACGTTGAATTGGATAAACTTAAACGGTTTATCAACACCACGACGTGCGATTTCTGCTTCATCAGTAACATCAACAGCAGTAGCAACTAAGCCATCACGTGTAGCGAATGCAAAGTCGTCCCAAAGATATTCATCACCTTCAATATTAAATTGAGTTGTTAATTTTCGATATCCAGGTGCAGATACGAAATAATGAACATGAGAAGGGCGATTACCGTGTCGACCTAGTTTATTCAACACAAATTGGGTGGTCCCTTCTGGAGGGCAACCATAACCGACTGGCATAGTCGTTTGAGCGACATATTTACCATCTTGATCAGTAAAAATTGTACGACGGAGATTAAACTCTGATTGAGACTTATCAAAGAAGGAATAATTCCCTAAGCTGTTGGCATGCCATACTTCAACTTTGGCACCTTCAATAATATTTCCCTCAGCATCCGTTACGGTACCTTCAATAAATAAGGTGTCGACTGTATCTAGTTCTGATCCATCGTCCATACGTGCGAAGCCTACAGATTCAGGTGCCCCAGCAACGTATAGAGGACCTTCAATTGTACGTGGTGTACCCCCAGTAATACCGGCTTTTGCATCAGCTTCATCCGCACGAAGGTCTAAGAAATGTTCTAAGCCTAGACCTGCAGCAAGAAGTCCAAGTTCATTGGCTTGGCCAGCATCTGTAAAATATTCAAGACCTTTCCAAACTTCTGATTGAGATAAGTCTAGATCTTCAATTGCTTTAAATAGATCTGAAACCAAACGAACAACAACTTGCTGTACACGTGCATCTACAGATCCAGTTGCAGTGTCTACGTTCATTTTTTTAACTAAAGCATCGATTTCTTGATGGTTCATGCTACTTACTCCTTAAGTATTTTTTGTTAATTAGGACAATTCTTACTTTTGAAAAAATCTTGTCCTAGTCCTTCTTGCTAACTGTTTTTCGTGTTTATAAATTGATCTCAAAATTTTGAAATAAATTAAGTATCATCATCTCGAATTGAAGATGGATGACGATTTAATGCCATGACTTCAATCTTCATAAACGGATAAAGTGGCAAACCTTGTAAAAGGTTATGTAGCTCTTCATTAGTTTCGACATCAAAAATACTGATATTCGAGTACTGACCTGTAACTCGCCAAATATGACGCCATTTGCCTTGGCGTTGCAGCTCTTGTGAGTATACTTTTTCATTAGCTTTAATTTCGTTGACTTGTGCTTCAGGCAAGTCACGAGGAATATTTACATCCATTCGTACATGAAACAGCATATTTCACTCCTTAATCCGTTACAGTGTCGCTTATTTGCGGCGAAGGTTATCGATTTTGTCTTCATCCATTTCAATGCCGAGTCCTGTGCCTTGAGGCAGGTGTAATGCAAAGTCATGGTATTGCAATGGTGTTTTCAGAATTTCTTCAGTGAGCAGTAATGGGCCAAACAGTTCGGTACCAAATGCCAGATTTTCAAAGGTCGAGAACAGGTGAGCAGAAGCAATCGTTCCTACAGAACCTTCTAGCATGGTGCCGCCATACAGGTCGATCCCTGCAAGGTTAGCCACAGTGGCTACATCACGGCCTTCAAGCAAACCACCCGATTGCGCCACTTTGACTGCAAATACCGATGCTGCATTGGTACGTGCCAGTTTATAAGCACTACTTGGCCCCATCAGTGATTCATCGGCCATGATGGCAATATCAAAGCGACGAGTCAGACGTTCCATGGCATCAATATTGTCAATAGCACATGGCTGTTCGATCAGATCGACACCACCGTCTTGCAGCAGGGTAATGCCTTTAATAGCATCCAGTTCTGACCAGGCACGGTTCACATCAACACGAATAGAGACTTCATCGCCGAGAGCTTTTTTGATCGCTAGTACATGTTCAACATCGGCTTCAACCGCACGAGAACCAATTTTTAGCTTGAAGAAGTTATGGCGTTTCGCTGCCAGCATTTTCTGTGCTTCTGCGATATCTTTTTCTGTATCCCCAGAGGCCAGTACCCAAAGCACTGGAACGCTATCACGTAAACGGCCACCGAGTAGTTCAGATAAAGACAAACCTAGACGCTGTGCCTGAATATCTAGCAGGGCTGTCTGAATAGCACATTTTGCAAAACGGTTGCCATTGATGTTCTTTTTTAGAACTTGCATGGTTTGTGCAATATTCTGTTTATTCAGCGACTTCAGTAGTGGGCTAAAATATGTATCAATATTGGTTTTGATACTTTCTGGGCTTTCTTCACCATAGCCTAAGCCACCGATTGTGGTTGCTTCCCCCCAGCCAATCAACCCGTCCTGAGTTTCAATTTTGATCAGCACCAATGTTTGGGTCTGCATTGTGGCTACTGCCATTTTGTGAGGGCGTATGGTTGGGATATCGATAAGCAACGTTTCTATTGATCTGAACATATCGCTATATAATCCATTATTCGATATCACATACCATATTTGAATTTATTTTGCGAAAATAGGCTATAAATAGTATTTTAATATACTTAAAAAGTATTTAATGGGGCGGTTCAATGGAACTGAAAACTTTAAAATATTTTGTAGCGGCTTTGTTGCATAAATATGTAAGCATCTGATTTAAATAAATTTAATTTTGGATCAAAAAATAATCAAAACCTTTAAAATCATATAGTTATGAAATCTTTGTGCAACAAAGCCGTGTCAAACCAAATTGAAATATTTCCTCGATTTATTAATGCTCGATTATAAGAAGACCAATTGGTGGTACGATAAATTTTAGGCGCAGGCTTGTTCATTTGGAAATTATATTGTGGAATAAGCCCTTAACGATAGGTTTGTGCAACAAAGCCTATATGAGTTAAAAGTCGAATGTGGGCGTGCTAAGCAGAACAAATATAATAAAAAAAATTTATTAATCGATGGTAAATGGGTTGCAGAAGATGAATGGTTAATTCCAGGTTACATTCGACCAAGTGAAATAGTAGGAAAGAAAAAAGTATGATTAAGGTGATAAAGACTAAAGATCTTAGTCTAGAGGATATCCCAGATTCCTATCATTGGGATAGCTTTGTTAAACTTGCATTAAGCTTTGATTCATCATTAGAAAAAAAAGATTGGATTCAAAGTGATTACATAGATAGGACAAGACTACCTATATTATCTGATTCTATTATAGGTTTAAGAGAGTATCTATATAGTCTGCAACGAATAAACAATCAATATATTCGAGATGAAAATGAATTAAAAGAGAGAGTAGAGTATGTATACAAAATTTTAAGAAAAAAAATTAGAAAGCTAAGATGAATAAAGAATAATTGTATTAATCATCGGCTTTGTTGCATAAAGATTTTAAAGATAGAGCTTTCATAAGTTGTTCAAATTTAAGTGACAACTTGGGTATGAGGCCGGCCGAGCTCCGCAAACTTATTTAAGATGGCCACACGTGCATGAATCTCGTTGACTTGGCTGTCAAAATTTCGAGCACTGAGTTTATCGCTTAATAATTTGATGCAGTGCATCTTGGTTTCAACCAGACTTCGCTGATGGTAGCCCGACCATTTTTTCATAGTGTCCTGCCTAAACGTTTAACAGTGCGAAGTACTTCATTTCGCTCTAGCGAATGAACTTTTTTATCTTTCCAAGGCTTGGCATTTTTTCTTGGTGGTATCACTGCATGTGCTTGCCGATCTGCAATGACCTGTCGACATTGCTTGGTGTCATAAGCTCCGTCTGTATAGGCTGAATCAATCTGCTCTTCCACCGAGATTTGATCCAGTAAATCACCAAGTACTTGCGAATCACTCACGTTATTGGTTGTAAGCTGAACAGCTCGTATTTGTAGGGTTTTAGCATCTATACCAATATGTAATTTACGCCATTGGCGACGATATTCGGGCTGATGCTTTTTACGTTTCCATTCACCTTCACCTAAAAACTTTAATCCCGTGGAATCGAGAAGTAGATGGAGCCTATCATTACTTTTTTGATAGCTAATTTAAATATCAATATGTTTTTGTCTTCTGCACAGTGTGGAGTAATCTGGCGCTATCCAATCTAATCCACAAAGCTTAATCAGACTTTGGACAAAGCCAGTAACCATACGTAAAGACAGACGAAATAAGGATTTAATTATTAAGCAGCATTGGATGGCTGCGTCGGAGTAGGTTTGATTTCGCCCTTGTTTGCCTTTTGATGGAGCATACCATTGCGTAGCAGGATCAAACCAAATGGCAATATTTCCGCGACTCATGAGTGCTCGGTTATATGCGGGCCAATTGGTTGTGCGGTAGATTTTGTGTGTAGGTTTCTTCATTTGAAAATTATATCGCTGAAAAAGCCTTTACAGATAGGTTTGTGCAACAAAGCCCTTTTGAGTAGTTCATGCAACAAGGATAACCGAATACAGCTTATAGATCGGTACGAAATATAATCACCGAGTTGGTTGTTTTTGATTTATGCAAGATGTCTATTAAAAACTTTATAGGAGTTTTTTTGTTATATCAGGACATTTTATTGGGAGAAATAATTTCCAAAAAATCAGGTGTGGTTCAGTTAGTCATTGCTGATCATAGGTATATCTACCTATACAAATAAGTATTCTTATAGATTCTGTCAGTTTTTTTCTTATCACATTACACGATTTTGACTATTACTCCTTAGCTTTTGCCTGATAAAAGCACAGATTCATCCTTATATTTCCCTGCCATGTTTCAGGTCTAGATTAAGTCATGAGCTTAAAGTCCGATAAACAAAGACTTTAGAAATTAGGGGAATGCTGTAAATGGTAAGAAAATATCTGAAAACAGTGGCATTGACCACATGTCTTTTCAGTAGTGCAAGTTTAGCGCTTGCCGCTGAAAATGGCGGAAGTGCTTATCCTGATGGAACAGAGAGTTTTTTTGGTGGAGCAATGCCACCACCTGGGATGTATCTCGTCAGTTATAACCAATACTACAACGCAGATAAATTTAAAAATGATCATCCAGTATTTGATGATTTTAAAATTGATACTTTTGCCACAGTTGCTCGTGGTGTCTATGTCAGTGACAAAACATTTTTAGGCGCGACATGGGGCATGCATGCATTCCTTGTATATGCCCATGCAGATCTTACATTAGGTGGTCGTCAAGATGATCACATGGCAATGGGTGATCTCATTATCGATCCATTCTTATTGGGTTGGCATAAAGGAGATTGGCATGTAGCGACAGGTATCGACTTTTATATTCCAGTTGGCTCTTACAACAAAAATAGACTCGCGAATATTGGACGTAACTATTACACCATTCAACCAATTATCTCAACCACATACTTAAATAAACAAGGTATCGAAGTCAGTACAAAGTGGATGTACGACATCAATTTCGAGAATAAGGATACCAACTATGAATCGGGCAACGCTTTGCATGTCGATTACTTAGTCGCTAAACACATGGGACCTTTGGCGGTTGGTGTTGGTGGTTATATCCACCGTCAGATTGAAGGTGACTCAGGTGAAGGTGCTGTTTTAGGTGACTTTAAAGCTAAAGCAGCCAGCATAGGTCCGCAAGTTCGCTATCAATTCCCTAAAGGGTATGCAATCGCAGCGAAATATCAAAAAGAATTTGATGTTGAAAACCGACCAGAAGGTCAGAAGTTCGCAATTGATATCACCATCCCATTTTAAAACATTGTTACCTAAACATTAGAGCAAGCATATAGAGGTAAGGCCATGAAAATTAAGAATCAAGAATATGCAGCAGGCAGTGCTGGAGCTGTCGATTATTTAGTGGTGAATGAGTTTTCAGGCGGTATTGTGGGACCAAGCCAACGTATGCTGGGACCTTTAAAAAATGGTGGAACGTTAAAAACAGGCACACCGCCTGGCTGTTGGGGTCCAATGATTACACCTGCATTCCAAGGTGGTCATGAAGTGACACTCCCTGTCTTTATTGAAGGTGCAGAGGTAGGTGATGCTGTTGCTTTAAAGATTAAGGATATGCATGTCACTTCTACAGCAACCTCATCGGGTGTGATGCAATTTGTTGAAGGGCGTTATAAAGGAGATCCATTTGTCGCGAAATATTGTGAGGCATGTGGTACTGAACAGCCTGCAAGTTATGTAGATGGGATTGGCGACGATGCGATTCACTGTAAAAACTGTGGGGCAGAAGTCAGTGCTTTTCGCTTTTCACATGGTTATGTGATTGTGTTGGATGAAGAAAACAAAGTGAGCTTGACGGTCAACCAAGAGATTGCCAACAAGTTAGCTGGTAATGCCAATGAGCTTTCTGCATTACCTGAACATGCAGCGCAACATTCAATCTTGTCGCTTGCACGTGCTGACATGCCAGGGGTTGCTGCGCATATGCGTCCATTCCTCGGCAATATTGGTACGACACCTTCACGTGACTTACCAGACTCTCACAACTGCCATGACTTTGGTCAGTATTTGATTGATGCACCGCATAAATTCGGAATGACTGAAGAAGAACTTATCGCAGCCAAAACAGACGGTCACATGGATACCAATTCGATTCGTCCAGGCTGTATTTTGATTTGTCCTGTGAAAGTACCAGGTGCAGGTGTCTACATGGGGGATATGCATGCGCAACAAGGCAATGGTGAAATTGCAGGACATGCCACGGACGTTTCAGGCGAAACAGAATTACAAGTAGAAGTGATTAAAGGCTTAACAATTGACGGCCCAATTTTACTTCAAGCACCAGATGACTTACCACCAATGGCACGTCCATTTACCAAGGAAGAGCGTGAAAAAGTGAAAGCTTTAGGTGCGCGTTGGGGACAAACTGAGATTGAGGAAAGTGCTCCAATCACATTTATGGGAACAGGTAAGAACCTCAATGATGCAACGGACAATGCTTTAAATCGAGCGGCAAAAGTCACAGGTTTAAGTGTGGATGAGGTCATGAACCGTTGCACCATTACAGGCTCTATCGAAATCAGCCGTTTACCAGGAATGGTACGTGCAACCTTCTTATGCCCAATGCCAATTTTAGAAAAACTGGGGATCGCAAACTTAGTTCGCGAACATTACCAACTTTAATTCATCACGTGAATGGTGGTTGATTAGCGTGTTTCAAACGCTGTTCACAAATAAGCATGAAATTTACTGAACTTAAAACTTAGAAAGAGAACTTGAACAGGAGTGTCCTATGAACAGTAATGCAAAACTTCGTTGGGGCGATTTATATCCAGAACTTGGTATTGAGCCGATTCCAACCGAACCATGTATTTCACCAGAGATCTATCAAGAGGAAATTGAAAAGGTTTTCTCAAAAGTCTGGTTGAAAGTGGGGCGTGTAGAAGAAATACCAAATAAAGGTGACTACAAAGTTAAACGCTTAGATTTTGCTAAAACCTCAGTCATTTTAATGCATGGCAAAGATGGTGAAATCCGTGGATTTCATAACATTTGTTCACACCGTGGCAATAAAGTTGTGGTGGAGACTGGCAATGAAACCTTTGGTTCAAATAAAGCTGCAGTCGTGACTTGCCGTTTCCATGGCTGGGTTTACGATGCTAAAGGGGATTTGGTCAGCGTGCCGGAAGAAGAAAAATTCACATCTTGCTTTGACAAAGGTCATAACGGTTTAGCACCAGTACGCACCGAAGTGTGGGAAGGTTTTATTTTCGTCAATTTGGATAATGATGGCACTCAATCGGTAGAAGAATTCTTAGGTGGTATGGGACAGCATTTAGGCGGTTATCCATTCCATGAAATGGAAGAATGCTTTGCCTATAACACCTTATTAAATTGTAACTGGAAAGTCGCTCATGACGCATTTGCTGAAGCCTATCACGTTACAACCATTCATGCTGGCTCTTTCCCGAATGTCTTTGCTTCAGGCCTACAGGAAGTACAGTTGTTTGGTGATCACCGTACCTGTGCAGTGTGTCTGACCAAGAATGCCAATCCAAAACCTGCTGCAGCATTGTCGGGCGAGATTACAGGTGCCTCTTTAGTCAATCACTATGAACGTGTTCAGTTACCAAAAACAGTCAATCCAAATGATCGTGATGACTTCTCGTTTGAATTATCTGTCATTTTCCCGAATATCTTGGTGCATGTGACTGAAGGTGTATGGTTCACCCATCAGTTCTGGCCGGTCGGTCATAACCAAACACGTTGGGAAGGTCGTTATTACATTCCTAAAGCGAAAACTTATTCGGAGCGTTGGGCACAAGAATTTGCACAAATCTTACAACGTAACGCTTGGTTAGAAGACACTGCAACAATGGAAGATACTCAAGCAGCTCTTGAATCTAAAGCGAAAAAAGTGATGCATCTCCAAGATGAAGAAATCTTGATTCGTCACGGTTACCACGTTCTTGAACAATATTTAAATCGCGCATAAGGAGAATGCACATGTCAAACATCATTTCACAATTGCCTGCTGACTTTGCAAGCTTAGAACCTTTTGTCGCGAAATGGGCTCTAGGGACATCGAAACAACGTCATGCAGCACGCTTAAATTCGACTACAGCCGAACTGCAAGCTTTTTACGATGCTATTTTGCCTGAAATGCGCAAGCTCCTTGCAGCACTTGACCAATACGCTTTAGGCACATTGCCTGAAGATCTCCATAAATTGTATTGGTTAAGCCTGAGTTTCGCTGAAGTTGCTCCACATATTGAGCTTTATAAAGGTTCAGTGGGTGTGCCGTATGCATTTGAAGAAAACCGTTTCATTTATGAAACAGGCAACGTAGTTAACGTTTAAAGGAATGTCTGATGAGCCAGCACAATCTAGAACAGCGTTTGCATTATCTGGAGGCCTGCGAGGCGATTCGTGGCCTGATCGGTCGCTATGCAACAGCGGCTGATCAGCGCAACAATTCAGCCATTTTACAGCATGTATTTCATGAGGATGCCATATGGTGTGCAAATGGTTTTGGAGAATATCAAGGACGCCAAAATATCTTGAATGCATTGTCAGAGATTGCAGAAGCACAAGTGCTTTGGAGCTTACATATCATGGCGATGCCAGATATTGAAGTCATTGATCAAAATCATGCAAACGCGTCATGGATGCTTTGGGAAGTCTGTAATTTAGCCGAGGAATCAACAAAAGCAGCAACAGATCAAGTTAAATCTGCAACGACCTGTTGCTTAGGTGGATTTTATAAAACGGAAGTACGTCGGAATCAATGGGGTGAATGGAAATTTGATCGTGTCGAACTGAATCTGACCTTCAATCAACCTTATCCGAACACAGCAATATAGGCACTGTATCAGTACGGCCTAAGGGGAATTCAAGATGAGAAAAATCGCAATTATCGGTGGTGGACAAGCAGGCTTATTACTCGCGTTCTCGCTACTCGAAAATAAATATGATGTCACTTTATATGTAGATCGCCCTGCGGATGAATTGTTACACGGTCGTATGGTCAGTACCACGATGTTCTTCGCCAATACATTAGAGTTTGAACGCAAACTTGGTTTGAATTTCTGGGATGGTAAAGCCCATCATGGTCAAGCATTGCATGTCGATTTTCGTGCACCAAACGGCGATATCATGTTACCTGTGACAGGTTTTTTACATAATAATGACGGTATTGCCATGGACCAACGAACCAAATATCACCGTTGGTTAGAGGAATATCCGCGCCGTGGTGGCAAGCTCATCATTCAAAATGTCAGTCCAGAAGATTTGGAAGTAATCACTGTTGAAAATGATCTGACGATTTTGGCAGCAGGTAAGGGCAATATCACCAGTTTATTCAAACGCAACGAATCACGCTCAGTACATCACACTCCTCCTCGCAAATTGGCTGCAGCACTCGTCGTAGGTGATGATTTATGCGGTCCAAACAGTTGGCAAGGTCAACCATCTCAGACTTTGCATTTTAATTTTGTTGCAGGTGCAGGCGAATACTTCAGTATGCCGTTCTATAGTCACACGCATGGTCCATGTCGTAGTTTCTTATTTGAATGTGTACCGAATGGTCCAATGGATATCTTCGATGATGTGACATCTGGCGAAGAAATGGTCCAACGCATGAAAGAAGCGGTTGCCAAAGTAACACCAGATCAAAGCTTCCGTATGGTCGATAATATGGAATTAAGTGATCCAAACGCATGGCTCAAAGGTGCATTCCGCCCTGAAGTTCGAGATCCTGTTGCAACCTTAGATAACGGTGCAAAAATTTGGGGGATTGGAGACACTGTCATTGTAAATGATCCAATCGCAGGACAAGGCGCAAACAATGCAACCCGTATGGTGGAGCATTATTTAGCTGCGATTTTAGCACGAGGTGATGAAGACTTTAGTGCAGATTGGATGACAGAAGTATTCGAGCAATTCTGGGAAAAGTCAGGTCGCTATACGACTGAATTCACGAATCTATTGTTAAATCCACCAAGTGAGAGCTTATTACAAGTATTAGCTGCAGCCTCGCAGAACCAAGCGATTGCGGATGACTTTATGGGGCATTTCAACAACCCGTGCGGTTTCTGGCCAGCCGTAGATGGTGCAGAAGGGGCTAAAGAATATCTGTCACGTGAGGAGTTTCAACATGCAGCTGCCTGAAGTTTTGTGGCAGGACGTTGACCTAGCTGAAGCGAAAGCGCTTCGGCAGGCCTTCGGCGGTTTTGCCACTGGTGTCGCGATTGTCACTTGTCTAGATGAACAGCAACAACCTGTTGGTCTTACGATTAATTCTTTTAGCTCGGTATCTCTTGATCCTGCGCTGGTGCTCTGGAGTCTAGTCAATCATTCACCAAGCCGTACAGTTTTTGAAAATTCAGAATACTTTGCCATCAATATTCTGGGAGCCGATCAGCAAGAAATCGGACTCAATTTTGCTAAGCCAATTCCAGACAAATTCCAGCATGGGAGCTGGAATCTTGAAACTACTAAAGCACCGCTACTGGAAGGTTGCGTAGTGCAGTTTATCTGCCGCCGGGAACAGCAGATTGAAGCAGGCGATCACCAGATTTTCTTGGGGAAAATTGAACAGTGCCGACATAGCAATCAACGCCCATTACTGTTCTGCAAAGGGCAATTTACCGAATGGCCACAATACAAGGAGGTTTCATGACCAATCTGAATAATAAAGTGGTTCTGGTCACTGGGGGCGCAACTCACATTGGCCAGGCAGTAGTCAAAGAATTAAAAAGTTTGGGGGCGGACGTCATTATTGCTGACATTAACGAAACTCAAGGCAGGCAGGTGGCAGCTGAAACCCAAAGTCGTTATGAATATCTAGATCTCGCTAATGATGAAAGTATTCAAGCTTTGGTTAGTAAGCTGAATAGATTAGATATTTTAGTGAATTTGGCCTGTCTGTATGAAGATCATGGCTCACAATCGACCCGTAGTGATTGGCAAAATACATTTAATGTGACCGTGTTTGGTCATGCAGCTTTGGTACAGGTATGTAGACCATTGCTGCAGGCCAGCAATGATGGGGCTGTCATTAATATTAGCAGTGTTAGCGCCCGCATTGCCCAAAAAGAGCGTTGGGTTTATCCAGCCTCTAAAGCAACCTTAGAACAACTGACCAAAAGCATGGCATTGGATTTGGCTGCTGATGGTATTCGTGTTCATGCTTTATCCCTCGGATGGACCTGGTCGGTGCCGATGCAGATGATTTCAGGTAATGACCGTCCTAAAACTGATCGAGTTGCAGGCCGTTTCCATGTGCTAGGCCGTATTGCCGATGCTGAAGAAGTGGCTGAAGCCTTAAGCCTATTATGTAGCCCGAAAGCGAAACTGCTGACCGGCAGTGTGATTCATGCTGATGGCGGTTATCACACTTTGGGGCCTGAAGCGACAGACTCACCGATTGAGGAGTTAAGCAAATGAATATCAAAATGGCCAATATTGCAGAAAAATTCCTTTGCGTGACTTCCGCTATCGAACAAGGTGAAGGTTTACAGGTGATTATTGATGGCTATCCACCATTGGCGGTGTTTCACCTAGAAGATGGCGAATTTTATGTCACTGATGATACCTGTACCCACGGTGATGCTTCATTGGCTGATGGTGAAATTGATGGCTGTGAAGTGGAATGTCCGTTTCATGCTGGTGCTTTTGATATTAAAACCGGTGAGCCTTGTGGAGCACCTTGTACCATCCCATTGAAAACCTATCAGTCTATCGTCCGCGAAGATCGGATTTATCTTGTGGAGTGATACCGATGTATAAAATCCAAATTGAAGGGCAAGGGGAATTTCATTGTGCAGCAGACGACGTGCTGCTGCGCGGCGGCCTTCGTCAAGGTCTTGGTTTACCTTACGAATGCAATGCTGGTGGCTGTGGGACTTGTAAAATAGAAGTGCTATCTGGTGAAGTAGATAATCTATGGGCTGAAGCACCTGGATTGAGCGATCGTGATAAACGTAAAGGTCGGTTACTGGCGTGTCAATGTCGTCCTAAATCTGATTGTGTTATTAAAGTCCGTTTGGATGAAAAATGCACGCCTAAAATTCTGCCAAAACAACAGGCCGTCAAGCTCAAATATGTACAGCCGATTACACACGATATTTTAGAAATCCATTTGCAGTCAGAGAAACCAGCGCAGTTTATTCCAGGTCAATATGCTTTGCTTTCAGTAAACCAGCAATTATTACGTGCTTATTCGATGTCGAATTTGCCGAATGATGAAGGCATGTGGGTATTCCAGATTCGCCGTGTAGTAGATGGCAAAATGACCAATCTGCTATTTGATGAGCAACAGCGACAAAGTGCCGTGATTCAGATCGATGGCCCATATGGTTTGGCACATTTACAAGAGCAGCCACGACCAATTGTTTGTGTCGCTGGTGGTTCAGGTCTAGCACCGATGTTGGCAATTGCCCGTGGAGTCGCAGTTAATCCACAACTACAAAATCATAAGGTATGGTTCTTTCATGGTGGACGTGAACAGCGTGATCTACTGACAGAAGATCAGTTAAGGGATTGGACTGAATTAGGTTCACGCTTGAATTATGTTCCAGCAACTTCATCTGAATTGATCGAAGGTATTCGATCAGGCTTTATTCATGAAATCATTCATGATGTTTTAGGTGAGCAACTGATCCAACATGAAATATACTGTGCTGGGCCACCGCCAATGGTAAAATCTATTGAACAAATGGCGTATCAGGCAGGTATTCCACTTCAACAAGTGCATTTCGACCGTTTCTTCTAAATCCTTTATTAATCTTCAAAAAACAGGCGATAGGTTAACCCATCGCCTGTATAGTTTTATCTCGACACATCAATACCATATTTACAATTTGGGCAATGGATTCTGTACCTAACTTCTGCCGAATATGCGTGCGGTGAATTTCTACTGTTTTATGGCTGATATTCAACATTTGTGCGATATGTTTACTCGAAAGTCCATCGACCAATAAATTGATAATCTCACTTTCTCTTGGTGATAAAGATTTCAATTTAATCATCTGTTCTTGACGTTTTTCTTCTTCAATAAAGTCTTGTTCAGCAAGTTGCAGACAGGCTTGGATTTGATTAAGCATATGCTGTGGATTAAAAGGTTTTTCTAAAAAATCAAATGCCCCAGCTTTCATCGCATTGACCGACATTGGAATGTCGCCGTGACCAGTCATGAAAATGATTGGCATACGGATTTTTTGTTGATTCAATTGTTGTTGTAGTTGCAAGCCACTCATCCCTCGCATACGAATATCAAGGATTAAACATGCAGGCGTTTGCGGGCGCTGAAAATTCAGGAATTCAGTAGCACTATTGAATGTTTTAGTTTCGAGTTGCACTGAATCAAGCAACCATGTGAGTGAATTACAAATGTCTTGATCATCATCTATTACATACACAATGGGCTCGGGAACATGAGAATTAGTTAAATACATTTTGCACGCTCCTGTGCTGCTAAAGAGATATTAAAAATGGCACCAGACTCACCTTCACAGACCCATAAGTAGCCATGATGATTTTCAATAATGCTGCGGGATAGCGTCAGACCAATACCCATACTGTCTTTTTTGCTAGAATAAAATGACTCGAATAATTGTTCAGGATTTTGACCCTGTAATCCTGGGCCGTTATCAGCAATTGCGATACGGGCATGTTGGTTGTGCTCCCAAGTACGGATAAAGATGTCGCGTTTTCCTTCTGGGTTACGTTGTAAAGCATCTACAGCATTAAAGACCAAATTAATAATGACCTGACTAAATAAAGTTTCGTCGGCAGAAATATAAATAGGTGAAACGCTTAATTCATAATGTATGACACAGCCAATTTGATCTGCTTTTAAGCCTATCAGTGGATGTAGATCCTGAATCAGCTTATTTAGAGAGTGAACTTGAAAATTGGCTTCGCCCTTACGTAAAAAGCTACGCATACTGTGAATGATTTTATTGACCCGCTGGGTCTGATCTAATGCTGCATTCATAGCGTCGAGTGTTTCAGTGGTATTTGCCAAACCTTTCTGAATCCGAATAATGCTACCACCAACATAGTTGTTTAAAGCTGCAAGTGGCTGATTCAATTCATGTGCTAAAGCAGTTGCAAGTTCTCCCATGGTTTTGCAGCGTGACATATGACCCAGCTGTTTTTCCCTTGCTCGAGCCATTTTTTCTGCTTCGATTCGTTCGGTAATATCTCGATAATTGACGAGAATGCCCTGAATTTCAGGATGATCAAGCAGGTTGCGATAGGTGGCTTCATGATGTCGCCATTTGCCATTATGATGCATGATTTTATAGTGAATCACACCAGCAGCTTGGTGAGAGGATTTTCTAAAAAGTAACTGGCGTACATTCATGCGGTCATCAGGATGAATCACATTCAAGATATTTTTGTTGAGTACAAAACGGTCGTGGTAACCGAGAATACGTTGTAGAGAAGGGCTGGCATAGAGCAACTTACCTTGCAAGTCGAGGATAGCAATACCATCTCCCGAGTGTTCCAGAAGCATCTTGAAATATTGATCTCTAGATTGTAGAGCATACTGATATTTTTTGATTTCGCTAATATTACGGACAAGTGCTAATAGCTTAGGTTGATGCTCAATCTCAACTGTTTTTAAACAGACTTCGACCGGAATTTTTCGTTGATCTTGGGCTTGGATAATCCACTCAAACGTAATCGCTTCGTGGCTAGCAGCCTGCTGAACCTTTTTTAAGGCATGAAAAAAATCAAAACCATGGCTATGTGCGCTGATTTTTTCTACACTCATTTTCGTTAATTCGGATTTACTGTAACCGGTGAGGTTTTCAGCTGCTTCATTTACGTCCATAAATTCGACACTGCCGATATCATGCACAAAAATAGCATCACCCGCTTTATCAAAAATGGTTTGATAATAATTTAAGCTGGTCATTATGTTCCTTACCTTGGATGGCGTCCGGCTATCTGGTAGAGGTATGTTTGATCTTCACTGATAAACACTTTTTATTATTGCATTTGATATTGCAGCAAAACGTGCTGTAGTGCAATTAGACTTTGAGTCTAATTACATACTTTAAACAATATACAAATGCTCATTTAAGTGTTTATCTCTATCCCTATTTATTAAGCAAGGTTAGTACCATATTCACGTTTTATTTTGACTAATAAAGGTAAATAATTTTTTATTATTCCTAAATATAAAGAAACTTTTAGATATAAGAAGGTATTCTCTTTTTAAAAAGACACCAAGATTACCCAGTTTGGACGTGTTCTGAGCAATTTCAATATCGATATCATTTTCGCTAACTCCCCTCAAGCCAAAGGCCGTGTAGAACGCGCCAATAGAACGCTTCAGGACCGTCTGATCAAAGAGATGCGTCTAGAAGGCATCAGTTCAATTGCAGATGCCAATAAGTGGCTGCCGTGCTTTATTGAGCAATTTAATCGTAAATTCGCCAAGATGGCCTTTAATCCCAAGGATCTGCACCGGACTATCACTGAAACAGCCGAAGAATTAGATGATATTTTTACCTGGCGTGAACTCCGCAGGGTTACGAACAGCTTGACGATTACTTATGATAAATGCGTATATATCTTGGAAAACAGCGAAGAAAATCAAAGATTGGTCGGCAAGTATCTTGAGTTCCTGGAATATCCGGATGGTGCTGTAGCCATTGAATATCAGGGAAGAAAATCAATTACAGCATCTTCGATAAATTAAGTCAGCTCAATCAACGAGAGATTGTTGAGAATAAACGTTTGGGTTCTGTGGTGGCACATATTCAACAACAGCATGAACAACTGGGACACCAAAACAAACGCAATCATTCTCAAACGATGCCACGAAGACAAGCACAGAAAACAGCGATTGAACAACGAAATCTGAATCCTGTGCTTGACTTGGAAATGTCCATATAGGACATTTCTACTTGGGAATAACAAAAAAAGCCTAGACACTGGTCTAGGCTTTAAACTTTAAAAATACATAAAAATCAGTGTAATAGATTCATTTCCAGAACTTCATATAACGTGTATCATGTTAGTTTTAGGGAAATTAAAAAGTAAAATGAACTTAAATCTAAATAATAAAAAATTTGTAAATGCTAAAAATACATCTAATGGGGAAGTATCTCACGAGACTATATTTAATTATTATCAAGTAGGTGAGCGTATAGAAGCTACCTATTCTGGTGGCAGTATTACCAATGGACATTTACTAGGTTTGATGACTTCTGAAAAAACTTTCACTATGGCGTACCACCACATCAATGAGATGAATGAATTACGTATAGGGGAGTGTAATACTGAGATTCAGATCCAAGCTAATGGGAAAATTAAGTTAATTGAAAACTGGCAATGGCGTAATGGAGACTGCTCTACAGGCGAATCAATACTTGTTGAAGTGTAAGATAGAGATACATAAAGCCCTGATTGTAGTTCAGGTGTTATTCCCCAATTAAAATGTCTATGCGATAAACCATTTAAAATGTCCTGTTTTTAACTACAAGAGTCAAGCACAGGATTTAAATTTCTTTGTTCAATAACAACTTTCTGAGCTTTACGACTCGGCATACTTTTCTTGAGACGGGAACGTTTATTCTGTTTCTCCAATTCCTCATGTTGCTGCTGGATATGGGCCAGGACCGAACCTAATCTTTTATTCTCAACCACATCATTCTGCTGTAGTCCAGCCAGTTTATTGAAGACGCTATAGTTGATCTTCCGTCCTTCATGCATGATTGCCACAGTACCATCCGGGTACTCCAGAAATGAAATGTATTGCCCAACAAGCTTATGATTCAGCTCTGTCGGTTCAAGCATATAAATACACTTGTCATAGGTCAGGGTCAGATTCTTGGTGACCTTACGCGGTTCCTGCCAGGTAAAAATATCATCCAGTTCAAGATCAGATTCGGTTAATGGCCGATGCAGGTTCTTTGAGTTTCGCGCACATTTGGTGAACTTCTGATTGAACTGCTCAATAAAGCAGGGTAACCATATATTGGCCTCTGCAATCGAACCGATGCCTTCCAGGCGCATCTCTTTGATCAGACGATCCTGAAGGGTTCTGTTGGCACGTTCCACACGACCTTTGGCTTGGGGTGAGTTGGCAAAGATAATATCGATGTTCAAATTATTCAGAATCCGCCCAAATTGCGTAATCTGGCTGTCTTGCCTGGATTTCTGATTAACTCTGAATACCGAATGCTTGTCACTATAAAAGGCTAGAGGTTTGTCGTATTGTTCAATGTAGGCTCGGGTTGAAAGCATGTAGTCAAAGGTCGTTTCAGCCTCACAAAAGCGCAGATGCAACAGCTTTCCAGTGGCATCATCGATATAAACCAACAAGCAGCATTTTGCAGCTCGACCTTCAAACCAGTCATGATATGAGCCATCAATTTGGATCAGTTCACCGAAGCAATCCCGGTTATAACGTGGCTGATATGGACGCTTCAGGCGCTTGGATCGCGGAATCCACAGGTCATTGGCCGTCATCCAGCGCCGAAGCGTTTCTACCGGGATATTCAGGTCAAATATGCTGCTGAGCTTCTCATGCGCCAAGGTGGGTCCAAAGCCCAGCAAATGTTCAGCAATAATGGAAAGGCACTTTGATTTTAACAAGTCATCATGGCGACGATGGCCAGGTTGACCACGACTGGCATGTGCCATACCTGAGACACCATCTTGATTGAGCTTCTGCAATAACCGGGTAATTTGACGGGTGGAAAGATTTAGGATTTCAGCAGCACGGACCTGGGTAATACGATGATCTCGAACGTCTTGCAGAACTGCAAGCCGTTGAATTTATTTGTCAGACATAGTGATCAGCATCTATATTTATATCCAGTCCATGGTGATAAAAACCATCATAAACTAGACATTTTTATTGGTGAGAATATAGACACTTTAAATGGGTTCTAACATTAAAATTTCGTATAATCGCCATTATGTTAAATGGAGAGAAAATTAGTCTAAAATTCTTATATATTCTTTTTGTACCCCAGTTAAGATACTCACAAGTTGTTTCTTTAAATTATCAGCATCTTCTTTATAATCAGTATTCCAATCATTCCATTCAGTTGGTCTGTTAGCTAAATCCCAATCGCATAAAGCTAACCCATTTATTACTTCCATATCGAAAATTAAAGTACCTAATTGCTCCTGCATTTCTATAGGGAAATTATCTTTAAAACCATCGTAAATATTTTCAACATTTTTCGTAAATTCAGCATAGTGGTAATGAGTTTCTGTGGGTCTCGAATAGTTCTGTACAAATTCTAAAAGTTCATTCATTTTATTTTCCCTTACCATCAATTTTCCCATGCGATACTGTAACAACATTGATCCTAGCCAAAATAATGGACAGTACTTCCCTCTAAAGATAACGTAACGTTAACTTTGGAGATACAAGAAATGGGCAAACGTTTTAGTCCTGAATTTAAACAGCAAGCAATTGATTATGCACTTTCAAACTCACACGAGTCAGTAGCTGCAATCTCCCAGAAATTAGGTGTGGGTTATTCAACATTAGATAAACGGATTCGTGAAACCAATCCGGCAGGTTCAAGCAAACGTCAACTTTCACCAGAACTACAGCGGATCCTAGAATTAGAGAAAGAAGTCAAACAGCTCAGGGAAGCCAATGACATCTTAAAAAAAGCGCATGTGTACTTTCTGACAGATCATGCCAAGAAAAGTACACGGTAATTCAAGATCTAGCTGTGAATGGAGTCACTGTATCTTCTGTCTGTAAATGCCTGGCGAAAACGCCAGGCCAATACAGCGCAAAAATATAATGATTTAAAAGCCGTATATTGGCGGCATCATGCACGATTGGGTGCACCTTCATTGGTACATGACATGCATGATTTGGGTTACAGCATGAGCGAACGAACCGTTGGAAGAATGCTTAAAAAGCTTGGTTTACGTAGCAGGATTGCACGTAAATACAAGCATACGACAGATTCAAAACATCGTTTGCCTACAGCATCAAATCTGTTGGAGCGTCAATTTACAGTCATTCAGCCTAACAAGGTTTGGACAACGGATATCACCTATATCCGTACCAAGCAAGGTTGGCTGTATTTATGTGTGATGCTGGATCTATTTAGCCGTCGTATTGTGGGTTGGCAAACCAGCCATCGAATAGACCGTCAATTGGTGTGTGATGCATTTAATTATGCAATGGCTCGTCAGGGGTATCCAACGGGTGTTATGGTACATTCACTTGCGAAGCAGTGCTTCTCAGGCTCACAGTACTGTAGTCGTGATTTTAGGGCGCTATTATTAACGAATAACTGTATTCAAAGTATGTCTAGAGGAGGCCTTGCGCAGTATACTGCTCATGGGATAATGCAGTGACCGAAAGCTTCTTTCATACATTGAAAGGTCATGTAGTCCATGGCAGTGCGTTTGCCACTCGAAAAGAAGCGAATACTGTCTTGTTTGACTATATTGAGATTTATTACAGTCGGGTCAGAAGGCATTCCGCAAACGGCTGGTTAAGCCCAGAAGCCTTTGAACAGAAATATTTCAAGAATTTAGAGGGATTTTTGTCCACGATACTGTCTAGGATCAGGTGGACTTTCAGTACTCCAATATATTTTCGAAGCCGTTTTTGGTGGAGATTGGAAAAAGCCTGATGCTAGAGGAACCATTGAAGATATAGGAATGGATCAAGCAGGAAAGGCTTATGAGCATGCTAAAAATGATGCCCGTATGAAATATTTCAAAGTCCGTGACTCTGGAGATATTGATGGACGAATTGGAGATGCAGGGCAAGCTGCCATAGCAGGTCTTCAAATGACCTACAAAAACCGATTTGCGATGCTGCAATAATCTTCACTATCTAGGGTGATTTAGTAATTCTCTGAATAATGGTCTGAGTCGCCCTATCTGTCATAGAATGTAAGTTTTTAACTAATTGCACATATTGATCTTGTAAACAAGAAGCTGTTTCTTCATAAATTTTATTTTTGTCTTTAGGAATATCTACAAATGCGAAACTTGTATTCATAGCACAATATTCTTCAGATGCCTGAACATAGTTCCTCGCATATTCTCGCACCTCTTTTTCAAACTTACCTTTTCCAACTTGTTGAAAATAGTATTTTACTTCTTCATTTAAATATTTGTTTTTATAATTTTTTAATTCACAATGCTTAGTATGTTCTGTACTGCCTGATACACATTCATATACTCTAGAATCAACATTCTTGGCTTGAGTACAACTAGTTAAAATAAAGAAAGATAAGATGGAAAATAGTAATGTTTTAAACATGATATAAAATTCTTTGGTTCTTATAGAGACCATTATCTAATAATTTAAAACAAAATCCATATTCATTTGTTTAACTGTAAAACCACTCTAATCGATATGCATCAGGATATGCTTTGTTGCACAAAGATTTCATAACTATATGATTTTAAAAGTTTTGATTGTTTTTTGATCCAAAATTAAATTTATTTAAATCAGATGCTTACATATTTATGCAACAAAGCCCTTCATAATTAATATTCTTTGTCTGAATGGTTTTAACTATTATCTATTACAATGTGAAAATGAATAAAAATCAATGAGGAAATGGTGCTGGATTAGGTGAAATTGTAAATATGGATGAGTTGTTTATGGATGAAACAACGATTATTACTTCAATTTGGCTTTGTTGCACAAAGCTGTTCTTGAGGGCTTCTTCAGCAATATAATCTTCAAATGAAGAATCCTACACACAAAATCTACCGCACAACCAATTGGCCCGCATATAACAGAGCCCTCATTAATCGTGGGAATATTGCTATTTGGTTCGATCCAAAGACCCAGTGGTATGCACAATTACAAGGCAAACATGGACGAAATCAAACTTACTCCGATACTGCTATTCAATGCTGCTTAATGATCAAATCTTTATTTAAATTGTCTTTGCGAATGGTCAAAGGCTTTGTCCAAAGTCTGATTAAGCTTTGTGGATTAGATTGGATAGCGCCAGATTACTCCACACTGTGCAGAAGACAAAGGCATATCAATATTGCAATTGGCTATCAAAAAAGTAGTGGTAGTCTCCATCTACTCGTAGACTCTACTGGCCTAAAGTTTTTAGGTGAAGGTGAATGGAAGCGTAAGAAACATGGACCTGAATATCGTCGCTAATGGCGTAAGCTTCATATTGGTATCGATGCTGAAACCCTTCAAATACGTGCTGTACAACTCACCGCAAATAATGTCAGTGATTCACAGGTACTGGAAGATTTACTTGCTCAAATCCCTTTAGATGAACAAATCGATTCTGTCTATACAGATGGTGCTTATGACACCAAGCAATGCCGTCAGGTCATTGCAGATCGGCAAGCGTATGCAGTGATTCCACCTAGAAAAAATGCGAAACCATGGAAAGATACAAAGATCAGCTCGCTAGCACGAAATGAATTACTTCGAACAGTTAAACGTTTAGGCAGGACACTATGGAAAAAATGGACAGGATATCATCGTCGAAGTTTGGTTGAAACCAAGATGTATTGCATCAAATTATTAGGCGATTAATTAACAGCAAGGAGTTTTCCAAGTCAGGTGAATGAGATTCGTGCACGTGTGGCCGTCTTGAATAGATTCACAGAATCAGGTCGCCCTCATACCCAAGTTGTCTCTTAAATTTGGAATACTTGGGATAGTTTTATCTTCCTAATCTTTATGCAACAAAGCCGAGGTTCCTTATAAAAACGGTCCTCCAGATAATCAGCGTTACCCAGACTTTAGTGATTTCAAATCTGAAAATGTTAATATTAAAATGACTGGTTTGCCTGAAAGTAAAATAACACCACCTGAAACAGGTGATTTTTCAAAGGCGTGGGAGCAACTTGAACAGCAGAAAGGTGAAAAATATATCAATGAAGTTTATGGAATAAACAAAAGACAAAGTGGTCAAAGAGCTGGCAGTTGGCCAGATACTAGTCCTAAAGGACAAACTTGGCATCATAGTGGTAATGGGAATGATATGGAATTAGTGGATGGAGCTGTGCATAGACAATTTACCCATAGAGGTGGTGCATCAGGAGCTAGAGGAGAATAAAGATGTCTGATTTTATCATGATTGAAGAAGGGCCTTTGCTTGATAAAAAGTTACTTGCTAATTTTGAAAAAAAAATTGGTAAAAAGTTACCAAGTGAATATCAGTCTTTTATAGAAACTTTTAATGGTGGTAGACCACAAAAATCTTATGTAGATTTTATTCTTCCTGATGGAGTTGATGCTGGTGATTCAATAAATTATTTTTATGAAATATCAAATGACGCAGGTAATAGTCTTATAGATATTTATGATGAAATAGGTTGGCAAAATCCAAAGGGAATTATAATGATAGCTGAGTCACCTGCTGGAAACTATTTTGGTATTAGTATTAATGATAACGATTACGGTCAAATTATTTATAAAGATCATGAATTAGAAGACGAACCAACAAAGGAGGATGGGCTACCATACAACATGGTTAAAGTCGCTAATTCGTTTAATGAATTTTTAGATAAACTTTATGATCCTGATGAATAACTTAAATGAGCTTGATTAAGGATTACAATTTTTTGACCTAAAGCCATATGGTTATAAAGGGTATATCATTGTAATTAAAATTGTCTTAAAACAAAAAGTTGAATACTTCTATAGTGATCTGACCACAGAACAACGAGAACCCATCATCAAAGGTTTACCCCTCAATGCCTTTGGTCAACTGGAAAAGATCAAACATGCTGATGGGACTGAAGAACATTTTGTCCATGATGCTGAAGGACGGTTAATTGCTCACGTTGATGCTAAGCAACAGCAGACACGCTATGAATACGATGCAGCAGGTTTAATAACCAAACGCATCGATGCATTAAACCATACGCTAAAATATCAATGGGATCGTTTAGGACGCCTAAAACGATTGACGAATGAAAATGGTGCAAGTTACGAATTTGTTTACGATGCTGGCGGTCGTTTGATTAAGGAAATTGATTTCGATGACAAAGAAACAATTTATCATTATGATGAGTTAAATGGTCGACTCACCACAAGTATCGAGGTTGCGTCAGCTTATGGACAAGATTTAAAAGACCGTGCAGCACCGAAAGACCGAATTCAACAATTCATCTTTGACAGTATGGGACGTTTGGAACAACGTACCGCAGGCTATGGGCACTATGGCTTAGAACTAGAAGAGAAACAGACTGAAGAATTTGCTTACGATTACATGGGACGTATTCTGCATGCCAAGAATGCAGAAAGTAACCTACAATGGTTCTACGATGCTGCGGGTAATGTGATCAAAGAACATCAGCAAGATTACAAGAGTCATAAAACAGCGGTGTGGAAACACAGCTACGATGAAATCAATGACCGAATCAAAACCATACGCCCAGACGGACAAAATATTGACTGGCTTACATATGGTACAGGTCATGTACAAAGCCTGATTGTCAATGGACAGGATTTAGTCAGTTTTGAAAGAGATGATTTACATCGAGAAATCACAAGACACTACGCCAATGGCATCAGCCAAGAACAACAGTTTGACCTTGTAGGACGCTTACACAGCCAAATCATGCTCAATGAACATGACAATGGCTACCAAAGCCAGTACAAAGAAAAAAATAACCAACAGAACAATGCGCTGCAACAGACCAGTCAATTGATTCAACGACTGTATCAATACGATAAAACAGGTGAATTGACTGCGATCAAGGATACACGACGTGGTAACATTGCCTACAAATACGATCCTGTAGGACGTTTACTTGAAGCAAGCAGTAAACTCGGTAAAGAGACCTTTAACTTTGACCCTGCTAGTAACATCATAGATCGTTACAATGATGATAAAGCGCAAAATCATGACCAAAGCCACCAACAACAAACAGAAGAAAAAGGCTTTGGCTACAACCGTCTAGTCAATAACGTGGTGAAAGAATATCTCGACCAACAATACCAATATGATGCATACGGACAATTGGTTCGACAGAAATCTACCCAAGGTGATTTAAACCTTGAATGGGATGTCTATGGGCGCATGATCAAAAGCCGTAACAGTCAATACACGGCAGAGTATCGTTATGATGCTTTAGGTCGAAGAATACAAAAGCGGAGTAAGCACCACCACACAGGTGATGAACAAAATATCATCTACGGATGGGATGGTGACACATTGGCTTATGAATCGACTGAACAAGCCACCAAACACTACATTTATGAAAAAGACAGCTTTGTACCGATGTTACAAGCGGTATATCAAAGCCCAATAGAGTTACATCAAACACCTGATTGGTCAGACAAGCCGTATAGTGTACATCGTGACCCACTCTGGAAAACCACCAAGCAAAGCAAAGGCTTTGATGATGTATGGTTCTACCACTGCGACCACTTAGGTACACCACAAGAAATGAGTGACCACACAGGTTCGATCATTTGGAAGGCTGAATATAAGGCTTGGGGTGAGTGTAAGGCTGAAAAGGCAAAATCAAGTTTCTTTGAAAACTCAGAAATTATATCGAACAATATTCGCTTTCAAGGGCAATATTTCGATCAAGAAACAGGACTTCACTACAACCGTCATAGGTATTATTCACCTTATGTGGGAAGGTTTGTAAGTAAAGATCCAATTAGTTTATTAGGTGGAAATAATGCATATATGTATGTTAAAAATCCGACGGGGTGGATTGATAGATTAGGGCTTTGTAGCACTACATTAAATAGAAACCTAGGAGGAGTCACAGGTGATCATTTACAAGCACATCATATAATTCCTGAGGAAATTTGGGCAAAACGTAAGGACTTTCTTGATGATATCGGTATTGGTGGGAATAGGGATAAGGCTGAAAATGGAGTATTAATGCCAGATAGTGAAGCAAAGGCAAAACAAATGAAACGTAAATTGTATCATTGCGGGTCCCACCCGATATATTCTACATTAATAAATCAAAAACTGATTAGGATTGAAAATCAATTTAATGATGGAAAAATAACTGCAGCACAAGCACGAGAAAAGGTTGCAAACGTACAAACTAGTATGAGAGTTGTTTTATCAGCACCTGGAAGTAACCCAATTAGATTAAGTTAGGATTGAATAAATATGAATTATTTCGTTTTAAGTGCTACACAAAGTGAAAATTGCCCAATTTCTCTTATTGAGGATGCAATTTTATATTCGGATAAAGAACAGGCTAATTCAAGTATAGAGCCAGGTTCTTTACCTTGGTATAGTTATAAAACTAGCGGAGATTGTGAATTACCTAAAAATGGAATTTTAGTTCTGAAAAGTAAAAAAACTAAAATGTCATTTCGAAATATTAATAAAAATATTTATGTTGTTAATGAACATTTTAAAAAAATTTTACAAAATTATATAAATGCTGACTTTTTAAATGTGAATGTAGTGAGTGAAAAATTAGAAGCAATTGATGAAAAAGGATATTTTATTTTTAGATTTAATAATTTAGTAAATTACATTGACGTAATTGATTTAAATAAATCTAAATATGAGTTTAGTGAAGGTGCTTTGATTTTAGAAAAAGTTCAAATATTAGAAAGTATAAATGAGAATATTTTTAAAATTAAAGATATTGATCCAGCACAAGATACCTTTTTCATAAGTGAAATTGTTAAAAATGGTATAGAAAAAATCGAGTTTAATGATATAAAAATTCATATTGTTTCTACAGCAAAGTGGAGAGATTCAGATGATTTTAATGTCATGTTTTTAGAAGAAAATGAAGTGAATGAATATGTGTGGCCGATCTAATGATATTGTAAACTGTAATTTTAGAAACAGATATGAATATTATTAACTTCCTTTAAAAATAATAGTACCATTGGAGGTTGTAAAAGGCTTTGTTGCATAAAGATTAGGAAGATAAAACTATCCCAAGTATTCCAAATTTAAGAGACAACTTGGGTATGAGGGCGACCTAATTCTGTGAATCTATTCAAGACGGCCACACGTGCACGAATCTCATTCACCTGACTTGGAAAACTCCTTGCTGTTAATTAATCGCCTAATAATTTGATGCAATACATCTTGGTTTCAACCAAACTTCGACGATGATATCCTGTCCATTTTTTCCATAGCGTCCTACCTATATGTTTAACAGTACGAAGTAATTCATTTCGCTCTAGCGAGCTGGTCTTTTTATCTTTCCATGGCTTCGCATTTTTTCTAAGTGGAATCACCGCATGTGCATCTAGATCTGAAATGACTTGTCGGCAGTGCTTTGTGTCATAAGCTCCATCGGTATAAACAGAGTCAATCTGCTCATCTTGTGGAATTTGATCGAGTAAGTCACCAAGTACCTGTGAATCACTGACATTGTTTGTCGTGAGCTGAACTGCCAGTATTTGCAAGGTTTCAGCATCAATACCAATGTGGAGTTTACGCCATTGGCGACGATATTCGGGCTGATGCTTTTTACGTTTCCATTCAGCTTCACCTAAAAACTTCAAACCAGTGGAGTCCACGAGTAGGTGAAGTCCATCGTTACTTTTCTGATAATTAATCGAAACATCAATATGCTTTTGTCTACGGCAAAGCGTACTGTAATCTGGAGCTGTCCAATCTAATCCGCAAAGTTTAATCAGGCTCTGAACAAAACCTGTGACCATACGTAAAGACATGCGAAATAGAGATTTGATCATTAAACAACATTGAATGGCTGAGTCGGAATAAGTTTGATTACGACCATGTTTGCCTTTAGAGTGAGCATACCATTGAGTCTTAGGATCAAACCAAATTGAGATATTTCCTCGATTTATTAGTGCCCTGTGGCTTTGTATTTCAAATCTTTGTGCAACAAAGCCGTTTTAAGTCCTTATGGATATTCGACTTATAGGGGTAACTAAGACTTAACAGGGCTAGTTTAACTAGCCCTTTTATTCGTGCTGAGTACCTAAACTACAGAAAAATCACAAAAAATTCATGATTGTATTGTTATTCTTTTAGTCAGATTAAAGTCGATAAAGCTTATTGACGCTTCGTGATGATTAAAAACGAGAATGGTATGAATCAATTTTCTGAAGAGGACTTATCCAGAATTATAGAAATGGCTTGGGAAGATCGAACTCCTTTTGAAGCTATTTTATGTGAGTATGGTTTAAATGAAGCGGCGGTGATCCGCTTGATGCGTCAAAATATGAAAGCATCGAGTTTTAAAATGTGGCGTGAACGCGTCACCGGCCGAAAAACTAAACATCTGCAACTGCGTTCACCCGACGTGATACGGGCCTATTGTTCACGGCAATACAAGCGTTTCTAAGCGTTTGATTTTGACCGCTGTCTGGACTCACGTTTACATCGTTCAGAACAGTATCTGACTTCCTCCCAGCAGCGTTGCCATTTTTTGCGCCAAGTAAAAGGGCGCAAGCAGTGAATACATATTTTTTCAGGGAGATGCTGTTTTTTCATCGTTTATAACTCATTGATCCGGCTAAGAAGCTGCTGGGCATGGCTGATGATCTGCTGCCGATCTTTCAGTTTGTCCAGCTGCCGATAGATCATGCCCATACGTGGATGGGTACGGAATATCGCTTCATGCCGGATCATGAAATACCAGTACAGGCTGTTGAACGGACAGCTGTCTGGCTCGGTACGGGTTTTGACATTGTAGCTACAGTGTTTGCAGTAATCCGACATCTTATGGATGTAATTGCCCGAAGCCGCATAGGGTTTGCTGGCCATCAAGCCGCCATCGGCATGCATTACCATGCCCAGTGTGTTCGGTAGTTCTACCCATTCATAGGCGTCGGCATAGACTGCCAGATACCACTCGCTGATCTGCTGAGGGTGTAAACCAGTTAATAAGGCAAAATTGCCAGTCACCATCAAACGCTGAATATGATGTGCATAGGCATGCTGAAAGGTATTACGGAAACACTCAGCCATACAGTTCATCTGGGTGTGGCCAGTCCAGTAAAATTGTGGCATCGGTGTTGAGTACTGCAGCGCATTGCGGCCGGCATACTCCGGCATGTACAGCCAGTAAATTCCACGCACATATTCGCGCCAGCCAAGGATCTGCCTGATAAAACCCTCCACCGCATTCAGTGGTGCATGACCGGCACAGTAGGCCGCTTCTGCCGCATCACAGACTTCTCTTGGCAGCAGCAAGCCGCAGTTCAGATAAGGCGATAGAAGGCTGTGAAACACCATATCTACACCCTGAACCATGGCATCCTGATAGTCTCCAAAATGCGGCAAACTGTGGGCAATGAAATGCTCCAATGCAATCAGGGCATTGCTGCGCGTGGTGGCCCAGTGAAAATCGGCAAGACTGCCAGAGTGATGGGAAAACTCGCGTTCAACCAGTTCCAGTACATCCAGATCAATCTGATCCCGTTCAAAATGAAGTGCTGGAGGCAATGCCGGACTGCCTGACCAGGCCTTGCGATTGGCACTGTCATAGTTCCACTGTTGTCCGAGCGGCTGCTGTCCCTGCATTAAGTAGCCGGTCTGCCTGCGCATTTCCCGATAAAAATATTCCATGCGCAGAGTCTGGTAACGGCTGGCCCAGTACCGGAACTGCTCCGGACTGCAGAAAAAACGCTCATCATTCAGGTACTGTACCGGCAGTTGCAGCTGCTGGCTCCAGTGCTGTTCAATCTGCTGCTGCAAGCGGTATTCTCCGCATTGGGTCATGACCAGTTCTGTGACAGGGAATAGCTGTTGCTGTCCCTGCACAAAATCCAGTAGGCTACGAATCGGACTGCCGGACTGAAAAGCATGGTAACGTACACGCCAGCCCTCGGCCTTGAGCTCTTTGGCAAAATGACGCATGGCGCTAAAAATCAGGGCAATTTTCTGTAGATGGTGGGCAACATACGTGGCTTCCTCCACAACTTCCGCCATTAGGATTACATCCTGGGTACGATCCAGCGCTTTGAGCGTAGCAAGCTGATGATGAAGCTGGTCACCCAAAATTAAACCAAAACGCATAGCCACTCCAGACCTGATCAAAGATAGCGAAGTGTAAATCTAGGCAGTTCAATTTTTTGTGAAAATAAAAATCACCCCACATGTTGAGCCAATTCAACACGGCTAAATGATCGTCTTGGATTGCATACATTGCACAGGAATCATGATTGCTGCAATAAAAGACTGTCCATCTCCGTAATGCTACAGCCCATTGATGAAATTCACATTGCATCATTCCTTAATCCATAGGTGGTGTGAAGATTATGTGATTTTAATCAAAAAGATACAAATTATTATGGTTGTAATTCAGGCAGCTTGCGCATAGTATCTGACCAGAAGTTACTCCATGTAAACTTCCTTAGTTTTATCCCATACACCCCTCTGTATGGGATTTTTTTTAATCAGGGAATTGTCATGAACATGCATTCAAAAGCGTATATTTTTAGACAGCAGCAATTACTGGTGGATGAGCATTTTCAGTTGCCGCAGGTAGCCAGACTGCAGCACGACCTGAACCTGACGGAAAATGGCGGGGTCATTGCCCGTGACCTGAAAGAAGACGAACCGGTGCCGCAAGGTTATCAGCTGGTTCCGATCCGGCAACTGGTGCAAGTCTGGGGCAGAACACAGTTTGAACAGGCCAGCCGTGCGGTACAGTTACTGGAATGGCGCCGTAATCACCGCTTTTGCAGTAAATGCGGTCACGCCACCCAGCAGCACGCCAGCCAGTATGCCATGGTCTGTCCATCCTGTGGCTATAACCAGTATCCGCGGGTGAATCCTTGTGTAATTACCATCATTACCCGGGGTACAGATGAAATTCTGCTGGCAAAAAATGCTCGCAACAAAACCCAGATGTACAGCCTGATTGCCGGCTTTGTTGAAGTCGGGGAAACCCTGGAAGAGGCAGTCCGCCGTGAAACGCTGGAAGAAGTGGGGCTGCAGATCAAAAATATTCAATATCTGGCCAGCCAGCCATGGCCGTTTCCCAGCAACCTGATGATGGCTTTCAAGGCGGAATATCATGCAGGGGACATCCAGATTCAGGAAAATGAACTCAGCGATGCACAGTTTTTCAAATTTGACCAGTTACCCGAAATTCCGTTCAAGGGCAGTATCGCCTATGCCATGATTCAGCATGTGATGCATGGAACGCCTGTTGCAGATGACAGCAAAGAGTGGCTTTGAAACAGCAATCCTGTTTGGGTCTCTCAAATAAACTGCGATAACGCACTGGGTCCTGAATATTCAGATGGCATTTCCTGACCAATAGACCCTGAATCGCAGCATTTGATCTTCACACTTTGTTCACATCCAGCTGGGTTATCTTAAGGCTGTAATCAAGAAAGGCTAAAAAATGAACATGCGATTCAAGTCTGTTTTTGCAGCGACGGCACTGGCCATCATCAGCTTAAGTACCACGATCCGAGCAGAAACTGCTGCACCTCAGGCAGTCGATCAGGTGGATATCCAGCAGTATGCAGGCAAGTGGTATGAAATTGCACATTTACCGATGTATTTTCAGCGTAAATGCGTCTCGGATATCACAGCGCAATATCGCCTCAATGCCGATCAGACCATGCAGGTCTTGAATAGTTGCCGGATTGCTAATGGCGAAATGATCAGCTCCGAAGGAGTTGCCTATACGCAAAATGCGGGCAACAGCAAACTGAAGGTCAGCTTTTTGCCGCCAGGTTTAAGATGGATTCCGTTTACCAAAGGGCATTACTGGGTATTACGCGTCGATCCGGAATATAAAGTGGCGCTGGTCGGTGGACCGAGTACCAAATACCTGTGGATTTTATCGCGTGAACCGCAACTGGATGAAGCCACCTATCAGTCCTTTTTGGAAACAGCAAAATATTATGGTTATGACATCACAAAACTGATCAAATTGCCGCATTAATCTGCTACCCTTTTGCCAAACTGCTTAGTCTCTCTACAGTTCGGCTTTTTTTATTTTACTTCACATAAAATTCATATCTGACTGATTAGACTCATCAAATAGAATAGAGACAATCACTTGAAAATAGGATGAGTCCATGTTGAACAGTCTGATGCGATGGATAGACAGCTGGTCTACACCCACAGCGCCCGAAACACTGACGGCTGAAAACAGCAAGATTCAGTGGCTGCGGATTTTGCCCTTTATTCTGTTGCATCTGGCCTGTTTCGCTGTGTTCTGGGTGGGAGTGTCATGGTTTGCAATTGGTTTTATGTTGGCATTCTACCTGATCCGCATGTTTTCAATTACGGCTTTTTTTCATCGCTATTTATCGCATAAAACTTTTCAGACTTCGCGTCCCGTACAGTTTCTGTTTGTGCTGATTGGTACCATGAGCGCGCAGCGTGGTCCGCTCTGGTGGGCGGCGCATCACCGCTATCACCATCGCTATACCGATACCTTGAAAGACCCGCATTCCTCGACGCATGGTTTTTGGTATAGCCATGTGGGTTGGTTTCTGAATGAATATAATTTTGCTACACGTAAAGAAGTCATCAAGGACTGGCTGAAATATCCAGAGCTGATCTGGCTAGACCGTTTCAGTTTGATTGTTGTGCTGCTGACTGCTGGTGGAATTTATGTACTAGGCGAAAGGTTGGCAATCACTTGGCCACAACTCGGGACGTCCGGCCTGCAACTTCTGGTCTGGGGATTTGTGGTGTCCACGGTGTTGTTGATCCATGCGACCTTATGTATCAATTCACTGGCGCATCATTACGGTAGCCGTGATTTTGACACGGATGACCACAGCCGCAACAATTTATTCTTGTCTATCATTACCTTGGGCGAAGGCTGGCACAACAATCACCATTTTTATGCAGGCAGTACCCGGCAGGGTTTTTACTGGTGGCAGATTGATATGACCTATTACCTCTTAAAAATTATGTCTTGGCTCGGGATAGTTTGGGACTTAAAGCCCATTCCGGCACGGATTTATGAAGCCAGTAAAATTGCTCAGGCTCGAAAAAATAAAAAAGCTGCTACGGCAGGCACTACCACGATTCATTCGAAGGAATCACCATGAAAATTGCAATTATTGGTTCAGGTATTTCCGGTTTGTACGCTGCCTGGAAACTCAGCAAAGCGCATCAAGTTACAGTCTTTGAAAAGAATAACTACTTTGGTGGTCATACTGATACTCATCAGCTAAATATCGATGGTGAACAGGTTGCGGTGGACAGTGGCTTTATTGTCTTTAATGAGCATAACTATCCGCTGTTCTGCGCCATGCTAAAAGAACTTGGCATTCAATCGCAAAGCAGTGACATGGGCTTTTCGGTGAATAATCAGGTCACTGGCTTACAGTACAATCCTTCAAAAAAATTCTCGTTATTGTTCCGACCTCAAAACTTTTTTAATGCAGATTTTCGCGCGATGTTGTCAGATCTGTTCCGTTTCTATGCCGCCAATAGAGATCTAGATGTCGAGCAGATTGATGTACAACTCAGTATTGATGAGTATCTGAATCAGCATGGCTATTCCGAAGCCTTCCGTCAGGAACATCTCTATCCGATGTGTGGGGCGCTGTGGTCCTGTCCGGTGGAACAAGCCGGACAGATTCCCTATAAATTTGTGGTGAGCTTTTTCCAGCACCATCGCATGTTGCAGCTGAAAGACCGGCCGTTATGGCTTACGGTCAAGGGTGGATCGGCTCGCTATGTTCGTGCGATTCAGTCCCAGGCCAATATTACCTTCCGCAAAACGGGTGTTCTCCATGTCTCGCGGAGTGTCAATGATGTGGTGGTTGAAACAACACAGGGCAGCGAACGTTTTGATTGGGTCGTATTTGCCAGCCATGCTGACGATAGTCTGAAGTTACTGAAAGACCCGTCTGCACAGGAACTGGATGTGCTCGGCAAGTTCCGCTATCAGGATAACCGCATGGTGGTACATTCCGATACCTCTATCATGCCCAAATCCCGTCGCCAGTGGGCCAGCTGGCATGTACACGTCACGCCGACTAAGGCCACTGAACAAACGCCATTCAAGCACAATGGCACACATTATGGCTTTAGCTACTGGATGAACCAGTTGCAGAACCTGAACTGCAAAACCCAGGTCTTTGCCACCCTGAATCCTAATTTTGCCCTGAATCCGAAAAAAGTCTGGGTAGAACGACATTACCGTCATCCGGTGTTTGATGCCCCAGCGATTGAAGCACAGCAACGCTGGGCCGAGGTCAACGGCCAAAACCGCACCTCATATTGTGGCGCTTACTGGGGCTGGGGCTTTCATGAGGATGGGGCGCGTAGCGCATTATGGGTAATCGATCAGCTATTAAAACAGGCTGAACAGGCAGCCTAGGAGCGCATGATGCAGATGTATCCACTGGCGATCGCCACTGCTGAAATCCGGCATCGACGTTATTTGCCCCAAGCCCATGCTTTTAAAACCCAGCTAAGCTATCTATGGTTTGATCCAGATCAACTCGCGACGTTTACCGGAAAATCCTGGCTGTGGTCATCTAAACGCTGGAATTTCCTGACCCTAGATGAGCGCGATTTTCTGACTATGGAATGTGGCTCGATTCGGCAGAAGATTGCACGCCTGCTGATCAAGCGGGAAAACTACCTGCTTCCGCATGCCGCGTCTATCCGGGTGCTAGCTTTGCCACGAACACTCGGCTTTCGTTTCAATTCCGTAGTGTTTTATCTGGTCTTTGGTGCCACCGACCAGTTGCTCTTTGTGCTGAGTGAAATCACCAACACACCGTGGAATGAACGACAGGTCTACATTCACGACTGCCGGAACAATGCAGACGAATATGCGCCGTACCAGAGTCACCAGTTTGACTTTAAAAAGGCCTTTCATGTGTCGCCGTTCATGCCGATGGGGCTGGATTATCGCTGGCGCTTCAGCTTTTCGGATCGGCAAAACGTGATTCATATGCAGCTGTTTGAGGAGGGAATCTTGCAATTCGATGCCACCCTGAAATTTTCCTTGCAGGCCATCACGGTTCCTTCACAGCAGTATCGCTATGCTGTACTGAAAGTTCTTGAACCCTTCAGGATGGTCAGCGGAATTTATCTGCACGCCTTTCGTTTATGGAAAAAGAAAATTCCGTTTTACCGGCATCCTAAAAAAGAAAAAGGAAACACATTGCAATGAAAACACTATTCATGGGAGAGCAAAGCACACTGCCGGTAGTATTACGGCATTTGCTGAAATTACGGCATGGTCAGCTGATTTTTAAAGGCGTCTGGAACGGGTCGGTCGGGGAAAACAGCGATCTTGAGGCCGTGATTCAGGTGCATGATGCCCGTCTGATGGAACTGTTGTTCCGTAATGGTGTGCTCGGTGCAGCAGAGGGTTTTATCCGCGGTTACTGGAGCAGTGAAGATCTGGTGGATGTGATCCGCATTTTGGCACGTAACCGCGATGTGCTGGATCTGATGAATCAGAATGCAGTGGCCAAAGCCAGCCAGTTACTGTTAAAGGTTTGGTATAAATCGCGCAAGAATTCGATTGATGGCAGCCGCAAAAATATTGCCGAGCATTATGACCTGAGTAATGACTTTTTCAAGCTGTTCCTGGATTACAGCATGATGTATTCCAGTGCGGTGTTTAAAGAGCCGGGCATGAGCCTGGAACAGGCTTCGGATTATAAAAAAGAGCTGATCTGCCAGAAACTGCAACTCAAACCGATGGATCATTTGGTCGAAATTGGCAGCGGCTGGGGCGGTTTTGCCATTTATGCCGCGCAGCAGTATGGCTGCAAAGTCACCACCATCACCATTTCCAGAGCACAGTATGATGAAGCCGTGGCCCGGGTCGCTGCAGCCGGACTGTCACATCGTGTGACTGTGCAGCTGAAAGATTACCGCTTACTGGAAGGCAAATACGACAAGCTGGTGTCGATTGAAATGATCGAAGCCGTAGGTGAGCAGTATTTATCCACCTATTTCCAGAAATGCCGTGAGCTGCTGAAACCGAATGGTCTGGCCCTGATTCAGGCCATCACCATTGAAGATGCACGCTATGCCAAAGCCCTGAATACCGTGGACTATATCAAGCGCTATATTTTCCCAGGCAGTTTTATTCCCTGTATCAGTGTCATGACCCAGACCGCTTCCGAACAAAAACTGCGTCTCAAACATCTGGAAGATATCGGCCAGAGCTATGCCCAGACCTTGCACCACTGGCGTCAGCGTTTCTTGCAGCAGCATGATCAGGTCCTGCAACTCGGCTTTGATGAGCGTTTTATCCGCATGTGGGATTTTTATCTGTGTTATTGCGAAGGTGGCTTCCGCGAAGGCGTGATCAGTGATGTACATCTGCTGTTCGAAGCCAGTGCCTACTAAGCCAAGATAAAACAGGAGGGACGAAATGCTGCTGAATTTACTGATGCTGAATGTCTTTATCATGCTCTGTAGCTGGCTGCTGGTGACCTATAATCGCAGAGCAGGGCTGGTCGATGTCGCTTGGAGTTTCAGTATTGCCCTCAATGTGATTATTGCCGCTTGGGCGATTGACAGTGCACCGATCTTGGTTCGCTTATTTCTGGGACTGGCGAGTGGGATCTGGTTTTCACGGCTGACTTGGCATCTGTTACGGCGCTATGCCAGTGAAACCCAAGAAGACACGCGTTATGCCAACATGCGCCGAGCGATGGGGGAGTATCAGCATCTTGGTTTTCTGGTGTTTTTTATATTTCAGGCAGGATTGGCTCTACTGTTTTCTTACCCAATGCTGAAGCTGTTAAGTATCTCGACCGAGCAATGGAATGACTGGACTTTGGTCACTGTGATTGTGGCGGGCATGATCATGCTATCCGTTTTGATAGGCGAAAGCACTGCCGATCAGCAACTTTACCGTTTTAAGCTAGATCCACAGAATCAAGGTAAAACCATGGATCAGGGTTTGTGGAAATATTCGCGCCATCCGAATTATTTTTTTGAATGGCTGCATTGGTTTGCTTATCCAGTGCTCGGTCTGGCAGCAGGATGCTATGAATTATGGATTTATCCACTGCTGATGTGGCTGTTTCTGTACTACATCACCGGGATTCCCTTTAGTGAACAACAGGCGCTGGCACATCGCGGCGACAACTATAAAGATTATCAACGACGAACTTCAATGTTTATTCCGTGGCCACCCAAACAGTAGGTAAATACATGGACTTTATGATTCAACAATCTTTAAAACTGGTCGAAAGCGGCAAGCTGCCCGATTCAGTCATTCGCGCCGGCATTCGCAGCCTAAGCAAAAAACGTCTGGCACAGGAAGGACGCTTTGACCCGGCACTGGCAGCTCGGCGCTATATGGATGTGCTGCATATGCTGAAAAACAGCGAGATTGCCATCGAGACCGAAAAGGCCAATGAACAGCACTATGAACTGCCCACCGCATTTTTCCAGGCGGTGCTGGGCAAGCGTCTGAAATACAGCGCTAGCCTGTTTGAACATACTCATACCACCCTGGATCAGGCGGAAGAAGCCGCACTGGCCAGCTATTGCCAGCGTGCACAGTTAAAAGATGGACAGGATATTCTGGAAATTGGCTGTGGCTGGGGATCGTTGAGTCTGTATATGGCCGAGCATTATCCCAAGGCCCGCATTACGGTGGTGTCGAATTCCTCGACCCAGCGCCAGTATATTCAGGAACAGGCGCGTCTGAAAAAACTGCAGAACCTGACGGTGATCACCTGCGACGTCAATGTACTGCAACTGGAACCCGCGTCCTTTGACCGCGTAGTTTCGGTGGAAATGTTTGAACACGTACGTAATTACCAGAAACTGTTTGAAAATATCAGCAGCTGGCTGAAAGCGGATGGTCTGCTCTGGTGCCATATTTTCTGTCACCGTTTCCTACATTATCCGTTTGAAGTGAAAAATGAATTCGACTGGATGTCGAAATATTTCTTTAGTGGCGGACTGATGCCGGCAGCTTCGACCTTTCTACATTTCCAGCAGCATTTGCAATTAGAGCAGCACTGGCAATGGGCCGGCACGCAGTATGAACGCACCGCAAATGCTTGGCTCGAGAACATGGACCGGAAACAGGACGAGCTGCGCCCCTTATTTGAACAGACCTATGGTGTAGATGCCGCCATCTGGTGGCAACGCTGGCGGATTTTCTTTATGGCCTGTGCCGAGCTGTTCGGTTATGAGCATGGACGCGAGTGGGTGATCGGTCACTTTCTGTTTAAAAAGAAAACCGTATAATTGAATGGCGAATCGGATGGGCTAGCGGGGAATGCACCAATGTTAAAGCTGTTCAGGGACAAACACGATCATCCTCTGGGTGAGGTGTTTAACCGCTATTACTGGCTGCAAATCGGATTCATTGCCCTGTCCGTGGTGATCGGGATTGGCTGTAGTGCCTGGGTAATCAAGGGTTCCCTGCTCAGAACTGCGCTAGAACAGGAAATGTCACACTACTGGCAGCGGCTGGAACGTAATCCGGCTGCTGAACTGCCCGACACCAAAAACCTGTATGGTTACCGCTGGAGCGATCTGCCGCCAGTTCAATTTCGCCACATGCAGCTTGAGCAAGGGGTGAACCGGCATTTTGTCGATGGCAAGGAGCGCATGACCGTGTATGGTGAAAAAGACGGACAGCATGTGCTGCTGGTGTTTGGCGAAAGCAACGTCAACAAGCTGGTCTGGCTGTTTGGTCTGGCACCGCTGATGGTCAGCCTGTTCGTACTGTATAGCGTATTTTGGTGGTGGAACCGTCGGGCCCGACGTTATTTTTCCCCGATTACCCGTCTTGCTAATGCGCTGGAGCATATTGACTGGGAACATCAGAAAAATCAGGCTTCGCCTTTTCAGGACATCCGCACCGACTCCAATCTGGAAGCTGAATACCTCAAGCAGGCGCTGGAAAAATATCATCAGGTATTAAGCGAATTTATTCAGCGTGAGCGTGAATTTACCGGAGATGTAAGCCATGAGCTGCGCACGCCACTGACCATTTTAAAAGGCAATGTGCAGCTGTGTCAGGCACGCTATGGCGACAACAAGTCCTTTACCCGCCTGCATAACACAATTGAAGACATGCAGCTGCTGGTCGATACCTTGCTGGCTATTGCCCGCAATACCACCAATACTTTAACTGCTGAACCGACCATGCTTTCAGAATGTCTGGACAATCTGGTGCAGGATCTAGAGAGTGTCAGTCATAACAAAGGCATGCAGATTGACCTGCAAAAAGACCTCGATGAACAGCCGCGTAAACTTTATCCATCCATGACCAAAATGGTGTTTGGTAATATTCTGCGCAATGCACTGAACTATTCACAGGGCACAGAAATTGATGTGATTCTGGAAAAAAATAAAGTGCTGATTGCTGACAATGGGGTCGGCATGCCTTTACCTAACAATTCTAAGGTTCAGGAACTGTCTGGCCAGCAGCTACAACTGGAAATCAAAGGGCATGGCATTGGATTGCAATTGGTGCAAAAGCTATGCAAACAGCTAGGTTGGCGTGTGGAGCTGTTTGACAGGCAATATTATATTGTCACCCATCAGAATGTTGACCTGGCAATGACCACTGGACTGATTGTCGTTGTGTACCTAAATTAGGCTTCATCTTCGAAAGCAATCTTTAAACCAATCCCGGATATGGTGTGAATCAGCTTTTGTTCAAAGGGTTTATCGACCATTTTGCGTAAATTATAGATATGACTGCGCAGAGCATCACTTTCTGGCTCTTCGTCACCCCAAAGCTCCATCATAATTTCCTGTTTGGTCAGTACTTTAGGAGAGTGACGCATCAGTAGCTTCAAAAGTTTAAACTGAATTGGAGGCAATTCAATGTTCTGGCCAGCTCGAGTTAGCTGCTGTGTTGCGGGGTCCAAAATTAGGTCATGAATTTGCAGACGACTGTTGGATACTTCACCCAGGGAGCGTTTGATCAGGGCCTTGACCCGAACCACCAGCTCGTTAAAGTCAAAGGGCTTGACCAGATAATCATCCGTGCCGGAATTGAAGCCTTTGAGTTTATCATCCAAGGTATCCCGAGCGGTAAGCATCAAGACAGGTAAGTCCAACCCCTCTTCATTGCGTAACCACTCGCACAATTCATAACCAGAACCATCAGGCAAATTAATGTCTAGTAGCAAGATATGGTAGCGTTGCTGTTTCAGTAATTGTCTAGCAGCACTCAGATTGCGGGCATGATCGACCACAAAGCCATGTTCTTCCAGAAACTCGCATAGGGTAGAGGCCAGTTCATAATGGTCTTCAACCATCAGGATAAAATGTTTCGACATAGCGGCAGATACTAATTTAATAATTGCTGTTTTAATTTAGCACTAAATGGCTGGGGACCCAGCCATATATTAAAATATTGTTGTGCCAGAGGATGTCTAAGCTGCCCTAAACCTTGCTGGTTCAAGGATAAGCTCAGGGTCTGTGTAGCATGGTTGTATTTTAAACGGTATAGGTCGCCTGATCTGACCGGACGATACAAATCGGTGATTGGGTTGAATAGAGCATGTATTTTTGCGTCTTTAACATTACGTTTCAGTAAATGTGTGGCCGCACGCTTAAATGCCCATTCCGGAATATTCTGTGTATAGGAAAAGTCCATCTGTATATTTTGTTTTTCCCAGAATTGGCTACAGTTTTGGGCAAAATAACTGGCCATACCGACCTGTTTTTGACCCACCATCAGCGGACCATTGCCGCATTGATTCAGGCTTTGTGCCTGTGCCCATGGACTGAAGCTACATCCCATCACTAAAGCCGTGCTGATCGCTATTTTTTGAAAGGCAGTAGCCATGAGTAGACCCCTCCAACATAAGGCAGGGAACGGTACAGGCCGTTCGCAGGGTCCCAGAAATCCTGCTGGAAAATAATCTTGTTGTTTTCGTTGATCTTGATTTCACTGATACCGTAAGAGTCCATACTGCGGGTCGTGCCGAACATTTTAAAATCATAGGCCATATGCCAGTGCACATAGGCAGAGTCCTGATGATAAGAAGCGTTTAACAGCTTGACGCTGACCTTGCTGACCCGTTTGTTCATGCCTTGAAAGTGCTCCAGCAGATTTTGACGGGATGAAAATTGCGATAGGGTATCGTTAATAAACAGCTGGTCAGCATACAGCGATCCGGCTCTTTCCACAAATTTCGGTGTGCCCAAGGTATTAAAGGCTGAGGTAAAGCGGAGGCCGATATCCTGAGCTTTAGCCTGATCCAGCGCTATCCCCTGAATACCGTTTCTGGATTGGGCATAATCGGCTGAATAACTGGGAATACTTTTACATCCGGCTAACAACAGAAGCGGCAAGGATAAGGCTGTAGCAATAAGTGTTTTTACAAGTCTCATCATCAGTGTCCGTATGAAGTGTATCTTTATACCTTAGGCAGCACAGCGTGAACAGAATGTGAAATAGACGTTATAGATGAGCAATTGAATAGAATTTTTCAAATCAAAGATTAAATGTTTAACTTTTTTCTTCGGCCATTAACCAATCAATGATATTCATAACATCACGATTTTCGTTATTTTTTCTGACCATTGCATAAAAATTATAGTCACAATAGATAAAACCAAAAGGGGCAATGATCTTTCCATTTAACATTTCTTTTTCTACTAGAATTTGAGGTGCTATGGCAATTCCTAACCCAGACACTGCAGCTTCTATCATTAAATTCAGACTATCAAAATAACGGTCATTGGATTTTGGGGAAAAGCTTATTTGAAACTGATCAAACCATGTATGCCATGCACTTTTATTTGAGTGGGTATGAAGTAATGGATAGTTTAAAAGATCATTTACGGAATGAAGAGGGTTTATTTCACGATTACAAATAGGACCCATGTTATCGGGAAATAACAGATATTTATTCAAAAAGTTGGGAAGTAGATGATGCTCACTGACGCTATTGATAAATATGTCAACTTTCTCTTTTTCTAACAATTTTAAGTCATTACATGTCATTAATTTGATATGGATATTGGGATAAATGACTTCGAGCTTTTCTAATCGAGGAATCAGCCAATTTGCCATAAAACTATGAGAAGCGCCTATTACAACTTCTACTTCTGAAGTTTTATTTGTTAACTCAAAGACGCATTGTTCTAAACGATTAAAAAGCTGCGTACAAACTAGCGATAATTCTTCGGCATCCGCCGTCAGAGAGATGGTCGAGGAATGTCGAATAAACAATTTTTTATCCAACCATTCTTCTAACTGCTTTATTTGATGGCTAATCGCACTATGGGTTACACACAATTCTTCCGCAGCTAAACTGAAACTTTTATTTCTAGCGACAGCCTCGAATGCTTTTAAAGCATTAAGGGGAGGTAATGTTCTGCGTTTCATGTTGTAAAATTCTCTAACACCATAAGCTCAAAATATATCAATTATCATAAAAATGAAAATATTTTAAGATCAAACAAGTTTTGATAGTAAAAGAGATATGAGATGACAACCCCTTATACAGGTAATGGTCCTGATGACTTGGGATTTTTTGGTAAATTTGGCGGATCTTACATGCCAGAGAGCTTAATGCCAGCACTTCAAGAATTAGAGCAAGCCTTTAATACAGTTCGGCACAAACCTGAATTTTGGGCTGAATATCAGCAGATTTTAACGGACTTTGTTGGTCGTCCTAGCCCTCTTTTTTATGCAAAAAACCTAACAGCTTATGCAGGCGGCGCTCGAATATATTTCAAGCGAGAAGATTTGAACCATACGGGTGCGCATAAGATCAATAATTGTGTAGGGCAAATCTTATTAGCCAAATTTATGGGCAAAACCAGAATCATTGCAGAAACGGGTGCTGGTCAACATGGGGTTGCAACAGCAACGGTTTGCGCGCTGTTTAAGATGAAATGTACCATTTTTATGGGAGAAACAGATATTCAGCGCCAACAAATGAATGTTGAACGTATTAAATTACTCGGTGCTGAAGTCAGAAGTGTTCAAAAAGGTCGTGGGACTTTAAAAGATGCCATGAACGAAGCATTACGTGACTGGATTCGTCATGTGGATACAACCTATTACCTATTGGGTACGGGTGCAGGCCCTCATCCATATCCCACCATAGTGAGAGAATTTCAGAAAATTATTGGTTTAGAAGCCAAAAACCAAATACTCCTGAAAGAAAATAGACTGCCTGATGCTCTAGTTGCTTGCGTTGGTGGGGGATCAAATGCACTAGGGTTGATGCATCCTTTTCTAGAAGACCTAAATGTCAAAATGTTTGGCGTTGAGGCAGGTGGAAAAGGAACAAATAGTGGTGAACATGCCGCCTCTATTTGCAAAGGTCAAGCCGGTGTGCTGCATGGCAATTTAACCTATTTATTACAAGATTCAGATGGACAGATTTTAGATGGACACTCTATATCAGCTGGCTTAGATTATCCTGGTGTTGGTCCTGAGCATGGCATTCTGTTTGAAACAGGACGTGTGACATACACGGCTATAACCGATCAAGAGGCTGTAAATGCATTTCAGCTTTTAAGTCAACAGGAGGGTATTATTCCTGCTCTTGAGAGTTCTCATGCGATTGCATATGCGATTAAACTTGCTCAAGAAATGCAACCAGAACAGATCATTATTGTCAATTTAAGTGGCAGAGGAGACAAAGACTTAAACACGGTCAAAAAATATCTTGCAGGAGCTACAGCATGAACCGACTAGATCAAAAATTAGAGCAATTGAAACTGGAAAATCGAAGCGGTCTGGTCTGTTATTTTACTGCTGGAGATCCTAATTTTACAGAAAGTTGTCGTCTGTTAAGCCAATTGGGTCAAGCAGGGGCTGACATTATTGAAGTGGGTATTCCATTTTCTGATCCAGTGGCAGATGGAGAGATCATTCAGGCAGCGCATCTTCGGGCTTTAGATGCAGGTCAAACGGTAAAACAGACCATTGAGTTGGTAAAAGTAATCAGGCTGCATGATGACCAGACACCAATAATTTTCATGACTTATTTAAATCCGATTATGCAATATGGTTTTGAGACACTTATCGCTGAAACAGAAAATCTTATAGATGGAATATTGATTTTAGATGCTCCATATGGATATCGAGAAAAATTTGAGGTGCAATTAAATGAAAAAAATATGCATTTAATTGCAATGACCGCGCCGACGACCCCAGTTGAAAGGTTAGAGCAAATTTCAGCGCGCGCGACAGGTTTTTTATATCATGTTGCAGAAAATGGCTTAACAGGAGGAGACTTCAATCTATCTAATCTTGAGAAAAAGATAACTGAAATTAAGCCAATTTTTAATATTCCAGTTGCAATTGGCTTTGGGATCAAAAATGAAAGCCATGTTAAAGCACTAGCCAATAAAGTAGATCTTATTATCATTGGCTCAGCGCTTGTCGATACTTTTTTTAATAAGGGAATGAATGCTACTTTAGAAAAAGTGACGGTTTTTGCACAAATACTTAGAGAAAATAAATAATATCCTTTTTTAAAATCAGTATGCTTTGAGTTAATTTATCAAATGGAGCGTAAAACTCTGTCCTTTAGGCCAGAGATATAAGCGACACGACATGAAGTGTCGTTTGATTTAACTAAGGACTATTTTCCTTGAGTTTTGATTGTTAATTAAGTACATGAAAACCCTTAAATTACGTATAAAAGACAAACATTGCAAGGTGTTAGACCAACTAGCATCAGAAGTGAACTTCGTCTGGAATTATGTCAATGATTTAGGGTTTAGGCATTTGAAGCGGAAAGGTGAATTTCTCTCTGCTTTTGATATTGCCAAATATACGAAAGGCACATCCAAAGAATGTAATTTACATAGTCAAACCATTCAGGCTGTAACTGAAGAATTAGTCACCCGAAGAAAGCAATTTAAAAAGGCAAAGCTGAAATGGCGTGTCAGCAATAAAAAATCAGCAAGGCGCTCTTTGGGATGGGTTCCCTTTAAAAAGGTGGCTATCAAATATGTCAATGGATATGTCCAGTATGGAAAACACCAATTTAAGTTTGGGATAGCTACGGTTTAAGCCAATACACGTTAAAAACAGGTTCATTTGTAGAGGATAGCCGTGGGCGTTGGTATGTATGTCTTGTTGTTGAATCACCTAAGCAAGATAAATCGACAGCAACCAAAGCGATTGGTATTGATCTAGGCTTAAAAGATATTGCCACCTGTTCTGATGGCACTGTAATTTCAAATCCAAAATTCTATCGAAAATATGAGCAGAAATTAGGTATTGCTCAGAGAGCAAGGAATAAGAAGCGTGTTCGTGCATTACACGCCAAGATTGCAAATAGTCGAAAAGATCATTTGCATAAAGCAAGCACCAAGCTTGTGAATGAAAATGCATTGATTATTGTAGGTGACTTGAGTGCTAAAAAATTAGTAAAAACCAAAATGGCAAAATCTGTTTTGGATACAGGATTTTCGGCACTAAAAACAATGAACCGTACCGAGTTTGTCGGAGAGTCAATATTCTGAGAGACTACCCCGATGACAAAATTAAAATATACCCCTGAAATCAGAGAAAGAGCGGTTCAATTATTGATTGAATCTGAAAAAGATTATCCTTCTACTTGGGCTGCAATCACAGCAATTGCGCCTAAGATTGGTTGTACTCCTGAAACACTTCGTGCCTGACATCAAAAGCATTTAGATCAGCAAAATCCTATTAAAGTACAACAGATATCTGATCAAGAAAAAATGAAGCAAATGGAACGTGAAATTAAAGAATTAAAGCGTGCCAATGAAATTCTACGTAAAGCAGCCGCTTTTTTCGCCCAGGCGGAGCTCGACCGCCCACACAAATAATGGTGGATTTCATCCATAACAATAAAGACTTATATGGTGTTGATGCGATTTGTAGGATTTTACCGATCGCAGCTTCAACCTATTACCGAACTTTAGATCTCGTTGATGAGAAGCATTGCTTCGCAAGGGAACATCGAGCGAAACGAGATCTACATGATGAGTATCACGCTGAACAAATTAAACGAATTTGGAAAGAAAGTCCAGGTCGATATGGTGTGCGTAAGGTCTGGCAACAATTGAAACGTGAAGGTTATATTATCGCACGTTGTACAGTTGCTCGATTGATGAAAAAGCTAGGTATACAAGGTGTTTGGCGTGGTAAGAATAAACAAACCACCCGTAGCCGAGATGATCAAAAAAGAGCAGATGATTTAGTGAAACGGAATTTTAATGCTGATCATCCTGACCAACTGTGGGTGAGTGACTTTACGTATATTCAAACTCATTCAGGCTGGGTCTATACCGCCTTTATTATTGATGTGTTCTCATGAGCAATTGTTGGATGGAAAGTATCTACACGGATGAATACAAATATGGTGCTCGATGCACTTGAGCAAGCATTGCACGATCGAGGCATGCCAAAGAATGTGATTCATCATTCCGATAGAGGTGTTCAATATCTTTCTATTCGTTATACCAATAGTTTAGAAGCTGCAAATTTAATAGCATCAGTTGGTACAACTGGTGATTCATACGATAATGCTCTGGCTGAAACGGTGAATGGCTTATACAAAACAGAGGTGATTGAATATTTAAAAGCAGATTGGCAAGGTTTAGCAGATGTACAACTTGCGACACTAAACTGGGTAGATTGGTTCAATAAAAAGCGTGTACACAGTGCACTGAGTTATGTATCGCCTTTTGAGTTTGAAGCAATGTACTATGATAAGATTAACCCGTTAGGTCAGGTGGCCTAACTTAAATAAAAAGTCTCCGACAAACCCGGTACGGTTCAGAATAGGAAAAAAAATATATATTTATCCAAATTCACAGACTAAAAAAGAATTATCGAAAGATAAGGATGGAGGATTAGCTTTTACAAGTGTTAAAACTCTGGGATTTCAAAAATTTGAATACGCACCTAAAAGTTTAAATATGCCTTATGCACCTCAAAGTGCAACTAATTTTGGAGAGTTTAAAGTACCAGCAGACAGACCTGTAATAGTACAAATGACCTATGGTTATAAGGAAGGTCAGAGATACGAATCCTGTCCATTCAGAATGTTTAAAGTTACATTCGAAGAAAGTAAGGATTATGTATTAATTATGAATACAAATTCAGGTTGCACCTACGAATTTTACGAATATAAAAATGGGCAAGCTCTTAGGATGAAAAATATTGAAAAATTATAGTTTTAAATAATTAAGCATCTCTAAAATTAACATAATACGCGTTATACGAATCTAAAAATGGGAGCATTAAGCTCCCATTTTTTAAGTAATTTTTTCAAATAAGACTTGGATGAGCATCTAAAATTCGAATCAATGTAGCTGCTGGTCCAGTTGGATAGCGTCGTCCCTGTTCCCAATTTTGCAGGGTACGAGGACTAATATGCAGACGTGCAGCAAACTCATTTTGGCTCAAGCCTGTTTTTTCACGTACTTCTTTAATATCTGGTAGTTCGAGTTCTGTAACTCGACTTGCTTTAACTTCTTTACGTTTGATAGCTCCAGCTTCTTTTATTGAAGCAACCAAGTCATCAAATAAGTTGTTATCCATGAAATTGCTCCTTCACGAGTTGGCGCAGAATGGCTGTTTCCTCATCTGTTAAATTATCTTTCACTGATTTTGGATAAGCCACTAAGAAAAATATCTGATCATCTTCGGTGACCCAATAATAAATCACCCGAATGCCACCACTTTTTCCTTTGTTACCTTGAGCGCAACGTACTTTGCGAATACCACCGCCATTCTTGATTAGATCACCTCTATCAGGCTGTACCAAAAGATCTTGCTGAAGTTGACGATATTCCTCATCAGATACAAGGTCTTTAATTTGCTTAGTAAAGATGCTGGTTTCAATAAATAACATGGACTCTTTATACGTCAATGGCGTACTTGTATTTTAGCAGTTTCCATAACAAAAAACGAGAGCTGTCAGCTCTCGTTCCGAATAACGCCCATCATGCTAAATAAAAGGATATTCAGAAAAATATAGATGTAAAATTATGACCAAGAAAAGTTATTTGAGTTGTTATATGAGCGTTACTGTTACTCAGCAAAAAGATATTGATGAGGTTTTGAAGAAATACCCTGATTGCTGTTCAGTCTGTAAAGATCATTTTGATGATGAAGATTTGACATATACAGTTTTTGGATATGACAAGAATCAACGTATGCAAATCGTTTCAGGTTGTTGTATTGATGAAATATCAGAGGTAGTGCTTCTAGGCTTATGTGGTTGTTATGCCCCAAATGACATACAGAATTTAATGAAAGAGCATCCTCTAGTAGATTAATTCTTTAAGGTGAGCTTGAAGACTTTCTAAAATTAACATAATCGGCGTTATTTGATTATTTATTGTTGATCCAAAATTTGTAAAAGAGAGTCTGGCTTAATTTAGACAGCTCTCTACTATATTTATTTAAGGTTTTTTATGAAGCACTTAGGATTTGTAGGAAAAAGTACTGAATATTTAGGGTATACCCATGTTGAAATTATCAATAGCTCATTACGCTTATCTTTCAATATTTCATCAACAAAAGATCTAGAAGAAACCTTTAAAAAGATGGTCGAAAATAACTATGATTTACTTATGGAAACATCAGCAGAAATCGAGTTCGAGTTAGAAAGTGAAACGATAGCAGAGATAGAAACCATCATAAAAGAAAAAGGGATTGAACTTGATGAGTTTGTTCAAAATGCGCTGATTAAACTTATCAACCAAAATGAATTGGCTAAGACTGATTAGACCTTAAATGCAGGCAATAAAAAAGCCCGACATCCTGTCGGGCTTTTTCGTATTGGGTGTTTAGGTATAACTCCTGTCGTACCTCACGTCCTGGTGTCGCACTTATTATTATTGTTTTATGTGTTGGAACATCTTGTTCTCTATGTCCCTATCATATGAAAAATCCCCATAGTGGCCTAGACGCAATGGTCCTTAATTCATGTCAGCATGAGCTTACAAGATTGCTCAAAACTTACCCCAAGGTTTATCCGCAGAAATTGCGGATAGTTTCAGAGGTTGGGGTATTGAGTTATCAGGGAAAATCGCAAAATCGACTACTTTTTAAACAAATTTATTGGCAAAACATTCCAAAACTGCTCATAAAAAAGCCGACTTGTTTCCAAGTCGGTTTTTTGTTGTTTTTTAGGGGGATGAAAATTTTTAACTATATGAAAAACAAAGATATTTTAAAAATCTGTTATTCCTAAGTAGAAATGTCCTATATGGAAATTTCCAAGTCAAGCACAGGATTTAGATTTCGTTGTTCAATCGCTGTTTTCTGTGCACGTCTACGTGGCATGGATTGAGAACGACTCCGTTTGTTTTGCTGTTCTAATTCTTCATACTGTTGTTGAATATGCGCTAGTACAGAACCCAAACGTTTATTCTCAACGATCTCTCGCTGGTTGAGCTGACTTAATTTATCGAAGATACTGTAATTGATTTTTCTACCTTGGTGTTCAATGGCTACCGTACCATCCGGGTATTCCAGAAACTCAATATACTTGCCGATAAATCTTTGATTTTCTTCTGTTTTTTCCATGATATATACGTATTTATCATGTAATCGTCAGGCTGTTTGTAACTTTGCGAGGTTCACGCCAAGTAAAAATATCATCTAATTCTTCGGCTGTTTCAGTGATAGGCCGATGTAGATTCTTAGGATTAAAAGCCATCTTGGCGAACTTCTGATTGAACTGCTCAATGAAGCAGGGTAGCCAGGCATTCGCTTGCTCAATCGAACAGATACCTTCCAAGCGTATTTCTTTGATCAGACGGTCCTGAAGCGTTCTATTCGCCCGTTCTACACGGCCTTTGGCCTGCTGTGAATTGGCGAAGATGATATCGATATTCAGGGTGCTGAGTACACGTCCAAACTGGGTAATCTTGGTGTCTTTCTTGCTGCTTTGATTCACCCTGAAGACTAAATGTTTGTCGCTGTAAAACGCTAAAGGCTTACTGTGCTGTTCGACATATAAACGGGTTGAAATCATATAGTCAAAAGTTGATTCTGACTCACAGAAGCGTAAATGCTGTAATTTACCTGTGGCATCATCGATAAATACCAGTAGGCAGCACTTGGCAGAACGGCCTTCAAACCAGTCATGGTGTGAGCCATCAATTTGGATCAGTTCACCAAAGCAATCCCGGTTGTAACGAGGCTGATACGGGCGTTTCAGGCGCTTGGATCGAGGAATCCATAAGTCAGCTGCAATCATCCAGGAACGCAGGGTTTCTACTGAAAGATCGAGTCCATGTACGGTGGTGAGCTTTTCATGCGCTAAAGTGGGCCCGAAACCATGGAGTTGGTCAGAAACAATATTGAGGCATTTGAGTCTGAGTTCTTCAGGAAGTTTGGAATTGCTGATTTGGCCACGACCGGCATGGGCTAATGCAACTGGACCTTGGGCTTTGTATTTCTGCAGTAAGCGTCTGATCTGACGTTCTGAAATATGAAGTAGCTGAGCAGCATGGGATTGAGTTATGCGTTGATCGCAGATTTCCTGCAAGACCGACAATCGTTTAAGTTCTTTATCCGACATAGACACCAACATATCAAACCGTCCGCTAAGGAAATTGCAGAAGTGCATATTCTAAAAGCGGACATTTTTACTTTGGAGAAACCGGACATTTCTATTTTGGAGTTACAGACAAACTTCGTATAAGAGATTTTATGTTGAAGACTTTCAATAGAGAGTACAGTGATAAAGCGATCATTTGGCTATTAAAATATAGTTAAATAATCGCTTTTTTATCGTTTACCTATAGGCTAGTGATAAAATTATTTCCGATCTAACCAAGATAAAAAACTAGGGCTAAGATTCAATTTAACTGCTGGAGTTAATAGTGAATAAAAAATGATTTACGAACAAGTTTTAATCAGTTTGCAGTATATAAAGCTCATTAAAATTTAATTTTTTCTTAAAATATAAATTAAGTAACTGATCAAGTTTCGCATAATCTATTATTTTTTTAAGATTTAAGGTAATTTGAAATATACTATACCAATCATCCATAGGTGAATTATCTCTCCATTTATCACCATATGAATCATCTCTTTCAACATTAATCACGATGTCCTTATAATCTGAAGATTCTTCTCGATCATCAACTATCGCAAAGAAAAATACCTGTTCTTTATTATGATTCACACATGATAATAGAGAATAAAAAGCATCTGGATCATTCCGTCTTGCATCATAATAATCTGATGAAAATTCCCAATTATTTATTTCATCTTTAGGAATATAAGCTTTCACAATATTTAAGATCATTAATCTAGCAGCACAATATTCATCATAATTAACATAATAATTATTAAAAGGATACTTTGGGTGTTTTTTAAAAAAACTAATTATTTCTTCTGTTTTATATTTCATTTAAGCACTCTTTAGAATTAATCCTGTTCTGATATCAATATCAATATCAATATCAATATCAATATCAATTCGCCTTGAATCACCCATAACTCGATCTTGCTTATGAGTTCCATCAAAACTAAAACTCCATTTACTAACACCTACCCCACCTGGAGTATTTTTTGTCATCCAAGAAACTAAATTATTATATGCCGTTGTTGCCCCTTTCTCATAATCAACTTTCTGCCCTTTTTTCTTATCCGGACTATGACCTTTTAAACCTATCATTTGTACCCGAACTGATTTTGCATATAATTTACATAAAGTTAACGAAGGTGGAGCAGGTAAATCTACCCATGCTGAATTAGCCTCAGTTGCTGTAACAATCATCTGGTTTGTTTTTGCACCATTTTGTGCTTGAATTCGACCATTATGCTTTTGTTTATTACAATTAGAATTATTAGGATTACAAGTTCTATTTAACTTATCTATTTCATCTTTAATATTTTGTAATGCTAGTGCTTTTTGATAATCAGAAATATTTCCTTTCTCTCTTTGTATTTGTTCCTCTGCTGTTTCTAATGCACTATTTAAAGCACCTGTAATAGTACTATCACCCAATGTAGATGGAGTTAATATACCGATCAATACTGCACCAACCGGATTAGTTCTCGCTCCAACTCTAGCAGCTTCACCCGCTTTTTCTACGGCTGTTCCCCATCCACCTAGACTACCAATATCTGCTGCTACTGCCATGTTTCTTTCTCCAAAGCAGCATAAAATTTTTGAGATTCAGAATTATTTAAGCAACTTTCTACAATTCCTGCTAAAACATCAATTCTTAAATACGGAGGCCATAATTTTTCTTCTAAAATACCTCTATTCCAATTATCATCATCTATATTGTTCTTATTTAAAATAAAACAAATTTCTCCATATACCGCACACCACTTATTATAGTCAGCATCTTCTTCCATTCCATTTAAATATTTCTTTACACGCCCCTGTGCAATAAATAAAAAATCAACACCTCTTTTTTCATCATTATTAAAATATTTTTCAGAAAAAAAAGGAAATTTCATTTTCAATCTATTCCAATTCCATAGAGCTAAATCTTCTTCACGGCTATTTGAAAATATATCAATCTGCTCTTGAGTAAACTTTATTGTCATATCAAAGACTCACTATATTATGCAAAGTACTATCGAATTCTTGATACCACCAATTACTAATTGGTTTTAATAAAACCATATAACTTTCATCATCTAACATTTTGTTAAGTATTTTAATAATTGCTGGATCATAAAATCTAAATAAAGCTAGCTCCTCACTAGGTAGCTCTGCCTGTAAAAAAGGCTGTAAATGTTGAATTAGTTGTTGTTTAGATAAAGAAGTTTCAATAATTGAAAACATCCCTATTGTTTCACCAACAACAAGTTTTTTTTGTAATAACTCACTAGATTCCTTTGTGATTGGTATTAATAATGGAGATACTTCTAAAGGGCTTTGTTGCACAAAGATTTGAAATACAAAGCCCCCCCTAATTGAACCTAATTTAAGGCGTAACTTGGGTAAGTGGTCGACCTAATTCCGTAAATCTGTTGAGGACTGCTACACGTGCATGAATTTCATTGACTTGGCTATCAAATTTTCTTGCACTGAGTTTATCCCCCAATAATTTGATGCAATGCATCTTAGTTTCCACCAAACTTCGGCAATGATAGCCGGACCATTTTTTCCATAATGTCCTGCCTGAGAAGCACTGCTTCGCAAGATTAACTGTTCGAAGTAATTCATTTCGCGCTAGCGAGCTGATCTTTGTATCTTTCCATGGTTTCGCATTTTTTCTAGGTGGAATCACCGCATGCGCTTGCCGATCTGCAATGACCTGACGGCATTGCTTGGTGTCATAAGCTCCATCGGTATAAACAGAGTCAATCTGCTCATCTTGTGGAATCTGATTGAGTAAATCACCAAGCACTTGTGAATCACTCACATTATTTGTAGTGAGTTGAATGGCGCGTATTTGAAGGGTTTCAGCATCTATACCAATATGAAGTTTACGCCATTGGCGACGATATTCAGGTCCATGTTTCTTCCTTTTCCATTCACCTTCACCTAAAAACTTTAGACCGGTAGAGTCTACCAGCAAGTTAAGCCCACCACTGCTTTTTTGATAATTAATCGCAATATCAATATGTTTTTGTCTTCTGCAAAGCGTACTGTAATCTGGTGCGGTCCAATTTAATCCACAAAGTTTAATCAGACTTTGCACAAAGCCAGTGACCATACGTAAAGATAGACGGAATAAGGATTTAATCATTAAGCAGCATTGGATAGCTGCGTCGGAGTAGGTTTGATTTCGCCCTTGTTTGCCTTTTGATGGAGCATACCATTGCGTAGCAGGATCAAACCAAATGGCAATATTTCCGCGACTCATGAGTGCTCGGTTATATGCGGGCCAATTGGTTGTGCGATAGATTTTGTGTGTAGGCTTCTTCATTTGAAAATTATATCGCTGAAAAAGCCTTTACAGATAGGTTTGTGCAACAAAGCCTTTTTGAATTACTTTGTACTTTCATCTGAGTCTATTAGAAGTTGCCTATTTCGTTCTTGTGTATTGATAGTTTCTAGGTGACTAAGCCAATATTGAATTGCGTATTGATATTTAGAAAAGAATGTAAAAAACATAAAAGTGAAGGTGGGTCCCATATCTATACTTTCAGAATAGCCCATATATTTATCATATAGCGCCATACCTATCGACCACATAGTTAACAACCAAAACATATAAGTTGATAATTTTATAAAGTTATCGAAACTTTTACCTTTGAACATAAAATTTATAAAAGTAATTAATTATTATTCTCAATTATACCAAATTTTGTAAGTAATTAAAATTTAAGAATATCTAAAATTAACATAATACACCTTATACGAAGTCAAAAATGGGAGCTTATAGCTCCCATTTTCAGTCTTTAATACGCTTTTTCGCTTCGTCATAAACTATGCTGTCAGCTCGTTTCCCGACGGTGATGAGCAAGATAACTACCTGATCATCTTTGACTTGATAAACTAGTCAGACTCCAGCCTTTAATAATTTAATTTTATAGCAGCCTGCGAGATCCCCTCTAAGCATATTCTTGGGAATATGTGGCTGCTCTATGATCTTGGCAAGTTTCTTCTTAAATTGATCTCTTATAGCACTAGGAAGCTTTTCCCATTCAGCTGTGAAGTCCTTATGACGTAAAAGCTTATAAGTCATCTAAAGTAATTTCCTCGAACATTTCTTTAGGATCATTAATTCGTTTACGAACAATCGCTAATAGCTCGGTATCCTCTTCTGAGAGTAAGGCTTTTTGTACAGGGAGTTTTCCAGTCGCTGCAATGTATTCAAGGACATTTGTAAAAAACTCAGTAGGTGCAATACCTTGTTCTCTTAGAACTGAATACGATTTTTCTTTAAGGGCTTCATCGACCCTGAAGTTAACAGTAGCCATCACTTTTCCCATTTATTGAATGTATGGAAATATTGTAATGCAAACTGCATTACAAGGCTTGTTATTCACCAATTAAAATGTCTATGCGATAAACCATTTAAAATGTCCTGTTTTTAACTACAAGAGTCAAGCACAGGATTTAAATTTCTTTGTTCAATAACAACTTTCTGAGCTTTACGACTCGGCATACTTTTCTTGAGACGGGAACGTTTATTCTGTTTTTCCAACTCTTCATGCTGTTGCTGGATATGGGCCAGAACCGAGCCTAATCGTTTATTCTCAACCACTGCATTTTGCTGTAGTCCAGCCAGTTTATTGAAGACGCTATAGTTGATCTTCCGTCCTTCATGTAAGATGGCCACAGTGCCATCTGGGTACTCCAGAAATGAAATGTATTGCCCAACCAGCTTATGATTCAGTACTGTTGGCTCAAGCATATAAATACATTTGTCATAAGTGATGGTCAGGTTCTTTGTGACCTTACGCGGTTCCTGCCAGGTAAAAATGTCATCCAGTGCAAGATGAGATTCCGTTAATGGCCGATGTAAATTCTTTGTATTTCTCGCACATTTGGCGAACTTCTGATTGAAGTGTTCAATAAAGCAGGGTAGCCAGGCATTGGCTTCGGCAATCGAACTGATGCCTTCCAGACGCATCTCCTTGATCAGACGATCCTGAAGTGTCCTGTTGGCACGTTCCACACGACCTTTGGCCTGTGGTGAGTTGGCAAAGATAATATCAATGTTTAACTCATTCAGAATCCGGCCAAATTGCGTGATCTGGCTGTCCTGACTGGATTTCTGGTTCACTCTGAATACCGAATGTTTGTCACTATAAAAGGCCAGCGGCTTGCCGTATTGCTCAATGTAGGCTCTGGTGGAAAGCATATAGTCAAAGGTGGTTTCAGCCTCACAAAAGCGCAGATGCAACAGCTTTCCAGTCGCGTCATCGATATAAACCAGCAAACAGCATTTGGCGGCTCGTCCTTCAAACCAGTCATGATATGAACCATCAATCTGGATCAACTCACCGAAGCAATCCCGGTTATATCGAGGCTGATATGGCCGTTTCAGACGCTTGGATCGAGGAATCCAGAGATCATTGGCAGTCATCCAGCGACGAAGCGTTTCTACAGGAATATTCAGGTCAAACATGCTGATGAGCTTCTCATGCGCCAAGGTTGGGCCAAAGCCCAGCAAATGTTCAGAAATAAGGGAAAGGCATTCAGACTTTACGGCTTCATCATGGCGACGATGACCCGGTTGACCACGACTGGCATGTGTCAGACCTGAGACACCATCTTGATTGAGCTTCTGCAATAACCGGGTAATTTGACGGGTGGAAAGATTTAGGATTTCAGCAGCACGGACCTGGGTAATACGATGATCTCGAACGTCTTGCAGAACTGCAAGCCGTTGAATTTCTTTGTCAGACATAGTGATAAGCATCTATATTTATATCCAGTCCATGGTGATAAAAACCATCATAAACTAGACATTTTTATTGGTGAGAATATAGACACTTTAAATGGGTTCTAACAAGGCTAGTTCGTATAATCGCCATTATGTTAAATAGACTTAATATTCGATGAAATTTTTCTGAAGGAACAACACCTATGGCAGGTGCCGAAACTGGTTTAGGTGGTGGTTTTAATATACAACATAATCTTAGCTATACTTTTGTTATCCCTTTGAATTGAATCCGGACAAAAATATGAGAATTATTCATTTAACTTTATGTACTATTTTTTTATTCACTGGTTGCGAAGCAAAAGTAGAAAAAACTATACCCCAAAGTAGTATATCTACTATTCAACTTAAAGAATTTAAGAATATTGTTGAAAATGGCAATAAAACCCAACAAAAAACTTTATTTGAAATGATAGAAAAAAATGCTAACGATGGAGACGCAACTTCTCAAAATTTACTAGGAGTCATTTATGAAAATGGTTATCTTGAGCAAATAGAAAACTTTGAGACAGCTCTTAGTTGGTATATAAAATCAGCAAGTCAGGGCAATGGAATAGCAGAAAATAATATTGGTAATCTTTATTATAGAGGACAAGGAGTATCAAAAGATGATGAGTTGGCCTATAAATATTATGAAAAGGCAATGCAGAAAAACATTCCTGAAGCAATAAATTCACTTGGATTGATGTATTTTAATGGATCATTTGTATCTAGCGATAAGCTAAAAGCATGTGAATATTTTAAAAAGTCTGCAGATTTTGGATATTATCTAGGAGAGTCAAACGTTGCAAACTGTTATTTAAATGGTTGGAATGGACCTATAGATAAAAAGAAATACTTTTATTATTCTTTAAAAGCAGCAGAAGCTAATTATGCTCCATCACAATTTAATGTTGCTGTTATGTATTCAAAAGGTGAAGTTGTAGAAAAATCCATTACAGAATCAATAAAGTGGTATAAGAAAGCTTTAGATCAAAATGATCCTAGAGCTGCCTATAATTTAGGAAATTTATATGAAAAAGGAAATGATGTTGAGAAAGACCTAAATAAAGCATATAGATATTATGAGTTAGCTTATGAAATGGGACTAGATATTGCTAAAAATAAATTAGATGAATTAAAAAACCTAGATGTTAATTAAAATTTTTAATGTATTTGTTGTATGAGTATTTCATAACCATATGATTTAAAAAGTTTTTATTATTTATTGATCTGGTAATCCTCCAATAAATAACCGAAGTTAAAAGTAGAGATTAAAGTATCAGTCATATAATTCTACGGTCATTAATTTTTCCTAAAATTAACATAATACACGTTATACGAATTCAAAAAATGGGAGCTAAGCTCCCATTTTTAATGCATTTTTTTAAATAAGACTAGGATGTGCATCTAAAATTCGAATCAATGTTGCTGCTGGTCCTGTTGGATAGCGTCGGCCTTGTTCCCAGTTTTGCAGAGTACGATGGCTAATGTGGAGACGTGCTGCAAATTCGCTTTGACTTAAACCAGTTTTTTCTCGCACTTCCTTAATATCTGGTAATTCAAGTTCGGTCGTTCGACTAGCTTGGATCTCTTTGCGCTTGATTGCTCCTGCTTCTTTAATCGAAGCAACTAAGTCATCAAATAAGTTGTTATCCATGAAATTGCTCCTTCACGAGTTGGCGCAGAATGGCGGTTTCTTTATCCGTTAGATTATCTTTTACAGATTTTGGATAAGCCACCAAGAAAAAGATTTGATCATCCTCATTTACCCAATAGTAAATTACTCTGATACCGCCACTTTTGCCTTTATTACCTTGAGCACAACGTACTTTTCGAATGCCACCGCCATTCTTGATTAAGTCACCTTTATCTGGCTGAACCAATAGATCTTGTTGAAGTTGACGATATTCCTCATCAGATACAAGATCTTTGATTTGCTTGGTAAAGATACTGGTTTCAATGAATAACATAGATTCTGTGTACGTCAATGGCGTACAAGTATTCTAGCAGTTTCCACATCAAAAAACGAGAGCTGCTGCTCTCGTTTCGTATAACAGCCATTATGTTAAATAGGAGCTCTTCGCTCCCATTTTTACGGATGATTTTTTAGTTCATTTAGTATTACATTACATAAATTCTGATTCATACGTGTCTGTTGACCTGAAATAAATTATTTTCGGGAGTATCTTAATTTTGTGGCTTAATACCTAAGCGATCAACTTCTTTAGAAATATCAAGCATGACTTGGAATTTATCCAGTTGAGCCACAAAAGGAATATATTGGAATAGATCAACTTTTTTCATGTTTTCTATGAGCTGTTTTTCACCAAGTACAGCAGGCGGTTCATAAGCATAAATTTCATTGTCTTTCAGTTCGCCTAAATTCGTTAAACAACGATCAAAAAGTAAGTTTTCATTTTGATCATATGTATCTATTGATTCTTTTGTTCCCCTGATCATAACTTTTGATAAAAAAGCTCTTAGATGTTCCCCATCTTTAAGATTCTTATTATTATTCAAGCTCGGATAAATACGCATATCAATAATATCTATAGTCAATCCCGAAGTTGTTTCTTTACCAATTAGAAATAAGTCCCCAAATGCTGTTCGCCCTATTACATAAAAGTCATCAGGCTCTAAATCTGTGTTTTTAAGACAAAGTTCTAAAATATCTTCATAATCGACAGGATTAACGAGCCAAAATCCACCATTCTCAAATGATGCAAAACCTAATTTGTCCCAAATATAAAAAAAATATTCAGGATAAGTATGTTCATATTGAGCAATAAATTCTGGAGAGGGTTTTTTACCTATTTCAATTTTAGAAAATTTAATTTTAAAATAATCTAGATACTTTTGTATCTCTTCCTGTTGGCTTAACGGTAACATTATTTACATCTCTCTAATTTTACATTGAGCTTGAGTGAAAAATGGGAGTTATAAAAACTCCCATTAAAGCCATCTTTTTTAGATTTAACTGCTTGGCTTAATACCTAAACGATCAACTTCTTTAGAAATATCAAGCATGACTTGGAATTTATCCAGTTGAGCCACAAAAGGAATATATTGAAATAAATCGACTTTTTTCATGTTCTCTATAAGTTGTTTTCCACCAAGTACAGCAGGCGGTTCATAAGCATAAATTTCATTGTCTTTCAGTTCGCCTAAATTCGTGAGACAACGATCAAAAAGTAAGTTTTCATTTTGATCATATGTATCAATTGCTTTCTTTGAACCTTTCATTGTGATGGTTGATAACAATGATCTTAAAAAATCTATCTCCTTTTTATCTACATTTTCTCTTATATTTGGATAGATTTTTAAGCCAATGATATCAACTGTCAGTTTTGATGTTGTATTTTTTCCTATAGCATACAAACTACCAAAAGCCGTTCTACCAATAACATAGAAATCATCATATTCTGGGAAATTAGTATCTTTTAAACACAACTCTAAAATATCTTCATAATCTAAAGGGTTAACTAACCAAAACCCCCCATTTTCAAATGATGCAAAACCGAACTTTTCCCAAATATAAAAAAGATATTCAGGAAAGGTGTGTTGATGCTGAGAAATAAATTGAAGTGTTGGTTGTGGTCCTTTTTCTATTTTTGAAAAATGACTTTGAAAAAATACAAGAAACTCATCAATTAATTTTTTTGATTCTAATTCCATTATGGACACCTATGTAATTTCACGTTGAGCTTAGTTGAATCTTTAATATTAGGGTCAACGCCTTTCACCGCACTATCAATAGATTCTACGCGGGTCACACTTTCATTTTTAGCTTTATTTCCCCAACCACTACAATAGATGAGTTCACATTCTTTAATCCCATATCCATCTCTGCGCTACTATTTGCCCCACCCACAATTTGATCCGGGTTATGCAAGGCGGCCATCGTCGACATAATATCTTTGGAATCTGCATCAGCTTTTTGCTTTGCTGTTATTGGATCCATTGTTATTAAATTTTCTTCAAACTTTGAATCAGATAAATCTTTTTCATATTCCTGTCTAGGATCAGAAATTGAACTACACGGAATTTCTAACTCTGCCACACAGTTACCAAAAATAATCGTTGAAGTAAGTGCAACAACAGGCATGTCTACAGGGGAGAAAATTGTATTAGGCTTAGAAATAGCAGCCACTGTGGCTATGCTCATTCCTGGGGTAAATATTGCTGCAGGGGCATTAAGAGCCGGATTGTTTTTATTTAGAATCGCTAAAGCTGCAAAATTTTCACCTAGAATAGCTAGAGGTTTACAAAGTATATTTAGTACAGGAAGACAAGTAGCACCCGCTTTTTAATATGTAGAGATTAGGATCAATAATGCACTTAGTTGAAATAAAATCACCCTCAGAGCAAGAGTTAGTTCAACAAATCAATCAGGCTGAACGTGAATTGTTGATGTTAGATAAAGATGATAATAAATTGGCTCAGTTATCATTGACTATCCAAGTTTATTATCTGAATGGCGGTAATGAGGAAGGTAAGAAAAAAGCATTAAAGCTCATAGAACAATTCAAATTGAAATATCCTCTAAAATCACATTTCCATATAAATATCAGGGGATTTGTAAAGTTAACAGAAAAAAGCTATCAAGCCATATATAAAAAAGCACCTCAGATCAATGCTTTTGAGTGGTTTCTCAGTTCAACTGAAGATGGGGAAACTGCTGATGATTATTCAATGAGTATTTATACAGCAAGAGATAACTATGGTGTCTCTTATATGCATATTAACCTCCCCATAGATTTTGCTTATAATGAAAAAGGCAGAGCTGAATTTGACACATGGGTTAAGAATATTGTGAGCAAATTAGAGGTTCTGCATGGCTATGCAGGACTTAATATTCAATTACCTTATGATCGTCATGCATATCAATTTTATGAGTATGGCGTCACCCGCCAATATTGGGGACTAACCCCAGATGGAGCGAGTTTCTTCACTACCGATTGGCAAAAGGGGACTAGAAGCATTAATTGGTATTCTTTTGTCGGAAAACAACTCAAAAATAAACTAAAACAACAACCTTATTATGCTGAAATTTTAGCAAACACCTCTGATATTCAAGTTTCAGAACTTAATGATAGTTTGATTTTTAAAGCAGGTGAAATACCTCGCTTGGGGAATAAGGATTTACCCTTACCATTAAGCTATATCGCCATTAATGAGCTATTTAAAGTAATTCGTTCAGATATGCCGAGTGATGCAATGCATACAGCATATAAAGGCCCCCGATATTCCTTGTCACAAGTTTATTATTGGATGAGACGATGGGACAATGCTAATTTTATCCAAGGTAAATTGGACTTGAACGGTAAAAATGAAGCTTTATTTCCCGTTCTGGGGCAATATGACAATGATGATCGAATCATTCCTCATAGTGGGATATGGACACCTTTTGATTTTGAAGGAATTGAACAGCATTTAACAAAAGGTAATGAATTTCCAGAAGAAGCGGAATATGAATGGCATGATGGGGAATTGGATAGCAAAATGGCAGTATGGAGGTTAGTTAAACGAGATGATGGTGGGGATGTATTATTACCTAATCCATTTTAGATAATCTAAAATTAACATAATACACCTTATACGAAATGCTCTTTATTTTGTCTTTTAAATCATAACCTTATCGTATAGGAAAAAGCCCAGACCTACCGATCTGGGCTTTTTGGTTGAATTTTACCGTTCCACGCCTATTCTTTGACCAATGTTTCACGGTTTTAATAAGCCTTGGTAAACAATTCAACCTCTAGTCATCACTTAAAACAGCATGTAGCACTCGGCCCAATAAACCTCGTTTTTTAGGTTCCGGTGTTATCGTAGCAGCTTGCTGAATAGGCTTATTTTCTATTGCTGTAATTTGTTCGGGCTGTACAATTTCTTGTAAGTCTGTAGTTGTACGGATTTGTTCATTTGTACTGTAATCCTGACTGTCAGGCTGAATATTTTTAGGTGTATAGCCAAGTGCTAATGTTAGGTTGTCAATTTTATCTTTAAGTTGCTCAATCTCTTTGTACATAAGCCTTTCACGTTCTTCGGCAACTGATTTATCATGTCGTAATTCTTCAATCAATTGCTTGTACAGTTCAACTGTAGTGTTGTCAGTTTCCTTACTATCAGGCTTACTGTCAGCCTGACTGTTAGGCATACCGTAAACACGTTGCATTTCACTAAAATCAATGACTTTTCGATTCTTAGAGTCAATTTCATAACTAATAGAACCATTCTTCATACGATCATAAATAGATGTACGAGCGATTCCATATTTTTAGCTAATTCCGCAACAGTAAATTTAGGCATAGTTCTTTAATTATGGTTTTAGTTCGTCATTACATGAACTGTAATGTACTTAAACCTTAAAACCTAGATCTTTAAGATGTGGAAGAAGTTGTTTTTGTTGTACTGGATCTCTGAGCATATCTTTAATTTTAATGGCTAACTCTTCATAGCTTTCACCTTGATTTGCTAAATGAGACAGTTCATGTAGGCGAGATAATTGATTTCCAAATAAGTTAATTTGTGAGTCACTCATTTGATAAAAAGACTGTTTGAGAGAGTTAGTTTAGCAGCTGCAAAAAATTTCAAATTGTTTAAACAGAAATACGCTAGTTTATATAGTCAAATTGAGAATGAGTCTACTCAAAAGTTTTTCAAATGGGATCAGTCTATTAAGACCAATAATTTGCGTAGATTTTTAAGCCAATCAGCACCATCAAGAGATAAAAATTATAAAGGTGGAATTAAAGACTATGCTAAAAAAATGGGAGAAATTGGTAAATTTAGTAAACAGTTAAAACTTGCTGGTTACGCAGCTCTTGCAACAGATGTAGTAAGTTCCGGAATTACAATTGCTGAGGCTAAACCTGAAGATAGAGCAAGAACAACAGTTGTAGAAACAACTAAAATAGGAACTGGTATTTTGACAGGGGCATTCACCAGCGCATTAATTATTGGTTTAGCCACAGGTGGAACAGGATTAGTCGTTATTGGGGTTGTTGCTATTTCTGCCACTATGGCAGGCAAGGCAACTGGCGATATTACAGGTTGGATAGCTGGTGAAACTTATGATGCGATTAGTGAATATCAGAGCAAATAGAACATGAACTTTTTAATATATATTCTGGAAACTAGACCTTTTTTATTGATAGGGATGTTTGGGCTTTTCTTTTTTGCTATTTCTTTAGCTTTTTATATAATTTTTTATATTTACATGAATGTAAATATAAAAAAAATATCTAAAATTATTTTTAATGATGAAAATAAGTATAGTAGACCATTAGAACCTTTTAATTTTCTTTTCCTTAGTTTTCTGCCTACAACTTATTGGAGAGAAATTATTAATATAAAGTATGGGAGTAGCTTCAAAAAACTATATGGAAAAGAATCTTTTTACTACTCAATAGATCGAGATCAACTTACTGAGCTATTAAAAACAAATAAAGGTTATTTTATTCTTCAATATACCATATTTACTTTGATAGCCTTGGCAATCATTTGTGTTATTGTGTCATATGTTTTTGAAAAATATTAGTTAATACTTAATAATTCAGCGTTTTTAATCCTGGAATATAAATTTCTTATTTTGGGTCAATCACACACAAATCCCCACCATCATAATTGCACTGATTTCGCATGATACGAACACAAGGTTTGCTAACACCATTGACAAGACAAGTCTTAACTTCCATGTTGTAAAGCTCTGCAAGCTCTCTCCGCTGTTTAATTTCATCCCAACTTGGAATGAATAAATATAAGCACATGACAACCAGTACCACTAAGCCAATAAAAATACTGGAGTACAAGATCAGAAAGCGGTTATCAAAATTACGATCTAAACGGTTGGCAGTTTGATTTAAGACCTTGGTTTTTTCATCCAGTAACTTAGCGGATTGCTCAAGTCGGGCATGTGCATTGGATCTGCAATGACCTGACGGCATCGTTTTGTGTCATAAGTACCATATGTATAGGCAGAATCGATTTGTTCATCTAAAGGGATTTGAGCAAGTAAATCTACCACTACCTGTGAATCACTGACATTATTTGCGGTGAGTTGTACAGCACGTATTTGAATGATTTCAGTATAGATACCAATATAAAGCTTACGCCATTGGCGGCGATTCAGGTCCATGTTTCTTACGCTTCCATTCACCTTCACCTAAAAACTTTAGGCCAGTAGAGTCTACGAGTAGATGGAGACCACCACTACTTTTTTGATAGCCAATTGCAATATCGACTTACCTTAAGCAGTATTATATAGCTGTATTGGACTAAGTTTGATTTGATCCATTTTTTCTTGCGTATGAACATACCATTGAGTCAAAGAATAAAACCGGATAGAAATATTGCCTCGAATAATTAAGGTTCGGTTGCGAGGTCTTTAAAACAAACCCATTGCAGAGTAATGATTAACTATTACTGATTTTTGTTGCTTAATACAGATTTTAACAGTGGTTACTTTTTTGGTTACTTCAACTTATAAACTCAGAATAATATTCATAAAAAACATATATATAAATTCTTATGTGATGCGTAATATACGCATCACATAATAATGCTTATTTTTGATATAATTAAGATAATGGGGATCATTATGCTGGTTTATAAAAATTTATGAGTCTTACGGAAACACAAGTACGAAAGTCATATCCAAAAGAAAAAATTTACTTTTTAGCTGATGATGATGGTTTAAGCTTAAAAGTCGATCCTAATGGAAAAAAGTCTTGGAGTTATCGATATTCAGTTGCAGAAACGGGTAAAAGACCACGAGTCACTCTAGGTACATATCCTGAGATGAATCTCAAAGAGGCTAGAGTGGCCAGAGACTCCTATAAGGCAACTAAATTTTCTACACAAAATTTAGTTCAGGAGAAAATTCAAACTTTTAAAGTTGTTTGTGAAGAATGGTTAGAGTTTAAAACAAATAATTCATTTAAAGATCAACCACGTGGTGGTGTAATCCAATTGGCGAATGCATGTTTAATAAATGACATTTATCCCGTTATTGGTGATATAGATTTTAGTAAAATTAAAAGAACTGATTTAGTTAAGGTAATTAAGCAGATTGAAAATAGGGGAGTTAAGGAACCTGTAAAAAAAGCGTATAGCTATTTAAATCAAATCTATGATTTTGCAGTTGCAATGGGATACTGTGATTATAATCAAGCTTATGGTCTAAATAAAATATTATTGAAAGGGAAATTAAAGAAAAATTATCCCTATTTAAAAGATGAAGAAATTTCTAATTTTATTCTTAGAATAACTCAACTAAATACAGATCCGATTATAAAAAAAGCAATCCTATTTAAATTATATACTGGAGTCAGGGGGGCAGAGTTATTGTCTGCAGAACCTCATCATTTTGATTTTGATAACAATCTTTGGAAAATACCTGCTTTACATATCAAGCAATATCGTCGAAAAGTGATAGCAGGTTATGATATTCCTGATTTTTTAGTTCCATTATCATCGCAAGCGGTGAGCATTGTTAGATCTGCACTAGAGTGGTCACAAGGCGATCGTTATGTTTTTGCCAGCCCAAAAATTAAAGATAAGCCATTGCATTTTAACACAATAAATTCAGCCATTCGTAAGATGGGATACAAAAAAAATGAGCTATCCTCACACGGTTTAAGATCAACATTCAGTACTATTTTAAATGATTCTGGCTTATTTCAAGATAGTTGGATTGAGGCTCAGCTTTCACATGTAGATAAGAATAAAACACGTGCTAGTTATAACCATGCAGATTATATTCAAAAAAGAGCTGATATGATGCAGTGGTGGGGTGACTATTTAGAAAATAAATCAAAATCTAGTTTATAGGTAATTTAAATTAAACTATTTGGATTTAATAATAAATTTTAAACCAAATGCATTTAACAACTTATTTATAGAATCTAATGTTGGATTACTATCAGGTTGCTCCATTTTCTGTAAAGTCTGTGGTGCAATTTTAGTAATTTTACTCATTTCATTTAATGTTAAATGTAGTTCTTTTCTAATGTATGATGCAATCTGATAAATTTGCCACTCAGGATTGTTATTTATATTTTCTAAGACTTGTAAGCGTTTATTCATTTGCTCGATTGCCGTCATAGGCTTATAACGTTTATCCATTAGAAAGCTCCTGAATCTGTTGGCATATATTCAATATACGATGATGACTATTTTGTAGAATCTCATCATCTATATTTATTTTTTTCATTTCATCGAGCAAATTTTCATACAGTGGCAATTGTTGAATTATTGTATGTTTAATTTCAGTTGAATCTATTCCTGTACATTCTTCTATTTGCGTTATGACAGATCCCCATATAGGCATTCCTCCATGGTCATCTTTTTCCCAACGTGTAGTACGTGCAATTCCGTCAGGATGAAGCCACATTGGTGCAAAATCGAAGAGGGGTGTTAATTGAATTGTACCGTCATTTAAACGTTGAATTGCGGTATTACGGGTATGATTATCTTTATTTCCTAATGCAACATTAGTAATATCTCGTTTCAAATATTCAAAAATTTCAGCTTTTGGTGATGAGCAACATTCCATGATCAATGTACAGATTTGATTATGTGTCATTTTAACGCCGAAGCCAGCTTTACCACTTAAAGAGGCTAGGCTTTCTTGTGCAACTCTTTCGACTTTACCATTGATAATTTGGCGATCAAAACGTGGAATAAATAGCGTTCTCTGGTGAAGTTCCAAGTCCTTGAACACTCTTAGACCTAAATACCGAGCTATTTTCATGTAAATTGCTTCATGTAACAGTATTTTTTCCAGTTTTTGATCATTTCCACGACTAAATTTAACTAGCCAATGCTTTGCTGCTAGTTCATCTGGAAGACTGTGATCTAAATAAAACAGACCATCATATCCTTGTGTTAGTAATAGTTTAGGCCATTCACCTTGAACACCTGAAGAACCAGCAACAAATAAGCCATATGATGCAAGTGACTCAATGAAATCTTCTTTCCTTTCAATTATTTCGCTTAGGCTAAATCCACGAGGTTTCACTGTCGGAAAATGATCTTGAAGCCAGTCATAAGCTTCTTTAATTCGTAGATTACCAATAGGATTACCTGCCCCAGATTTCAGTAGGGGCCAATCAGCTTGTTCTTCTGCATTAATTGAAAAACCCAGCTGATTTAAAAGCTCCTTTCGCCCATAACCTTGAGGTAGCAAGTCCATGAGAAATGCTGGCCATTGGTTTTCTAAGTTGTTTTGTACATTGACTGGAAATTGGAATGATAGAGCATGACCATCCCTTAAATCCATATGTTCAATAGCATATTCAAATAAGTATGACGTTCGTGTAGATGCTCTCCAGCCTTGCTCTTGATTAGCAATTAATTCAACGATAGCGCAATCTTGCCATTCGTTATTTTGAAAAATTTGAAGTGTGCAATATTGATTCATATATGTATTAAAATAAAAAATTAGTATCTATTTTCGGCTATATTTATTTATTATAGTAGATATATATTGAATTTCCTACTCTGATTTAGAATCATTTAATTTGCACTATAAGCAATCATTTTAAACGTCATAACTTGTCGTATTGCTAAATTACTAACTTCTTTATGCAATTTTTTTGATTAAATATTCAAAAGGAGAAATTGACATCCTCCCCGACCTAAAGGACGGAGATTCCTACTGCTAGACGCTCATGCCCGAGCGCAAGAATATTCAGTGCGGAATTTACATCCCGATCATGGAGCGTACCGCACTCCACACACTGCCATTCTCTTATTCCAAGTCCTGCTCTACCTTTCAGACTACTGGAGCGTGAGCCACAGCACGAACAAATTTGGGTGGTATAGGCTTCATTGACTTCTTCATAACATACCCCTGCGTTCTCGCATTTATACTTGAGCATGGTTCTTAGTGTTGTCCAACTGGCATCTAGCACTGATTTAGCCAATCTGGTTTGTGCTAATGCTTTGGCATTCACATTGCCAACGAAGATGGCTACATGTTCATTCACCAATTTTCGGCTGAATTGATGCAGCATGTTTTGTCTTACATTTTTAATCTTGGCATGGATGGCTTTGACACGTTTCTTATTTTTTGCACGTTGAGCAATACCAAGTTTTTGTTCATATTGCCGATAGATTTGAGGTGCTTTAAGTTTTACGCCATCTGAACAAGTCGCTAAATCTTTTAAACCTAAATCTATGCCAATTGAGGTTTTAGCGTTGTTTTTTTCTATTTTGACTGCATCAACTACAAGACAAACATACCAACGTCCACGACTATCTTCTACGAATGTGCCTGTTTTGATATTGTATTGACTTAATCCGTAACTATCCCATAGTTTAAATTGATGCTTGCCATATTGAACATAGCCATCAGCATATTTGATTGCAACCTTTTTAAACGGTATCCAACCCAGTGAACGTCTAGCTGATTTTTTATTACTGACACGCCATTTTAGTTTTGCTTTTTTGAACTGCTTGCGTCTTGTGACCAATTCTTCTGTCATTGCCTGAATAGTTTGACTGTGCAAGTTGCATTCTTTCGATGTGCCTTTCGTGTATTTTGCAATGTCGTATGCTGAAAAGAATTGTTGTTTACGTTGTAGATGCTTAAAACACAAATCATTGACATAATTCCAGACAAAATTTACTTCGGATGCTAACTGATTTAGCACCTTGCAATGTTTATCTTTTATGCGTAATTTGAGTGTCTTCATCCAATTATTTTAACAGTATTTTTCTTAATAGTGACTATAGTACAAGTATTTAAAAAGACATTTCGTGTCGTTCATATGGTTTACTCCAGTCGCATATATCCTCGTGCTGAACCACGAGGTTTTACGCTCCAGTGGATAAATGGAATAACTTAATCCATCTGATCTAAAAGCGATTCTAAATTCAAAAAGAGCAAATCTGTATTATTTAGAACATACCCGTGTCATGCAGGAAGATGGGCGTGTCTTATATCTGACTGAAGCTAAGAAAAGTTAGACAAATTGTTGTACAACAAGATAAATCTGTTGATGACACACTGGACATAGCATTTAAAGAAATATATTAAACTTATTAAACCTAACTTAATCTAATTGGACTTTGGTGCACAAACCTACCTCTAAGGGCTTATTCAGTAATATAATACTCATAAGCTCACACCAAAAATCTATCGTACAACCAATTGTCCACCTACAATAAAGCCTTGATCAATCGAGGAAATATATCAATTTGGTTTGATTCAGCGACCCAATGGTTGCTCCGTCCATTGATAAACACGGGTGAAATCAAACCTATTCTCATACAGCAATCCAATGCTGCTTAATGATTAAATTCCTATTTCGTCTGTCTTTACGCATGGTCACTGGCTCTGTTCAAAGCCTGATTAAACTATGCGGTCTAGATTGGACTGCACCAGATTACACTACACTTTGTAGAAACCTGAGTTCGATGAAATCCACTTAGCCTTTTAACATATTTTGGAAAGTTGGCTTATCTATATATTCATGGCATCGGGGTAGATGCGCGATCTTAAAATTGCAGAACAACATTTGCAAAATGCGGCTTTACAAGGACATCTTGAGGTGTTAGCGCAATTGGAAAATATTCACGCTTTTTTAAATGCAACTTAATAGTATTGGGTTTGAGTTGAGTTGAATTAAACGAAAGAGACGTATCGAGGTGGATGCGTCTCTTTTTTCATCAATAAGGGACTTTTCGCTTACATAAAGCCAAACAAAGTCAGGCGCCGAAGCCTTGGAATATATGAGTTTTCTTGATTAAATACCGCCGTATTTTATAAAAAATCGATTTTTGATAATAAACATGCTGAACAATATTTATTCTGCACTTGAGAAATTGGGCATTAGTCCACAAAAACGTGCCTTGCATATTCAATTTTCCAATACCACGCTGAATGAACAAGTATTCTTGCAACGTATTGATGGGGAACATGCCTTAAGTGAAGGTTTGAATGTTCAGCTCATCTGTCTCTCAACTTCTGCCACCTTAGAACTCAAACAATTTATTGGTACACAAGTCGCAATCGATCAGGTAACCGATGCGGGTCAACTTTTTCGTATTACCGGGATCATTACAGAAGCATTTCAAGGCCAAAGTGATGGTGCATTAACGCTATATAAGTTGACCTTAGAAGATGCAACGACACTATGGCATAAGCGTCGTAATAGCCGCGTGTTTATGAATAAATCGGTCAAAGATGTGGTCGAGATTATTTTTAAGGAATGGCAAAAAAAGAGCCCACTTTTTGCAGCGAGCTTAAGTTTGGACTTAAGTGGCTTAAAAAAAGAGTATGACGTCCGGCCATTCATGATGCAAAGTAATGAAACTGACTATGATTTTATTACTCGCTTACTACGCAGTGAAGGCATTCATTGGTTGGTTGATGAAGCTCAATCTTTTGTAACATCGTCTGTGACACCCATAGCAGCTCAAAAGCTACGTTTGATTGATGAAAATAGCCAATATCAAGCTTTGGAGCGACGTAATATCCGTTTTCATCGCAGTAGTGCGACTGAAAAAAATGACAGTATGACCAGTTTTATCGGTCAGCGCAGTCTGCAACCGACGTCGGTACATGTGCAGCGGTGGCAAGCGGATGTGCTTGAACAGGACGAGGGTGGTGGTGCAGTACAAAGCAAGCATCTACATAGTCAAAATCAAGATAATGCGAGCTTAAGCTTAGAGCAGGCATGGCATGTGAGCCCTGCATGGATGCAAGATCTGAATGGTGAAGATGCTGCAACTGCCTCTAATAGTGCTCAAGTTGAACGTCTCAATCAAAATTTTAGTGATTATTATGCAGCTCAAGCCAAACAATTTATTGCTAAAAGTACCGTGCGTGATACACAAGTTGGTTATTGGTTCAAATTGGATGAGCATCCAGAGATTGACCAGCATCGTGGTGCCGATCAAGAGTTTTTGATTTTATCCAAGTCTTTTTATAACCAAAATAATTTACCCAAAGACTTAACCGATCAAGTTACACAACTGATCCATCAAAGTCAGTGGCAAGTCAAACAAAGCGATGCGGATGAACGCCAAGCCAATACCTTGACTTTGCAACGTCGAAATATTACGACTGTCCCTGAATTTAATCCACTTACACATCGACCAGTAACACATCCGCAGCGTGCCAAAGTTGTGGGTCCTGCTGGTGAAGAAATCCATGTTGATGAATGGGGACGGATAAAAGTCCGTTTCCTATTTACCCGTTCCGATGATCATGGCCATGATGGCGGTGCAGGTGCGAATAATAATGACACAGACTCGGCTTGGGTTGATGTGCTGACGCCTTGGGCCGGTGAAGGTTATGGTGCGCGCTTCTTACCTCGAATTGGTGAAATAGTTGTCGTTGATTTCTTTGATGGCAATATTGACCGACCTTTTGTCGTGGGTCGTATTCATGAAGCGCAGCGTAGTCCCACTAAATTTGACAATAAAGGACAATTACCAGATACCAAAAAACTCGCGGGAATTCGTTCCAAAGAAGTGGCGGGAGAGGGATTTGGTCAATTACGCTTTGATGACACCACGGGGCAAATTAGTACCCAGCTGCAAAGTAGTCATGGTGCGAGCCAACTGAACCTCGGTAAGCTCAGTCATCCAAAAGATAAAGCAGAAAGTGAAGATCGGGGTGAAGGTTTTGAGCTGCGGACCGATCAATGGGGGGCGCTACGAGCTGGACAAGGTTTATTGGTGTCGACTTATAAACAGGAAAAGGCCAATGGTGAACATTTAGATGCAGAGATTGCAAGAACACAGCTGGAGACGAGTCATAGTAATAGTAAGTCTTTAAGTGATATTGCAAAACAACAAAAAACAGATGAAATTGAATCTGTTGAACAGCTCAAAGCTTTTGCCAGTGAAATAGAAAAAGATATCGCTAAATTTAAAAAAGCCATTCTTTTACTTAACTCAGTGGATGGTATTGCACTGAGTACACCAGAGGATATTCATTTATCTGCAACAGGCATGATCAACCAAATTGCCGGTGATAGCATTAACCTGAGTACGCAAAAAAATATTGTGGGACAAGCTTTAGGTAAGGTTAGCTTATTTGCAGCACAAGGCGGTATTAAAGCCATTGCAGCGCAAAGCAAAATTGAAATTCAAGCACAGTCAGATGCTTTGGATATTTTGGCAAAAAAAGGAATTACGATTTCTTCTACTGAGGACAAAATAGAGATTAGCAGTCCGAAAGAGATTGTGATCACAGGAGCTTCTTCTCAAATTACTTTAAATGGCTCGGGAATTCTTGCTAAGACAGGCGGTAAATTTGAAGTAAATGCAGGGCAGCATCTATTTAAACCAGCATCGAGTGCTAGCAAGTCTGCACAACTTCCTGCTTCTAATCCGATGAAAGGGGCCTTAGAACTGCTCAAGAGCTATGGTGGTCAAGATTTCTTTAGCGGAACTGGATTTAAAGTGATTGATGCTTTGGGCAAGCAAGTTACAGGAAAATTAGACGGCAATGGCTTTGCTCAAGTAACGGGTATTGCACCAGGACCGGCTAAAGTTGAGTTTGACAAAGATCCTCGAAGTGCTTGGGATTCAGCGAGTCATTTTAAGCGTGACTATCAATGGGCAGAAAACGTTGTACCGGGAGCTTCAGACTTGATTCAGAATGCACTCGGGTCGTTGGGGCAAAATTTAACTTCACAGCTTAAAGATAACTTATTCAATTTAAATGCAGATTCTTTAAAAAATATAGGAAAAAATGCATTAAAAGATCTAGGTGGACAGGCATTAAATCAATTTAAAGACCAAGTCACCAACTCTGCACTATCTGCAATTTCATCGAAACTCAACTTGGGACTTTCTGCTTCACAAATGGCAAGTTTGGGTCAGGGTGCACAAGGCTTATCCAGCGTATTAGGTGGAAGTGGAATGAGTAACGGCATCGTTTCTGGGTCAACTGCTGCCGCAGTTCAGAACTCACAAGCAACCATTGATAAGGATATAGTGGGCCGTAAAATTTCTTATTCCACACGCGCATTGACTTATACGGAAACCATTCGAGAAGGCTCTGCAACGCCTACGAATGTGACAGCTGCACCAGTCGCAGTGCCTAAAGTGCCTGAAATAAAAGTAGCGGAAGCTGCACCAGAAAAAGCGATACCTGTCCTTGCCAGTGACGATGATTGGGTAGATAGGAAGCAATATTCAAGCCCTTATCTCACTTATAGCGAAACTACACGACCGAAAAAGAACAATGGTTAGCGTTTGCTAAAGCTAGCGCCAAACACAGTTTTAAATATTTAGAATTTGAGTAATAGGTTTTTACATGACAACTGATCAAAATGTTCAAAAAGAACAACAGACAATAAATAAGCCAGCCGTAGAATTGGCAATTTTCAATTTAGAGAGTGTGACGCATACTGAAGATCATAAGTTTATAGCACATCAAATTCAGGATTATTTAAAAGCGTGTGGAAATACCAGCCTTGAGCAGCTAAAAGCTAATGCAAATGTTCCGACTGTAGCGAATATCTTTGCATTATCTGGGGCAGTTTTAGACTTGTTATTATTTGCCACCGAGCAAGAACAAGGGGATGCCGCTGTACAAAAAATAGCAGTGCTGAGTATGAACCTGATAGGTTTGTATTTAGAACCTAAAGCTGAAGCTCATGTACGTATGGCTTTACGTCCTTTATTGGGACTCATGGCTGAATGCTTATATCCGCAAAATGGTAAGATCAAAGAAGCTGATATCCGTCGCATGTCTTTGCATTTAAATGCACAAATGGCAGGAGATTTAGAAAAGTTTCTGACTGAAACACAGGCCAAACTACCTAGCCTGCTTTCAGGTGCGACAAATTTAGGAACATCAATATTAAACACTTTTGCAGCACCTATTCAGTCGGGGCTGGTTTCACCGACTATTAGCTTTGGTGCAAGTGCTGAAAAACGAGATCCGGCAGAACAATTTAGCAATTGGGCAAAACCGCTGATTGATTTAAGTAAAACCAGCGCACTTGCCAATATGCTACCTAAAATAAGGAAAGAACAAACAGGCACGCTGCTACAAACTCAAGCAACTCAGGCATTGAGTTCATTTCCAAATGAAATTCAACGTCAAGCTAACGCAAGTCTAAAATACAGTTTGGCATGGCTAATTCAAGAAACCTTAAAAGCCATTAAAACTCAAGGTAACAAAGCCAATGCCAGTGTGCCGATTAATCAAACTGGGGAACATGAGCAGCACACCACAGGGGATACTTTAGAGTTTTTAGCTTTACAGGCTGACGCATTGAATGATTCGACTTGTTCGATTCCAAATGAGGATGCTACACCTAGTGATTCAGCAACTGATAACAGTATTAGTTATGCTATAGGTGCTGAACGGGTCAATCACACCGATTTTAATTTACCTAAAGTGGGTTTTAGCTTTAGCCGTCAATATAATTCGCAAATGCATGAGTTTGATGGCAGCATGATAGGCGCTCGTTGGATGATGCCTTTTTCGAATGTCATCATCCAAAATAGAAACGGCTATTTGTTTATTGATAGTAATGGGCGCAAGCATCAGCTACCAGATTCAATTACCTATGAAGCATACACGGTGCCTTATGAAGGCTTTACGGTAGAACCTTTAGAAAATGAAGATTTGCTGCTAAACTTTGGTTCAGCGTGGAGTTTCCATTTTCACAGCTTTAATGGCGGAAAACACTATCAGTTGATTCAGCAATTTAATGAAGAAACAGATGAAAAAGTTGCTTTAAGTTATTTACTATTTGAACAGCAGGCTTATCTGCAAAGTATTGATTTTCAATTGAAGAAAGCTAAACACCAGCTCAAGTTTGCCTTTAATGATCAAGTAAAAGTTATCGCTGCTTTTGTGGATGAACAGGCAGAGCCAGTGTCACGTTATGAATATGATACGCAAGGCAATTTAATTAAGGCTGTAGATCAAAATGGTCACGTGCGCAGCTATGAATATAATGATGCGCATCAGCTGACCCGTTATACCGACCGTACAGGGCGTGGGCAAAATATTCGTTATGAATCCAAAGAAGCGAATGCCAAAGCCATAGCAGAATGGGCAGATGACGGCAGCTTTAAGACCCGTTTGGAGTGGCATCCACGACTGCGCCAAGTTGCTGTATATGATGCTTATGATGTGCCGACCTATTACTACTTTGATTTAGATGGTTTTACCTATCGCACACGCTTAGCCGATGGCCGTGAAAAATGGCTATCGCGTGACAGTCAAAAACGCATTACCCGTCAAATTGATTTTGCAGGCCTAGAAACCGAACAAATTTATAACGAGCAAGATCAGCTGATTAAAATTGTACAGCCGAATGGAGGCATCATCCGTTTTGCCTATGATGAAGCAGGAAATTTGACGGAAACTAAAGATCCAGAAGGTCATATTTGGAAAAAAGAATACGATGCAGACGGTAATGTAACGAAGGAAATTAATCCTTTAGGTCATAGCACGCAATATAAATACAACAACGATAATCAAATTGTCGAAATCATTGATGCCAAAGGCGGCGCTAAAAAAATTCAATACAATGATTTGGGGCAAATGACCGCATATAGCGATTGTTCAGGTAAAGAAAGCGCATGGGAATACGATGAAGAAGGCGCACTGACGGCCCAGCAGTCTGCAGATGCGCAGCAAGTCAAATATATCTACAGCTCAGAAGGTAAAGACAAAGGTCAGCTTAAAGCAATTGTCTATCCTGATGGTTTAAAAGAACAATTTGAGCATGATGAAGAAGGGCGCTTGCTCAAGCATACGGATACCAAAGGTTTAAGTACGCAGTACCGTTATAATGCTGCGGGTTTGCTCGAACAGCGTATAGATGCGAACCGTCATCAAATTGGCTATCAGTGGGATAAGCAAGGTCAAATTCAAAAGCTGATCAATCAAAACCATGCGGAATATTTATTTAGTTATAACCGTTTTGGGCAGTTGGTGCATGAACAAGCCTTTGATGGCGAAGAAAAGCATTATAGTTACAATGACAATGGACAGCTGTTTCAAATACGTCAACCGAATATCCTGACCCAATTGGGTTATCATGCAGACGGTTCAATTGCTTCAAAAACCTATACGCATGTGCAAACACGACACAGTCAAACTGAAGAATTTGAATACAATCTAAATAATCAACTCAGCCAAGCGACAAATAAAGAAAGCAAAATCAACTTTTATCGAAATCCGCTCGGGCAGTTGGTACGCGAACATCAGCACTATAACGTGCCAAATTTAAAGCCGCTGACTGCAGTGTTGCGTTACGAATACGATGAGTTGGGCAACTTAAGCAAGACTATCCGCCCAGATGGACAAGTCCAAACCAATCTGACATATGGTTCAGGGCATATCTATGGCATCGCCTTTAACCAACAAGATATGGTGGCATTCCAACGTGATGATTTGCATCGTGAAACAGCTCGTATGTTGGCCAATGGCTTAATTCAAAGCAAAAATTATAATGATGTCGGTCTGCTGAGTTCACAAATTATTCGACCAGAACAAGAAACTACAGGTCGTGTACAGCATCAAGCAGAACGTCATTATCAATACGATAAAAACTACTTACTGACCCAAGTTGAGGACAGTCGCTTAGGTCAACTCAACTATCAATACGATGTAATTGGACGATTGATCAAAAGCCAAGGTCCGCAACTTACAGAAAGCTTTGCCTTTGACCCAGCGGGTAACTTGATTGACCCGATTGCGACACAATCATCACAAGTGAAAAATAACCTGATTACGCAATATCAAGGCAAACACTATAAATACGATGCGCAAGGCAATGTGATTGAAACGACCCAAGCAGGCAAAACGCTAAAACTAACGTGGGATAACCTAAATCGTCTGATTCAAAGTGATAACAATGGCCAAGTCACGACTTATGGCTATGATGTCTTTGGTCGACGCTTATATAAACATAGCCCAATAGAAAAAAACTTAACGTTATTTGGCTGGGATAGTGACTTAATGATTTGGGAGTCACAACAATCCAGTAATGAACAAGCGCAATATACCAAGCATTATGTTTATGAGCCGAATAGCTTTGTACCCTTGCTACAAACAGGCTATGCCGGATTTATTAAATTAATTGAAACACCAGACTACTCAAAGTTCCAAACAGAACCTTACTCAGTTTATAAAGACTCAGTATGGAAAACTGAAACACGGAAGAATAAGGCTGCATTAGAAAAAGTTACATTTTACCACTGTGACCAAGTAGGTACACCGCAAACCTTAAGTAATGAGTTGGGTGAATGTGTTTGGGAAATTAAGCAGAATACATGGGGTATTGCTTTAGAAATTAAGGCTAGTGAAAACCTACTTGAACAAACAAATATTCGTTTCCAAGGCCAATATTACGACAAGGAGACAGGTTTACATTATAACCGCTACAGATATTATGAGCCGCATAGTGCAAGGTATGTAAGTAAAGATCCAATAGGACTAGAAGGTGGATTGAATAACTTGGCTTATGTGAATGATCCTAATTTGTGGGTCGATCCAGAAGGATTAAATAGTTTTAATTTTGGTGAAATGTTTGGAATTCCAGCAAGTGCTCAAGCTAGAATAGCATATGAAGGACAGCGTAATTATGATTGTTGGATGAAAACAGGGAGACAATGTGAAATTGCAGTAGAACCTTTGTTTGATTATGTAATATGTACTGGAGGATTCTCAGCATTTGGAGGTTCTAAGATATATAATTTACATAATGGTAATGTCTATACCGCGGGTGGTATTTCGTTAACTGGAACTAAAGATATGAAAGATCATGCAAAAACGGTAGGAGATATTGCTGAAAAAAGTATAGATAATAAATTTAAAATAGGAGCTACTAAGCTGAATAAACTAAGAAAAATGTTTAGTGGTAGCTGCATGGCAGGATATATATTAAATAAACCATCAGGTTTGACAAATTCAAAAGCTACTGATGAATTTCTAACAGGCATGGGAATATCTCAGAGTGTTGGATGGTGGGGAGCTAGGATTGGAGTTACAACTCCTGCTGGCTCCTTCTTTGATAGGAATGGACCTGTTGGTGTGGAAGTTGGTATGGGTACTCCTGGAGTAGATATAAGTGTAAGTGATAGTAAGCCTACTTTAGTTCGTACACAAGATTAGAGGTTATAAAATGAAAAAAATACTATGTTATATTATACTATCTCTTTTACTTATAAACTGCACATCATTAAATAATAGTAAAAATGATGAAATAGATTTAAAAGAATTATCTGAAAAACTATTTAAAGAATATAGTTTTAGTTATGAGACTCTCCGGAAAAAAAGCTCTACTCAACTTGTGGTTTTAAAAATAAGTAAAGAAAATTTCTCTAATAATGATTATGAAAAAATAAAAAAAGCGTTATTAGCTGATAAATGGAGTTTGATTGATTCATATAATAACTATTATAGTTTTTGTAAAACAAATGATTACTCTGTTGATATATTAAATCCTATTTATAGTAAACATTACTCAAGAGATGGTGATGAAGTTAACTTTACTAGTAATGATTATTGGTATTTCGCTTTTTATTACAATAAATTAGGGATTAATACATGTATGGAATATTACAGAAATTAAAACGCCATTTACTCGCTGAGAATAATTTAACTTTATTTGGTTGAGAAAGATGAATTAGAACGGGTTGTATTTTATCACTGTGTAGGTACTCCACAAACTCTCATTAAGTAAGCGTCTGCTGATGCAAAGCAAGTCAAATATATCTACAGCTCAGCAGGAAAAGACAAAGGTCAGCTTAAAGCGATTGTTTATCCTGATGGTTTAAAAGAACAATTTGAGCATGATGAAGAAGGGCGCTTGCTCAAGCATACGGATACCAAAGGTTTAAGCACGCAGTACCGTTATAATGCTGCGGGGTTGCTCGAACAGCGTATAGATGCGAACCGTCATCAAATTGGCTACCAATGGGACAATCAAGGCCGTATTCAAAAGCTGATCAATCAAAACCATGCGGAATATTTATTTAGTTATAACCGTTTGGGGCAATTGGTACATGAACAAGCTTTTGATGGGGAAGAAAAGCACTATAGCTACAATGAAAATGGTCAATTGTTTCAAATTCGCCAGCCGAATGTTTTTACTCAATTTGCCTACTTTGCTGATGGCATGATTGCATCAAAAACTTATACCCATGTGCAAACGCGTCATAGCCAAACCGAAGAGTTTGAATATAATCTGAATAACCAACTGAGCAAAGCAAAAAATAAAGAAAGCCAAAGTGATTTCTATCGAAATGCGCTTGGGCAATTGGTACGTGAGCATCAGCATTACAAAGTACCCAACTTGAGCCCTATGACTGCGGTATTGCGTTATGAGTATGATGAATTGGGTAATTTAAGCAAGACGATTCGTCCTGATGGGCAAGTTCAAAGCAATCTAAGCTATGGTTCAGGGCATATCTATGGTATTGCATTTAATCAACAAGATATGGTCGCGTTCCAACGTGATGACTTACACCGTGAAACAGCTCGTATGTTGGCCAATGGCTTAATTCAAAGCAAAAATTATAATGATGTCGGTCTGCTGAGTTCACAAATTATTCGACCAGAACAAGAAACTGCAGGTCGTGTACAGCATCGAGCAGAACGGCATTATCAATATGATCAAAATTATTTGCTCACCCAAGTGAATGACAGTCGATTAGGTAGGCTGACGTATCAGTATGATGCAATTGGCCGTTTAACACAGAGTCAAAGTCAACATCAAACAGAAAGCTTTGCTTTTGACCCAGCAGGGAATTTGATTGACCCGATTGCCATGCCAGCATCTCAAGTTAAAAGTAATTTGATTGCTCAATATAAGGGTAAAAATTATAAATACGATGCGCAAGGCAATGTGGTTGAAACTAGCCATGCAGGTAAAACATTAAAACTGACGTGGGATAACCTGAATAGATTGATTCGCAGTGATCATCAGGGTCAGGTGACTGAATATGGTTATGATGTATTTGGCCGACGATTATTTAAAAAAAACCCAAATACACAAACCCTGACTTTATTTGGCTGGGACGGAGACCTGATGATTTGGGAGTCGCAGCAATCCAATACAGTAGATGAAAACTACACTAAGCATTATGTCTATGAACCACAGAGTTTTGTGCCATTACTACAAACGGGCTATACAGGGTTTATCAAGCTTTTAGAAACCCCTAACTATGCCCAATTTCAGCATGAAGAATATTCGGTTTATAAAGATCCGATTTGGAGAACAGAAACCCGAAAGAATAAAGTTGAATTAGAACGAGTTGCCTTTTACCACTGTGACCAAATAGGGGCACCTCAGACTTTAAGTAATGAGTTAGGTGAGTGTATTTGGGAAATTGAGCTGAATACATGGGGTACAGTTTCAGAAATAAAGGCCTCTCATAATTTTATTGAGCAAACGAATATACGTTTCCAAGGTCAATATTATGATGTGGAAACAGATTTGCATTACAACCATTATCGTTATTATGATCCACTTAGTGCGAAATATTTAAGTAAAGATCCAATAGGTTTAATAGGTGGTATGAATAATTCAGTTTATGTGAGTGATCCGAATCAGTGGGTGGATCCAATGGGATTGGTAGCTGATAGAGAGATTAAAAAAAGGCTTCAACAAATTGAAGAGTGTCGTCGTACTGGGCAATGTGAAGCATTATTTGATTACGCATATTGTTCAGTTGCAGGTGGCGGTGCTGAAGGCATGGTAATTATTAACTTATATAGTGGCAAAGTCTATGGTGGAGCTGGTCTTAATATTCCTTCAACATTAAAAGATATTCACAAAGAAAAAACGATTTCAAAGAGATTGAAAAGTACGGTCGGAGGTTCTTGTATGTTGGGTAAAATATTTAACGGAAGAGGGCGAAATAATACTGAAAGAACAGACAGATTTATCAATGGTCAAGCTGTTGGGATTAGTGGTGGACCATGGTGGAAAATTGGCATTAGTACTCCAATGGGGGAAGATTTTCTAACTTCACTATCTACAAAGACACCTTTTGCTATTGAAGTTGGTCTAGGTACTCCAGGTATAGATGCGTCATTTCTTGAAGTATTTGGGGATAAGGAAATTAATCCTGTTAAATTTTTAAAGCAAATAAATAAAGAAAATGAAGCTATGATACTTGAACAAAAGATTAAGAATTTAGAGTCTCAAGGTAAAGGATGGGGTACTTTTACAGATGAATTTGGTCGTTTATTTTAAGGGGAATACGATGAGAATAATGTTAGTAATTCTAATTACTTTTTTGACTGCTTGTAGCAGCACGACACCGTATAAATCAAATAAATTTCACAAAGAAGCAGATAAAATATTTAAAGGTTTTAATTATAACATTGTATATGGTAGAACCACTAATTCATATGTTGCTTTAGATGTTGAAATTGATAAAAAAGACATAAAAATTGATGATTTATTAGAAGTTAATAAGAGGCTTATAAAAAGTGGTTGGAGTAATAATTATAATTTAGAAGGTTATTATTGGTCTTATTGTAAGCCTGGAAGTAATGATGCGATAGGAATATATTATCCAAATGATAAAATTAAAAAAACTAAAAATGGAAAATTTTTTAGTTCACGATTAAATTATAATACAGTTTATATATGGATGACTAATTATAAATCAGATGAAATGAATTTTGAGCATACAGAATGCCCTTGAAAAAATGTTTAGAGTAACTCTTTAATGTATGTGTTAGTGCTTTGTTGCACAAACCTATTCTTAAAGGCTTTGTTAGAAATACAATTTTCACATAAAGAAGCCTGCTCTTAAAATCTATCGTACAACGAATTGGTCCGCTTATAACCGAGCATTAATAAATCGAGGAAATATCTTCTCAATTTAGTTTGATCATACGACTCAATTGTATGCGCCATCAAAAGGCAAACAAGGGCGAAATCAAACCTACTCCGACGCAGCCATCCAATGCTGCTTAATGATTAAATCCTTATTTCGTCTGTCTTTACGTATGGTTACTGGCTTTGTGCAAAGTCTGATTATTGCGGATTAAATTGGATAGCTCCAGATTACACCACGCTTTGTAGAAGACAAAAGCATATTGATATTGTAATCAGCTACCAAAAAAGTAGCGATGGGCTGCATCTACTCATAGACTCTACAGGCATGAAGTTTCTAGGTGAGGGCTAATGGAAACGCAAGAAACATGGACCTGAATATCGTCGCCAATGGCGTAAACTTCATATTGGTATAGATGCTAAAACCCTACAAATACGAGCAGTTCAGCTTACAACCAATAATGTCAGTGATTCACAGGTGCTTGGTGATTTACTTAATCAGATTCCACAAGATGAGCGGATCGACTCTGTTTATACTGATGGAGCTTATGACACCAAGCAATGCCGTCAGGTCATTGCAGGTCGGCAAGGGCATGCGGTGATTCCACCTAGAAAAAATGCGAAACCATGGAAAGATACAAAGAGTAGCTCGCTAGAGCGAAATGAATTACTTCGAACAATTAAACGTTTAGGCAGGACACTATGGAAAAAATGGTCAGGCTATCATCGGCGAAGTTTGGTTGAAACTAAGATGCATTGCATCAAATTATTAGGAGATAAACTCAGTGCAAGGAGTTTTGATAGCCAAGTGAATGAGATCCATGCACGTGTAGCAGTCCTTAACAGATTTACGGAATTAAGTCGACCACTTACCCAAGTTACGCCTTAAATTTGGCTTAATTAGGGGCGCTTTGCATTTCAAATCTTTGTGCAACAAAGCCGTGATCAGGTTGAAAAGCATGGAGTTGATAAGTAAATGAATATTATAAAATACAAATTATGTATTCTTTTTGTTGTTTTTTTATTGTATCTTGTGGTATAAATCCTGCGATAATTGTAAATAATAAAAATGATTTTATTAGTGGTTGTATAAATTCAGGTGAGTTTGGAGAAGAAATATGTGAGTGTGTATATAATGATTTACAGAAAAATTACAAATATAATTTCTCTGAGGATGAAAAAAATCTTGATCCGGGAAGTATAGATAATAATATTTATAATCAGAAAATTATAGAGGTATATGGGAAGTGTAATGATTTTTAAATTTCTTAAAAATGGTGGTGGTTTTTCAGTTGTAGTCTTATATTTAATATCTACTATGCTTTATGATTGTGTATATTTTAAGGAGTGTAGAGCTAGGAGGTCATTAAATATATATTTGGAGGACTCTTTTAATTATTATTTATCGATATTTATTCTTTTTATAGGGGTTCTCATTTCCTTTATTATGGTTGTGAATTATATAGTTAAAAGTATGGATGATTAGTTTGGGGAGGCGTTGTTACACAAAGGTGAAATATTAAATAACCTCTAGATTGCGAAGATTTAAACTGACAAGCATGATAAAAAGGATAACGGTCAGATCGGTTTTGAGTTATTACAAATAGTTTATCCAAACTAAAAACTACAATGATATGGGCTCACTCAGCTCATCCGCCCTGAACAGCATACCTTAGATCAAGTTCAGAAAGCCTCAAATTACCGAGCAGAACGTCATTCCCAAGACGAAAAAAATACTTACTCACGTAGGTGGACGACAGCCGTTTAGGCAAGCTGAATTATCAATATGATGCGGTTGGCCGTTTGATACAGAGCAAAAGTATGCATAAAATGGAAAGCTTTACTTTTGACCCTGCAGGGAATTTGATTGACTCCCTTGCTACACAAGCGTCTCAAGCGAAAAGTAATTTGATCGCTCAATATAAGGGTAAAAACTATAAATACGATGCACAAGGCAATGTGATTGAAAGCAGCCATGCAGGCAAATGATTAAAACTGACGTGGGATAATCTGAACCGTTTGATTTGCAGTGATCATAATGGTCAAGTGACTGAATATGGGTATGATGTATTTGGACGGCGTTTATACAAGAAAAATCAAAATGCGCAAACCCTGACTTTATTTGGCTGGGACGGTGACTTGATGATTTGGGAGTCACAGCAATCTAATAATGCTGATGAAAACTATACTAAGCATTATGTCTATGAAGCAAAGAGTTTTGTACCATTACTCCAAACAGGCTATACAGGCTTTATCAAACTGATTGAGACCCCAGACTATTCAAAATTCCAACGTGAACCTTACTCAATTTATAAAGACCCTGTATGGAAAACAGAAACGAGAAAGAACAAAGCAGAGCTAGAACGCGTTGCTTTTTATCACTGTGACCAAGTGGGCACACCACAAACGCTGAGTAATGAGTTGGGTGAGTGTATTTGGGAAATTAAACAGGATACGTGGGGGACAGCTTTAGAGATTAAGACCAGTGAAAACTTTTTGGAGCAAACCAATATTCGTTTTCAAGGACAATATTACGACCACGAAACAGGCTTACATTATAACCGTTACAGATATTATGAGCCGCATAGTGCAAGGTATGTAAGTAAAGATCCGATTGGGTTGTTTGGCGGATTAAATAATTCTAGTTATGTGAATGATCCGAATCAATGGGTGGATCCAATGGGGTTAGCAGGGATATGGACAAATGTGAAAGGTGCATATTCAGATCGTAAGGAAGGATCAGATTGGTATCCAGCATCTGATAGCTATGGACGTCCTGATTCGCAAGCGTTAGCACAGGAAAATAAATCAAACCAGCTTCGCCAGCAACAAATTGAAATGGATCGTTGGCGTAAGGAGCAGGCGGCGCAAAGAAAAGCTATTGAAGAAAATAATGCCAAATATAATGAATGGGCAAGAGAACAGAATAAAAAAGCCGAACAACAATTACGTATTTATAATGCTAGCCAAGTTCCTAAAATGGAAACCCCATGGGTTCCACCTGCTTTACCACAAGAGGTAGTAGATTTTTCGGCAGGAGTCGGGGATATGCTAAGTTTTGGTGCTACAGATTATATAAGAGAGGCTTTGTTGCACAAACCTATCTGTAAAGGGTTTTTCAGCGATATAATTTTCAAATGAAGAAGCCTACACACAAAATCTACCGCACAACCAATTGGCCCGCATATAACCGAGCACTCATGAGTCGCGGAAATATTGCCATTTGGTTTGATCCTGCTAC